>JAFLCP010000014.1 GCA_017303505.1 Planctomycetota bacterium | reverse complement strand
TCATGAGGTATCGACGTGCTACTTCTTCATCGGACATGAGCTTGACTAGATCGGGACGATTCCGCAATTCGAGATGAAGATGGTTTCCCATGATGGAAACTCTGATGACATCGACGGCAAAAGCTGCGGCCAGGGCACGTATGCGATCGATAACGATTTGTTGTCGTTTTAAGGCGATTCCGTTAATGCGTTTTCCAAGTTTCGCTTGTTTCCCGTGTTTTCCACGTTTCCTATGTTTTGCGCGTAAATCGTCACCGAGAAGATACCCTTTCCTGATGCATCGCATGGTGATGTGAAAGGTGTTGCAGTAATCGGGATTGGCGATTTCAGTTCTCTTTTTTCGCATACGATTCTCCTAGTGAATTGGTGGACAATGTAGTTCTATGCGATGTCATGTAAGTATACAAGAGAAAACTGAAAGTTTTGTACACAAAACATTTGTGGTCAGTATTTGCTATCAAATGGCAAAGAGGGGAAACGACATGGACTTGCCGTTCCGTGTGGCGAAAATCCCAATAAAACAGAGGAAATCAGCCGATTCCCGTACCGACAATGAATTTTGTAGGAAGATCGATGGGGCAGTTGCGCCAGATGGGGCTGATAAATTGGGCGGCGTGTACAGAGGACAAGGCGGTATACATGGTGCCAGGCACCGCGATGGAGATTTTTCGATTTGCTAGCGTTTCGTCTGCGGCAATACAGGGTGCCAGGCACCCTGTGGGCCGGAGGGCGGGAAATGAAAATGGGGCGGTAAGCGATGGCTCGCTCCGCCCCAAGGGTGTTCAGTCTTTAGCTAGCAAGACTTTTGCGAACAGTCCGCTCGCGTTTTCCATTTACCAGCAAGGAGATCCAGATGGCTCTCGCATTCTTTAGAGCTCGGCTAGAAGCGGGCCAACTATTTTGACGAATTCCCTCCTCTGCAAAATCAGCAGATCGGTTTCTTAGCTCTGAATAAGCCCATAGTTTTGCAGCGTCTGCCGCAACTGTTCAAATTGCTTCGGCTCTAAAGATGTCATCGGCAGTCGCAATTCGCCCGTGTCTCTGCCAAGAAGTTTCATCGCTCCCTTTACTGGGATCGGATTGGTAGATAATCCAAGCATATCACGACATAGTGGGAATAGCTTGTGATGCCAATGTCGTGCGGTCTCATAGTCACCAGCCAATGCAGCGCGTACCATGGCCAAGACGTCGTGTGGTACAATATTGCCTGCTACCGAAATCACCCCTTCCGCTCCGACGGACATCATTGGGAGTGTTAGGCTGTCATCTCCGCTCAACACCGTTAAATTGGTGGTGTTCAAAATCTGCGAACATTGATCAAGTGATCCGGTCGCTTCTTTAACCATCGTAATGTTCGGTAACTCAGCCAATCGGGCAATCGTTTCTGGCTCAATGTTCTTTCCTGTTCGCCCAGGAATATTGTAGACGCAATGCGGAATTCCGATCTCTTCCGCTATCGCTTTAAAGTGTTGGTAAAAACCTTCCTGGGTTGGTTTATTGTAGTAAGGAGCGACTTGTAGCGAAGCATCGCAGCCTTCCTTCGCGGCCCACTTTGTTAGCCGCAAGGCTTCAGAGGTGCTATTGCTGCCCGTGCCAGCCATGATCTTGCAGCGACCGCTCGCGATCTGAACTACTTCACTTATCACTCGCTCATGTTCAACGTGTGATAATGTCGGCGACTCACCTGTCGTGCCAACTGGGACGAGACAGTTTGTGCCTGCCGAAATCTGAAACTCGACTTGTTCGCGAAGTTTCGCGTAATCAACCTCACCGTGCACAAGAGGAGTGACGATGGCAACGGACAAACCAGCGAATGCAGAACCTTTACGAGCCATAGTGGCCAATGCTCCCAGCAAAATACAAACAACGGTGAAATAATCTATCTTGTCTTATCTACTCATCGAGTCGGTCGAAGTGCTTCAACCATAAGTCGTTTCATCTCGGAGACAGCCTCCCGCATACCTACCATAATGGACCGCGATACAATGCTGTGTCCTATATTCAATTCGTGCATCTCAGCGATCGCGGCAATCGGTTGCACATTTAGGTAATCCAGTCCATGACCCGCATGAAGCTGTAAGCCGAGTTGACGAATTAAAGCCCCTGCCTGCTGGAGTCGCTGTAACTGTTGACGACGTTTTACGCCCTGCTCTAATGCGTACTGACCTGTATGCAACTCGACAGCTTCTACCCCGAGGGCCGCCGCTGCACGAATCTGGTCCTCTTCGGGATCCAAAAAGAGACTTACAAATATGCCGTGGGACTGCAAACGCTTTACCGCGTCCGCAACACGTGGAGTGTCACTCAAAATATCAAGCCCACCTTCGGTGGTCACTTCTTCGCGACGCTCCGGAACCAATGTCGCTTGATCCGGTTTTACGTCAACTGCGATATCAACGACCTCTTTCGAACACGCTAACTCAAGATTCAATCGCGAAGAAACGGTCTGCCGAAGCACTCTTAGGTCGCGATCTTGAATGTGGCGACGATCCTCGCGAAGGTGAATCGTTATGCTGTCGGCACCACCCAGCTCCGCCAGCACCGCAGCTGCCACTGGATCCGGCTGCGTTCCGCGACGCGCCTGACGCAACGTCGCCACATGATCAATGTTCACACCAAGTTCGACCATCTTCATTGAACTCTATATATTTGATTCAAACTTTCATCAGTGCGGATATCACTGCGTAGAACAGAAGACCGCTCGACCGTCTTCCAGGTTCTTTCCGAAGCCTCTTTTCCGACATTAATCGCACATTTTCCAAGTGAAAAAAATCGGCACACGGTCACCTCAGGCCACCTCTAGCATGGCGAGTTGTATCGCGAACGTTTCACGAAAACCGTAAATCGGTACACAACAATAAAGCCCCGTATTTTTGCCCCAATCTTATCGCCACTTGGTTGGGTTGGCCATGCCTCCCGGCCCTAGAACCATCGGATACGTCCATTTGGCCCCCCACTGCGATCCAATGTACCTAGCCGTCACAGCGAAGCTAAAAATTCCCGTAACCAATAGACCTCGTTCGTGATGCTGACCGCCAAATCATTTTGCCGCAATTCCGCAGGTATAACACTCCAGGCATATGTTTCAACTTCCAGGTGGCCAGTCGGGCATAAGCCTGCGTAGTCGGGGCTCTGCAGCAACCGCAGGCAGTTCTTTATTTCAGCTTGCGTACTATACAATTCTCCGATAACAGCTTCACATATTGGGACATGAAAATGGACGCGCCAACTCGAGTCATCGAGCCGATCCCACTTTCCCTCGTTCCCATCAATTCCCACATCTTTTTCAGCCTCAAGTTGGGCTGATGTAAATTCAGCCAGCAGGTGTGGCAAATCTTCCCACAATTCAAACCCCAATTTGGAATGGACACCCGTTTGGTGCAGGTAGCGATCTTCGGCGAACTGTCTCAGGAATCGAATCCCCGAATAACGCTGTTCTCTCGATAGCTCGTTCCAGCGAATCTCTAGTGCGGCCGATACTTGAACCTTCCCAATCAATAATCCCTCTGACTTCAATCGATCGAGAAAATCGTGCTGCGATTCAAACATGACCGCAGCATGACACACGTCATGACAGACCGTTAAGTACCGCCTATTTCGTTCTGCATTCTTAGGGTTTGATAAATGCTCACTGAAAAACTGAACCATATCAGAAGCGGTATCCAGAACGCACCCCGGCTCTGGCTCGATTGCGATGACGATACGTCGGCCCGTTCGTTGCTCCAAGTTAGACAAGTACTCTGCTACTTCTTCTAAGTGCGTGGCCGCTTGATGCAATTGTTCCGAAGTCCAATGTGGCGTTCCCCAGCCCAATGGCAACGTGGATATGGAACCGATTTCACCTTCAGGTAATAACGCATGAAGGTGGTCGACCAACAGCAACGTGTAGTCGAGTCGTTCCCGCGTTTCCCACGTTGGTAGATAAACGCGATGTTTGACCACGGGCTGATGAAAATCCCCTTGTGGAAAACCGTTGAATGTAAATGGGAGTAACGAATGTTCGTTCAACCAATCCCGAAATCGAACCAGCTCATTTCCATCTCGTAGTGTTCGCGCGGCAGGCTCTGCCAACCACAATCCAACAGGGAGTTTTTCCGTCGGTTCGATGGCTTGTTGGACGGGAATTGCATACCGCGACAAGTTGGCTTGGGCAGCTCGTAAATCAATGCCTGGGTGGACGTTTGTGCAATAGCCCACTTTCCAGTCCCTTGCCCCAATTGTTCCCAATCCTCTGTCTTGGCTTGTCATCGTGCAATCGTCCTCTGGTTACAAACATCACTTGCGGGGAAGCAGAAACTGAGACTTGCCACGGGATTTTCAAAAAAGCCCCCGATTTTCGCGGTTTGCCCAGGTTTCGGAGGTTGCCGACACCGCTTGCAGCAACTTAAATGACGCAAAGGGATCTTCACAGGGGACGGTATCGGTTTTGTCCGCTCTGCCGCAGGGTAGTACCTGTAAGACCTCAGACGCGTCATTTTCATGGTTTTGAAACTTACTTGACCGCGAAGCTCTGACTCGAGCGGGGGCATTTCGATTCGTATCTGCAGTACGGTCGATGGCAGTCTGTTCCCCTCAGCACGACCTTCGCATAGGAAGCTGGCATGAGCGCACGGACTCTGTTGTTTTTTCGGCATCAATCCGCTCTTCGAGCGTTATCCGCCGCACTGGCATTGTTACTGAACTTGGTTGCAATCACCAGTGTTGCAACCGCCCAACCATTCCCCAACAAAAAATACAACCAAATCGATTACTTCCGGCAGTTAGATGAAATCCTGCCAACGCCAAATAGTTATCGAACAGCCGCAGGTGAACCTGGCCCGGGCTATTGGCAACAACGCGTCGATTATGTCATTGACGTCGCCATCAAAGATGAAGACCAAATTTTGCACGGTAGCGAATTGGTTACATACCACAATGATTCGCCGCACACCTTGCGATACCTGTGGTTCCAACTCGATGCCAACATCTTTAGTCCCGATTCGGACTCCAATCTTACTTCAAGTTCTCGCTTGACCGAACGTGTTCCCATCGAAATGCTCCAGGCAATGACCGCACGCCAGCTATTCGACGGCGGCGTCAAGATTGGGGAAGTGAAAGATGGTAGTGGGCGAGCTCTTAAGTACACGATCGTAAAGACCATGATGCGTGTCGATTTGGCTGAACCACTTCCTCCAGGCGGAGAAACTAAGGTCTCCGTAAGTTGGCATTATCGCATCAACGATGCGCGTTTGATGGGTGGCCGCACTGGCTTCGAATTTTTCCCGAAAGATGGAAACTACATCTACGAAATCGCTCAATGGTTCCCACGATTGTGCGCGTACACTGACGCAACAGGTTGGCAACACAAACAATATCTTGGTCAAGGTGAGTTCACCTTGGAACTCGGTGATTACATGGTCAAGATCACCGTGCCCGAAGACCATGTTGTAGCCGCCACTGGCGTTTTGCAAAATGCCGACGATGTATTGACGCCCGAACAACGTCAACGCTGGGAGCAGTCCAAGACCTCTAAGAAACCAGTTTTTATTGTTACACCCGAAGAGGCGAAGGCTAATCAAGCTGAGAAGTCGACCGGAACCAAGACTTGGGTTTTCCATGCTCAAAAAGTGCGAGATTTCGCCTTTGCCACCAGTCGTAAGTTCATTTGGGACGCCCAATTGCACAACGTTGAAGGCAACGAAGTTATGGCAATGTCCTACTATCCCAATGAAGGCGAGCCCTTATGGAGCAAGTATTCTACCGCTTCCATCATCCACACTTTGAATGTCTACAGTCGTTACACGTTTGCTTACCCGTACCCAACTGCCATCAGCGTCAACGGTCCGGTCGGTGGTATGGAATATCCAATGATCTGCTTCAACGGTCCACGACCTGAAGAGGATGGAACATACAGCAGCCGCACCAAATATGCGTTGATCTCAGTGATCATTCACGAAGTGGGACACAACTACTTCCCGATGATCGTTAACACCGATGAACGTCAATGGACATGGATGGACGAAGGGATCAACACCTTCTTGCAGTATCTTGCCGAACAAGAATGGGAAGAAAATTATCCATCGCGCCGCGGCGAGCCCGCTGAAATTGTTTCCTACATGCTCAGCAATGATCAAGTTCCCATCATGACCAACAGCGAATCGATCATGCAGTTTGGTAACAATGCTTATGCCAAACCTGCCACTGCATTGAACGTTCTTCGAGAAACGATTTTGGGACGTGAACTCTTCGATTATTCATTCAAAGAGTACGCTCGCCGTTGGCAATTCAAACGTCCGATGCCAGCAGACTTCTTCCGCACCATGGAAGATGCATCCGGTGTCGATCTAGATTGGTTCTGGCGCGGTTGGTTCTACACGACGGATCACTGCGATATTGCCCTCGACAAGGTCGAATGGCTAGTCGCCGATGATCGTTCGCCAGATCAAAAGGAAGCAGACATCCGTCGCGAACGATCGGAAGCGATTCCAACGCTTTCGGAAGAGCGTAACAAGCCATTGCCCAAACTGGTTGATCAAATTCCTGATCTCAAGGATTTTTACAACTCGTATGATCCTTTGGCAACCACGCCGCAACAACGTGAAGCCTATGAACGCATGATGTCAAGTTTGACCGACGCTGAGAAGCAACTCTTGGCGAAGAAGTCGAACTATTATGTTCTGCATTTCAGCAATCAGGGTGGCTTGATCATGCCCGTCATTTTTATGATGGAGTTTGAAGATGGAACAACCCAGGAAGTTCGCTTGCCTGCCGAAGTATGGCGAGTTGACTCGACTAAGTTTTCCAAGATGGTGGTTACCGAAAAGAAAGTGGTCCGCTTCGAATTGGACCCCCATAAGGAAACTGCGGACGTCGATCGAAACAACAATTACTTCCCACCTGAGTTAGAGCCAACGCGCTTCGAAGTCTTCAAAGGTGCTGCTGGCGGTGGATTTGGTGGACGCGGTGGACGTCGCATGGCACCTCCTGGCGGTGGCGAACCTCCAGTCGGTAATCCAATGCGAGATTCACGCCGAGGTGGCGGTGGGCGCCAACGCGGTGGCGATGCTCCTCCAAACGCCGAAGGCGCGGCCGCTGCCGAGCCAGCTCCCGCTGAGGCTGACAAGAAGGATGCTGAGAAGAAAGAAGACGCTGAGAAAAAAGAGGAAGGCGAGAAGAAAGTAGAAGGCGAGAAAAAGGACGAGGCTGAAAAGCCAGCCGAAGCTAAACCAGCTGAGCAGGCTACGCCCGCCGACCCCAATTCGTCTAGCGGGACCTAAACGTTTCCCTGCGTTTCTGCTTTAAACCAACTCGACCAAGGGGGGGGGTTCTAAGCGAATTCCCCCTTTTTCGTTTCGATTTTTGCCGAAAATCGAAACGAAAACTCCCCGAATTCTACAATCGCCCTACTTACTTTGGAGTCGATTCTCGATCTATCCCTAACGCCCACAAAGAGTTATGATAATGGAATCCGTCGATTCAGAAGGTTCCATCCCCATTCTCCGCTCCTAAAGCCCTCGTCGGCATAGAGCTTTCCAACGCCCATTATGAGCTCAATCGATTTAACTCTCCTGCAAAATCGTCCCTCCATGACTCGACTTGTATCCTGCTTCGAGCGTTCATCGCGACACAACGTAATGACTTGGCTATGTTGCCTGCTAATGCTTGGAATCTGGACGGAAACTCGTTGCGTCTCGGCACAAGAAGCTTCGCCCGAGAAGAGCTTTGCACCGACGGCTCCGGTGGAACTGGTAAAAGATGGATTTCAGTTTACGGAAGGGCCAGCCTGGGGGCCGGATCAAACTCTTTACTTCACGGATATCCCCGCGAATCGAATTTACAAGTTCAAACCCAAAGACAATGTGTTGGACATCTTTATTGAACCAACTGGTCACAGCAACGGTTTAATGTTTGACTCGAAAGGCCAGTTGTTGGCCTGCCAAATGGACGGACAATTGGTATCCATCGATCCTGCGACCAAAGCGGTGACTGTGCTGTCGGACAAGCACAACAATATTCGTTTCAACGCATGCAACGACTTGGTGATTGACGCTGTGGGCGGCATTTACTTCACCGATCCACGGTATCAATCGCCCGAGCCTTATCCTCAGGGTACTGAGGCATTTTATTATCGTTCGGCAGATGGAAGTGTGACACGACTTGGCCAGGATCTACTGGCCCCTAACGGCATAGGACTCTCTCCTGACGGAAAAACACTATATGTCGTTCCGTCCATGCAGAAACAAATCATGGCTTACCCGATCGAAGGTCCTGGTAAGATTGGCGCAGGTCGAGTTCTATTCGAATTGAAACAGCCTGAAGGGGAAGATAATACCGGTGGCGACGGGATGACCGTTGATGTTGAGGGTAATCTTTACATCACCTCCGCTTTAGGCGTTCAGGTTTGTAATCGCGATGGAAAACTGCTGACGATCATCCAAGTCCCAGAAGTTCCCGCTAATGTCACATTCGGTGGTGACGATTTCAAAACCCTTTATATCACCGCTCGCAAAGGTTTGTATCGCTGCCCAATGCCAGTGGCTGGACTCGTTTTCGGAAAGAGTCAACCTTAGGATACCCGCGTTACGCGTTTCGGAATTCCAACGAAAGTTCGCATCAGTCAGGGAGGAACATCATGTTTAACGTCGACGAAATTCTTGCTCTTCAGCACGATACTGTTGCACTGTGGCATAAAGAACCCATCGCAAATCCGTATGCCGGTGGTTTGCAAGTTGTATGTCAGCAACACCAATACAACTATGAGTTATGGCACCAAGAAGATATTGCCAGAAGTCCTGATGTCGACGACAAGACGATTGCAGGTGTAAAACGCGCCATCGATCGTCTGAATCAATTGCGAAATGACTGGATCGAGAAGCTCGATGACTGGATCACAGAAAGATTGACTGAAAGCAACATCGTTCCCTGCGAGTCGGCTCGGCAGAACACCGAAACGCCTGGTAGTTGTATTGATCGACTATCTATTCTTGCTCTCCGTCTGTACCATCTTCGCGAGCAACTTGAAAGAACGGACGTGGATCAGGCTCATTTGGAGAAAGTGCGTCAGCGGTTAGCAATTGGTGAGGCGCAGCGAAGGGATCTAAGCCAGGGCCTGCGGGAACTGTTAGAGGATCTCCTAACAGGCAAGAAACGACATCGAACCTATCGTCAGATGAAGATGTATAATGATCCAACCATGAATCCTTATTTGTACAAAGCTAAGGGAGCCCAGTCGCAAGCTTAGGCCCATCTATACGCCCACACCTAGGCCCCACATGGGCTCGAGTAGCAATGATGAAGTCATCTCTCAACTCCGAATTTGTGAACGCTATCGCACCGCCTACCAAGCCGTTTATTTGCATTTTGGTTTCGGTACTTTCGTTATGCGTTTTCAATATTGCCGAAACAAGTTGGGCTCAAGCTCCTTCCCCTGCCAATTCCCCAGTCGCTCCCAGTCCCACTTCACCTCCAGCCGTGCATTCCGCAGTTACGGATGAACCTGTCATCGATCGACAGCTAACTGCCGAACTAGTGGATAAGCTGAGCTCGGACAGTTTTACGACGCGAGAAATTACAAAAGCCAAGTTGCTCGAATTGGGACCAGGTGTCATCTCCGTCCTTGATGAAAAGTTGCCTTCTGCGGATGCGGATGCAAGTACTCAGATATTTGAAATCTATAGTCAATTCGCGCTTGAGCCACAATCTGAAGCGACGCGGCAAGTGGTAAAGTCGCTGAAGAAACTCATTGCGCTGGAAACAAGTCGAAATTCGATCTTGGCTGAAAAACTCCTGGAATCGATACGCGAGCTTCACAGCGAGCGAGCCACTAAAGAGCTTAGTGCGTTAGGGGCTGGGGTTATTCTTGGGATCTATCCACTGAATGGGAGAACGGGCCTAGAGCAGCTTTATTTTATTGAAGTGAATGAAGGGTTTCGTGGAACGGCGAAGGACCTTGCTTGGCTTCAATGGTTAACGAAAGTTGAATTGGTCGTACTGCGAGGCCCAAACATTAATGGCGAGTGCTTGAAGTATTTGAGCGAAATGCCGCGGCTCAGAAAGCTCCTGATCCGAGATACATCAATTGTTTCTGCCGACTTGTTGTGGCTGAAGGATATCGAAAGCCTCGATCATATCGAAATTCTGTACACGCCGATCGATGACAAGTGCATCGACACGCTACGCGGGCTTTCTGTTTGGAGGTCGATGCGAATCTTTGGAACAGACATTTCCTTTGAAGCTGGGGAGAGACTCGTTAAAGGGCTCGATGGAATCGAAGTCCAGTTTGGTTGCGGCGGATTTCTGGGGATTCAATCGGATACTCTTGCCCTACGCACATCAACGGTCAGTGAAACAACGCCCAACGGGGCAGCTGAACAAGCCGGTATTATTTCGGGAGACATCATTACCAAGATCGATGACGAAGCGATCGTCACGTTCGAGGATATTCGTTCGACTTTGCGCAAAAAGCGGCCAGGTGAAAAAGTAGTTGTTGAGTTGGAGCGTTCGAACCTAAAGGGTGAAATGAACGTTTTGCAAGTCAATGTTGTTTTGGGACGTCAAGAATAGGCCTCTTACACATTCTCGGATTATCGCGCAGTTGTGAATAAGAAAACCAAAGCAGAGTGGTTTGGCTCGAGTGAGCTAACTCAAATGCATCGCAAGCTCCGGACATGGTTTCGTGCTCAGGCTCGAGACTTACCCTGGCGAAGAACAAATGATGCGTACGCTATTTGGGTCAGCGAGATCATGTTGCAGCAGACTCAAGTTGCCACGGTGATCGATTACTACCATCGTTTTTTGCATCGCTTTCCTACCGTTCAAGAATTAGCGGCTGCTGAGATACAAGAAGTCCTAAAGTACTGGGAAGGTTTGGGATACTATCGTCGAGCGCGGCAGATGCATGCCGCTGCCAACCAGATCGTCGCTTTGCATGATGGTTTGTTTCCGACCTCCTTTGACGATATCCTTGCTTTACCAGGAATCGGACGGTACACGGCAGGAGCAATCTGCTCTTTTGCCTATGATCAGTCGCAGCCGATATTAGAAGCGAATACGCAGCGACTCTATTGCCGTTTGATGAAATGGCAGGATGATCCCAAAAACAGGGCCAGCCAACAGGCGATGTGGGGTTTTGCTGAAGAGTTTGTACCACAAACGAATCCAGGCGAAATCAATCAAGCCTTGATGGAGTTAGGGAGTTTGGTCTGCACTCCGACGAATCCCAAGTGCGATGAGTGTCCGTTATTGGCTCATTGTCCCACACGCAAAGACAACTTGCAGGGAGAGATTCCGAGACCTCCCAAGCCAAAGGACTTCGAGCACGTTCACGAGATTGCGTGGGTGATTTGGGACGGAGATAAGGTACTAGTGCGGCAATGTTTACCGGGCGAACGCTGGGAGGGTTTGTGGGACTTCCCACGCTTTCCAATCGAGGCAGAAGAGCATATTGAAGAAGGTCGAAGTGCGAAGCTCAAGACGCATTTCGGACTCACAGTAAAGACCCCAACCTTGAGAATGCGCATCAAGCATGGGGTGACGAAATACAAGATTACGCTCGATTGTTTTGACGTCCAATGGAAAGCTGGACCTCAAAAGCAAATTGGCAATTATCGTTGGCTAAAGTTCGATCAATTGCACGAGGTACCACTTCATTCCACTGCCCGTCGAATCGCTAAGAGCATTCTCGCCGGGCGAGTGGAGTAAGCAAATGTTTCGATATTTGGGCTCTTTCCGTTAGCCCTGTTTCCATTGCAAATCGATCATCCGCCACGTCTGTGCGTTAGCGGGTGGATCTCGCAAAACGTCTGGCAAGCGATGGGGGCGAACGTTATCGAAGCAAGTGAGTTTCGCAAAACGCAGCATGGAAGCAGGGAGACCGACCGCTGTAAATCCTGGATGGCCTGTGGATGGATAAGGGCCACCGTGGTTCATGGCGGGGCTGACAGCGACGCCTGTAGGCATTTTATCGTTCAACATGCGGCCTACTTTGAATTCCATGATCTCAGCTAGTTGGGAATAAGCAGCATCGTCGCTGTTATCTTTGGTTGCAGAATAAATACAGCCAGTAAGGTTACCTTCCAAGCCTTTAAGGACTGCAACCATCTCAGCAACGGACTTGGCTTTGACGACCAACGCCGCATTGCCGAAAGCTTCTGTTTGGAAACCCTCTGGGTTCGTCACGAAAGTGCTGGCAGTGATCTCAAGTAAAGTGTTGGAGTAAGCACAGCGAGGGCCATCGACCGGTGTGCCTCCAGCGAGTAGTTTGGCACCAAAGCCTACCAGAGTTTGAACGCTCGTGGTCAGCGAACGCTGGACAGCTGGGGAAAGCAATGTGCCGCACGGAGCAGCTTTGAAACGGGCGGCCACTCTTTCAATCCAAAGTTGGCCATCAGCATTATCCAAGACCAGTACGAACCCTGGGTTCGTGCAGAATTGCCCAGTGCCCATCAAGACGCTTCCAAGGTATTCGTCAACGAGTTGTTCACCTCGTTCGGCCAATGCTCCGGGCAGGAATACAACTGGGTTTACACTGCTAAGTTCCAAGTAGATAGGTTTTCCTGCGGCATCAGCAGCGGCTTTTAATGCAAGGCCGGCGTGTCGACTCCCTGTATAGCCGGTTGCTCCAATTCGATGATCGCTGACCAATTTCATTCCATCGTCATGCGATGTTCGGTAGATGAGTTGGATTGTACCGAGCGGAAGGCCTGCTTCACGAACTGCATCGATGGCAAGTTCCGCGAAGCGTTTAGTGGTTTCTGGGTGCGAGCTATTCGCTTTGCCTATCACAGGATTACCTGCCGCGATTGCAGCGGCAAAATCGCCACCGGATAAACTGCCAAATGCGAAAGGGAAATTGTTGGGGCCAAAAACGGCAATAGGGCCAAGTGCTTGGTAGCACGAGCGAATGTTCGCCTTGGTATCAACCGTTGGTAGGCTCCAGCTTCCTTCGCGAGTGGCCTTGGCTGCTATGCGAAGTTGGTTTGTGGTGCGTGGTAGTTCTACATCGCCAAGTCGAGGAGCAGTTGGAAGCCCGGTTTCGCGATTGGCTAATTCAACCAGAGTGGCTTTATCGGCATCGATCTTGTCGGCGTAGAGTTCTAGGAACTTGGCGATTTTTTCTATACCACACTTTTTAAGTTCCCAGAATGCAGCCTCAGCGGCTTGCAATGCGAGTTCACAATCCTTCCAACTGCTGATGGGAAATAGAGTTGCGATTTTCTCTCCCGTAGTGGGATTGGTCGCTTGAAAGGTTCCAGTGGAGTTAGAGGTTTGCCACTTTCCATCGAGAAGTACAGGAACAGGCTGTCCAGGATTGTTGTTGGTCATAAGTATGAACGCGTAATAATTGAGATAGAGTGTTGGTGTTCAAGTCGGCTGGAAACGCGCGAGGTTTTTCAGCCTTGTACGACAGTATTGGTCAATGTGCCGATACCGGCAATTTTGATATCGACTTGGTCAGCGGGTTGAAGAGTGAAAGGAGTGTCGGGAACGATTCCTGTTCCTGTTAACAAGAAAGCTCCGTTGGGAAAGGAGTTGTCCCGGCACAGCCAACCGATAAGGTCTTCAAAGGTTCGAGCCATTTCGGCAACACTCGTGTTGCCCGAATAGATGACACTTCCAGAACGTGTGATTTGTAGTTCGATCGTAATCGCATTTCGTTCGGGCATTTCGTCGATCAAGCTGATCCAAGGCCCAAGTCCGCAACATTGATTGTAGCATTTTGCTTGAGGCAAATAGAGCGGATTGTCTCCCTCGATGTCTCGGGAGCTCATGTCGTTTCCGATCGTGAATCCGACTAAGCGTTGATCGGGTGAAATAACCAGCGCGAGTTCAGGTTCGGGAACATTCCAGGTGGCATCTTTCCTGATTCGCAACGCCTCGTTAGTGCCGCTAACGCGATGAGGTGTCGCTTTGAAAAATAGTTCCGGGCGCGGCGAACGATAGACGCGGTCGTAGCACGATGCGGCCGTTTCCGATTCTTCCATGCGCGCGGTTTGGCTTCGTTTGTACGTAACTCCAGCTGCCCATACTTCCTGGAGATCGATAGGGGGAAGCAAGATACAGGAGGCGAGAGGAATCGCGGGCCCGGACGCAGGGAGTTCGTTGGCCAGTTGCGGCAGATCGGGATGGGCAAGCAACTGCTGCAGCATGGTCATCCCTGCAATCGGAAGATTGAGCGGCACTACGCTATCGCCTTCAATACGTCCTACGTGTGGGCCATTTTCGGATTGAAAACGTGCAAGTTTGGCCATGGTACAAAACCTCCTCAATAATACTCAAACGAAGAAACAAGCACCTTGTACCTTCGGATGAATAATCTTCTCAATCCGAAGGCCAGGGTTTGTTATTTGTAAAGAACCTTGTCAACCGAAATGCTAGTGACGGGTTCGCTACATCCAGTCAGGGGCCAAGTAACGCCTTAAACGGTCGCGTATTCAACGCTCCATTTCTCTAGTTGCTCTTTCCCCGCTCGGTGACAGAAGTCTCCGAACGTTTCATTTGTAGATGCTCGATGTTGCTTGAAAGCGATTAGGATGGGAGACAATGTTGGAGTGATTTGCTCGAGTGGTACGAGGTCTTTGTAGATCGTACCTAAACGAGTGCCAAGTAAAGTTCCGCCGAGATACAACGTGTATCGGCCCTTAGCTTTTCCAACCAAGCCCACATCAGCATTGTAGGGTCGGGCACATCCATTAGGGCAGCCCGTCATGCGGACCGTAAATCGTTCACTGGAGAGGCCCAGGCGTGCGATTTCTTTTTCGAGTTGGTCCATGACGGATGGAAGAACTCGTTCGCTTTCTGTAATCGCAAGGCTGCAAGTGGGGAGAGCAACGCAAGCCATGGACCACCGGCGAACATTGGATATTTCTGCACTTAGCGGAATACCGTTTCGCTTAAGGATACTTTCGAGAGTGGCACGATGTTCGGGTTTAATATCGGTGAACAGAATGCTTTGGTGTGGAGTGAGTCGAATGCCCGGATTGAGTTCGTGGCAGATTTCCCGGAATGCCGTTTTCCAGCGGCGTTCTTCGCGATCGAACAATCTTCCATTCTCAACGTTGAGGCCGTAGAACCATAATCCATCACCCTGCTCGAACCAGCCGATGTGATCATCGAAATCATGTACATCATCAGGTAGGCAATCGGTCAGCTTATAACCCAGGTGTTCTTCGACACGTTCACGGAACCACTCGACGCCCTTCGAAGCGATGACATATTTGAGACGCGCGATCTTTCGGTCAGCTCGATTGCCATGATCGCGTTGTGCTTTTACCACAGCTTCAGCGACAGCGACGGCTTGATCTGCGGTGCAATACGCCATGCGTTTGGCCAACGCAGGGAAAGTTTTCTTGTTGGCAGGCGTAGTTCCCAAGCCACCACCGACGAGAACATTATAGCCCACAACTTTTCCATCGCGAACAATGGCTAGGAAGCCTAAGTCGTTGGTGTAGATGTCGACGCAATTGTCTTCAGGTAAGCCAACTGCGATCTTGAATTTGCGGGGCAAGTAATGCTTGCCGTAAATTGGTTCAACATCTTCTTCCGTTGCGCCACCGACCAATTGCGAATCACCGGAGTCAGGATCCTTCACCCAAATTTCGTAGTAGGCTTTTGTGCGCGGAGCGAGATGCTGAGCCAAATCATCGGTGAGTTTTTGTAGTGTGATATGAATTGGATCTTTGTAAGGAGCGGGGCAGCACATCACATTGCGATTGACGTCACCGCAAGCCGCTAGGGTCGAGAGTTGGATCTCGTTGATGCGATGAATGCACTTCCACAGATCGGACTTTACAATGCCGTGAAGTTGCAACGCTTGACGGGTAGTGATTTTAAGAGTGGCGTTACCGATTTCGTCGCACATATCGAGATGGGCAAGCAATTGGGCCACGTTCATTTTGCCGCCAGGGATTCGAGTTCGAACCATGAAGCTGATTTCTTTGAGCGACTTACCTTCGCCTGTAGAGGTGCGAGCCTCACGGTCATCTTGTTGGTAAGTGCCATGAAATTTCAGCAATTGCGCATTCTCTTTGACAAAGCTCGCAGTCCCTTCGCGGAGATCTTCGCGAATTGTGCCAAATAGGTAGTTGCTCTTGTCCTTTACAGCCTCTACGGCACTCAATCCTGATTCCTCGGACATGGAGTTCCTCAATCCTCTCGTTGCGTATGCGAAAAGGGGCTTCCCCCCTGTCAAACTTTTCCCAATTTGTCGTTAATATAACGCCCAGGGCAAATTCCCACTACAGCACTAGGTCCGTCCCGTACTTCTGGCGGAACAGAATTAATATTCTTGATTTAGGCTCCAAGCGAGAGGTTCAGCATGTCGGCCATGATTTTGGACGGAAAAGCAGTTGCTCTACAAATTCAAGCTGAAATTGCTGCGGAGGTAACTCAATTCAGGCAAGCCACAGGTGTGGTTCCCTGTCTTGTAGCTGTTTTGGTAGGGGATAACCCAGCGAGCGAGGTCTATGTTCGCAACAAACAAAAGACTTGCGAAAAAGTCGGGATGACCAGCAGGCTCGAGCGTTTGCCGTCGAGTGCTCGCCCGGAGGAACTCCTGCAGCTCATTGGGCGCTTGAATGCAGATGTTTCTGTGCATGGGATCTTGGTGCAGCTTCCTCTGCCGACGGGCTGGGATACGAACCAAGTTTTGGATGCTGTGTCACCAGCGAAGGATGTTGATGCATTTGGACCAGAGAACGTTGGGCTTATTTGCCAAGGGCGACCTCGCTTTCTGCCATGCACACCGCACGGGGTACTTCAATTGCTTGCCCGTTATAACATCGAGGTGTCGGGGAAACATGCGGTAGTGGTTGGACGCAGCGATATTGTGGGGAAACCCTTGGCGATGTTATTGATGCAGCGGACAGGGCCTGTCGGTGACAAAGTTGCGAATGCGACAGTCACCGTGTGCCACAGTCAGACGAAAAATCTTGCCGAAGTGACTCAGCAAGCGGACATTCTGATTGTTGCCATCGGACGGGCTAATGCCATCAAGAAAGAGCATGTGAAGGCGGGGGCTGTCGTGATTGATGTTGGCATCAATCGAATCGATACGGGAATTGTTGGTGATGTTGACTTCGAAAGTGTGAGCTCCGTAGCTAGCGCGATTACGCCAGTGCCTGGTGGCGTTGGGCCGCTTACGATTGCGATGTTGCTCAAGAACACATTAACGGCAGCCATGCAGCAAAATGGTGTTTCGCGGTAGTCGCCGGCTGCTGATTGTGTTTGAGAAGACTATGCGGCGTTTCGTTCGGGATACTTCACGGACATAGTGGCGCGAGCAACTAGAGTGACAAATACACCTTCTTGTGTCACTTCGCCACGTTGATTGACGAGTTGTCTTTTCCAAGTGACTTCGCCATGTCGTCTTCCATGTTCCTGTAAGCCGACCACTTCAGTTCGAACATGAATGGTATCGCCGACATAAATGGGTTTCAAAAACTGCCATTGTTCGATTCTGGTAAACGCCGTTGTCTTCATGCGTGGATACTGCGAACTGAGTCCGGCGAGGTAAGAGAGCCCCAACAAGCCGTGGGCGATCGGCTTCCCGTACGGCGTTTCTTTGCAATGTTCGTGATCCATGTGAAGTGGGTCGAAGTCGCCCGTCAAGCATGAAAATTGCACCAAGTCGGTCTCAGTAATGGTGCGACCTGGGCTCTTCCAGCAATCGTTCAAGGAGAGCTCTTCGAATAGGAGAGGTGTACTCATGGATCGAGGTCCTGCGAAATGCAGCGTCATCAGAAAACGGCCGGTAGTTCAACCGTTCTTTCTACGGAAAAACAGTCGTCCAGGGCAAGGGAACTTTGCGCAAGAGAACTACAGAGAGCCATGTTGCCCAATAATGGGTAGTTTGGGGCGGTTGGGTGGTGTGGGTGTGACGCATTTCTAGGCAGGCTGCCTCGTATTCGGGCAGGCCCGCCGGAAAATGAATTTGGGGGCGGAAAGTTACCGTTGAGCGAGCGGAAGGCGGGATTGGCTTGCCCTCTCATCTCCTTTTTGGGGGGATGCCAGATTCTTTGCTTGAGGGGCAAGCAAATTGGATGGAGAGTCCGATCTAGTGCGTCCGGAAAAATGCGATACTTGATGGGTTGTAAGTTGTTTCCTGGATTTGGTTTACGTCGAGTGTATCTCGCGGGGCGAGTTTTGTTTATCGGTTAGGTATGGGGTTTGCGTTGGTCATGATCGGGCAGATGGGACACTCTCTGGGCAGAGAGGATTCCCAAAATGCGTTTTGGTTACGAGGAGATTGAAGATCATGTCCGAGGTTCGTATTGGGGCGGTTTCGGGTGGTGCAGTGCTGGGGCTAGAGCAACCATTTGCAGTGTCCGGCAATAATTCCGTTGCGGTATTTCAGCGCCAGCGTTCCATGTTGGTTGAGTTTGCGCGGCTTTATCGTCAAATGGTTCGACATCATTTAACGGTGCCGATTTGTTCTTTGCTCATTGGTTTTGTTTCTGCGTATGACAGTTATTTGACGGTGATGTACGTTGATTCTTTGCAGAGTCTGGAGTTGAACCCGGTTGGGCGCTACATGATGGGGCTGGATGATCCGCTTACCGGATGTACGCCACATATCGCAGTTTTTTTAGGGTGTAAATTTGCCGGTACCATTTTGGTATTGTTCGTGCTTCAGTTGCTTTGGGTATGGCGACGTCAGTTGAGTAGTATGGTGGCGATGAAAGTTGCTTTTGCCCAAACTTTGCTAGCATTCATGTTGTTATTTGGTGGTCACAAATGGTAGTCGTTGTATTGCGGCAGTTTGGCATTTCACACCTTTCCCTTCGTTACAAAGCAAGCAAATGAGCGTCGAAAATTTGGTGCCAGGCACTCTGTTGGTTGACGGCGAGTGTTGGACTCGGGCTTGCTAGCAAAACAAGATGGCAACGAAGTAGGTTTGCTAGCATTTGGCCGTTCGCCCGAAAATGGTGCCAGGCACGCTGATTTTGTCGTTGAATGCTAGCAAACCGCGTCGAAAATTTGGTGCCAGGCACCCAGTTGTTTTTGTTTCTGCGTATGACAGTTATTTGACGGTGATGTACGTTGATTCTTTGCAGAGTCTGGAGTTGAACCCGGTTGGGCGCTACATGATGGGGCTGGATGATCCGCTTACCGGATGTACGCCACATATCGCAGTTTTTTTAGGGTGTAAATTTGCCGGTACCATTTTGGTATTGTTCGTGCTTCAGTTGCTTTGGGTATGGCGACGTCAGTTGAGTAGTATGGTGGCGATGAAAGTTGCTTTTGCCCAAACTTTGCTAGCATTCATGTTGTTATTTGGTGGTCACAAATGGTAGTCGTTGTATTGCGGCAGTTTGGCATTTCACACCTTTCCCTTCGTTACAAAGCAAGCAAATGAGCGTCGAAAATTTGGTGCCAGGCACTCTGTTGGTTGACGGCGAGTGTTGGACTCGGGCTTGCTAGCAAAACAAGATGGCAACGAAGTAGGTTTGCTAGCATTTGGCCGTTCGCCCGAAAATGGTGCCAGGCACGCTGATTTTGTCGTTGAATGCTAGCAAACCGCGTCGAAAATTTGGTGCCAGGCACCCAGTTGTTTGGTGGCGGGCATTCGACTTGGGAATGCCAGCAAAATAGGATGGTGACGGAGTAGGTTTGCTAGCATTGGGCCGTGCGCCCGAAAATGGTGCCAGGCACGCTGATTTTGTCGTTGAATGCTAGCAAACCGAGTGGGAAATTTGGTGCCAGGCACCCAGTTGTTTGGTGGCGGGCGTTCGACTTGGGAATGCTAGCAAAATAGGATAGTGACGGAGTAGGTTTGCTAGCATTGGGCCGTGCGCCCGAAAATGGTGCCAGGCACGCTGATTTTGTCGTTGAATGCTAGCAAACCGCGTGGAAAATTTGGTGCCAGGCACGTTGTTGGCGTTCGGCTTGAGGATGCTATCAATTCAGGATGACGCCGGAAGTTGAAGTCGGTTCTGGGACAGAACCTTCTGCTCAGCAAAAACAGCCTGAGTGGTCGTATCCGTAAACAGCCAAAGCCAGCAATTCTCCGCTTTGGATACAGGCCACAGTCGCAGACACAGATGCCCACCTCGCTCGCTGTATCCGCAGGCTCATTCCAGTCCAAATGCAAGATAAGGTTTCTGTTTGACAAAGGCAGTGAAAAGCAGTGAATGCACAAGAGTTTTTACCCGGACGCACTTTCAACATGACACGACGTCACGCAGAGGTGCCATCACCGCAGAACCATGGCGTTCCTGTCCAAACTCAAATTTCGCAAGAAGACAATGCGAAACAAAATCCGAAGTGGGGCAGTGACTACTTCTGGGCAGGACTATCTTTGGCCGGCTGGGGATCTTCCAAAGCCGATTCAATCATCATGTGAAATACTTGAGCAGGACTTTTTTCATACGGCTCTTTTGAAGCTTGCAAACCATCTGCCTGCTGCGCCCCTCGTTTTACAAATGTCCGTAAGTCGTCGGTGGTAGGATTATCTTTCACTACCAACCCCGAGCCATCGCTGCGTGCCAAAGTCACCGTTTGCAGGCTGAATTCCAATGCTGAACGTGTCAGCTTTCGCTCCGCCACTAATCGAAGCAAGCGATCGGCTGTTAAACGTGCTTGCTCTTTCTCAATATCCGTAAGCTCAGAACAACTTTCAATCTTACCCACGGCAGCTTGTACAAAACCCCACAACAAAACGGGATTGTCCGTGAGACAAAATCTAAGCCGCCGCAGCTCTCCCTCATTTAGATCCTTGGAATCCATCTGGACTGCCAACTGATTGAGTTCTGCACTGATCGCTTCTTTATCCGTAGGTTCAAGAGCGGACTGTTGAACCCAAGGGATAAGTTGCTCGCGCAAAGCTCGTGCCGCATTCTCGCTTTGGTTTTGATTGAGATACCATGAAAGGCCCGCACAAACCACACTCATGATCACGCTGAAGATAATCACCACGACCAAGCAAGCTGGTGCAAGTGGAACTTCTTTATTTTCAACTGTTTGTGTTGTCTCTGTGTTGCTGCTCATGTCTCAACCTGTTGCACGGAATTCAAGGCGTCTCATATCCAAAACGCCTCATATCCAAGACACCTAATCGCAACACAACTTCTCGCTTCCGCACTTAAGCAACGAAACTAGTCGCGAAATTCAATCTCAAGTATCTCGTATCGGAGCATACCACGGGGAACAGGAATGCTGACCTGATCCCCTTTCTTCTTTCCCATAAGTGCCGAACCAATCGGGCTCGTCGCCAAGATCTTGCCCGTGTCGTAATCCTCGTCTCCATCGCCAACCAGCGTGAACTCTTCAACTTCATCGAAGTCAATGTCACGGACTTTAACGGTCGCGCCAAAAACGATTTCGTCTTTCGGCAAAGTCGCCACATCCACAATATGGGCGCGGGCAAGCTTGCTGCGAAGTTGATTAATGCGAGCTTGAAGCAAGCCTTGGTTTTCCCGCTGCGCATGATACTCAGCGTTTTCCTTCAGGTCACCCTCGGCACGAGCAGCCGCAATTTTCTCAGCAATCAGCGGCATTTCCACGGATTCAAGGCGTTCAATCTCCGCTTTGATACGGTTGTACCCGTCACGGGTCATAGGTACATAGTCGCTCATGGTCGCATCTCTACCAAAAAAAGCCGACCTCTTTTCGAGGGCGAAAAGAGGTCGGAGAAATAGAAAACAACATTAAGTTCTTTATCGTTCGGAGCCGGGTCCGAATTGTCAAGATTTAAATGATTTCCGGTTGCGCGGTTTCCTCGGATTATACGGCGAAATCCAAACTTCGGCCAGTTGCTCCGGCCCATTGCTGGGCGATATTTTTCTGCCAAAAAAATGCAAAATTCGCCAAAAAACGGCCCTAAAACCTCGATTTGAGTCGAACTGGCCCCTGGAAGTTCGGTTCGCGACTAATCGTCGCCTCCCAGGTAGAGCAGCGCTCCGCATGATTGGCAAAACATAACGTTGTCCATCCGCAATTGGTCGACAACTTTGGGAGTCAGAACATGATAGCACCCGCCACATGTGCCATTCTCAACTCCTGCGAGGGCTTCGTCATTTCTCGCATTAACGACCCGCAAGTACTCGGGAGTAAACTCTTCAGGCAGCAATAGTTCCGCCGCTTTGTACGCCTCGCTAACCCGTTGCAGTTCACTCTTGACCACTTCCAATCGCTGGGTGGTCTGCTGTTTAAAGGTGGCTTCTTCCGCTTGCATCACTTTGTGCTTTGCTTCCGCTTCCGCTACGCCCTTCACAGCGGCATCAATCTGCTCAAGCGTTTCCAGGATCTCGTCGGACAAGACATTATTGGCTTGTTTGTCGGCTGCAATTTGTTCCTTCAAGGTTTGGTATTCCCGGTTGCTGGCCGCTTGATTCATTTTGGTTTCAAGCCCAGCAATCTTGTTCTCTCGGTCTCGCAATTGCAGTTGCATTCGATCGCAGGCCATCTTCAATTCGCGCAATTTCAATTTGGCTGCATCCAAGCCCGCCAACGCACTGGCAACCATCGCCGCTTTAGCTGCCAGTTGCCGAGGACCTCGTTCCAACTGGTTGCGGAGGTCTTGTCTCTGCTTCAAGAGACGGTGAAGTGCTTGAAGCTGTGAACAGGGAATCTTCATGCTAATGTCAAATTTCTGCCTGGGAGCAACGAAGAGGAAAGAGTCAGAATGACTCACGGTCCGTTGGTCAAATGTGGTCTTTCAAGTGTAGTGTAAGCCGGCTGCTTTCTGCCAGTAGGCAATTGATTGCGTGTACAAAAAAACTCCTGTCTTTCGACAGGAGTTTTTCACGCGTAACTCAACCGCTTATGCAGCCCGCTATGGCCTCGTTGTCCACTAAGCCGCCTTCTTCAAGAAGGTTTCAAGATGCTGCGAACGCATTGGATTTTGCAATTTGGCCACTGCCTTCGCTTCGATTTGACGCACTCGTTCGCGTGTCACCTTGAAGATTCGACCCACCTCTTCCAAGGTGTACGAGTAGCCATCTGTTAGACCATATCGCAATCGTACGATCTCTCGTTCGCGATACGTTAATGTCTTCAATAGCGTATCAATCTTCTCTCGCAATAGACCGTTGGTCGCGTTCTTCACCGGATTATCGCTGCTGCTATCTTCGATAAATTCACCGAAGCTGTTGTCTTCGCCTTCGCCCACTGGACGGTCTAAGCTGACAGGATGGCGCCCGATATCCAACACCCGTCGAACTTCTTCAATTGGCAAATCAATTTGCGCCGAGATCTCTTCAACCGTGGGCTCGCGTTTCAGGTCCTGTAACAATCTCTTCTGGATTTGGCGCAAGCGACTCAAGACGTCAATCATGTGCACCGGAATGCGGATCGTTCTGGCTTGGTCCGCTATCGATCGAGTTATGGCTTGGCGAATCCACCAAGTTGCATAAGTCGAAAACTTAAACCCACGGCGATACTCATACTTATCCACCGCTCGCATCAAACCGGTGTTACCTTCCTGAATCAAGTCCAAGAAAGACAAACCACGATTGCGATACTTCTTAGCAATCGAAACAACCAAGCGCAAGTTGCCACTGGAAAGCTCGCGTTTGACGTTCTCGTAACCTTTATAGTACTTGCGGAATTCTTCACAGCGAGCCCGTAGAACTCGTGGGCTTTCATGCGTGAGCATGATCAACTGGCGATATTCTCGCTGCAGCTTCTCACGCTCCATGTAGGAGAACGATTGGTCGGCGATCACTTTCAGACGGCGTTGGATCGTCTCCATGCGATCCGCAAATTGTTCCAGTTGTCGCATCAACGGTTGAACGCGTCGCGAACGAAGCGAAAGTTCTTCCACCAACACTAAGCACTTGTTGCGACGACGCACATATTGTCGAATCAAGTTCTGTTTGCGAACCGGCGTTGTGCTCTTGCGAATGATCTCGTTGAACGCTTGGCGATTTTCTTCCAGCAATCGATCCAGCGTTTTCAAGTTGTGCGGCATACGGGCCGTGATCTGCTCTTTGGTCAGATTCTCTGTGAGCGATACCTTGATCGTGCGATCAAACGGTAATTGACCCAAATGTACCTTTTTGAGAATCTCAACGGTCTGCCGCATGGCATAGTCGCTACCCAAAACGGCTTTGCGAAATCGTTTGCGATTGATTTCTATCTTCTTGGCCAATGAAATTTCTTGCTCGCGAGTGAGCAACGGGATTTCTGACATTTGGCTCAAGTACAAGCGAATCGGATCGTTGGTTAGGCGAGGCATCTCACCGCTTACCATCGTCTCTTCTTTGGCCGAGACATTCGTTACAGCTGGCGCGTTGGGGTCCGCGTCTACTAGCTCCAATCCAAGTTTATCCAGAACGGACAACAGCTTATCGAGATGATCTGAGCTAAAGCCTTCGTTGGGCAAATAGCGATTCACTTGTTCGTAAGTAATAAAGCCTTGCTCTTTGGCTTTTTCTACCAAGGTCTGTAATTCAATATCCATCGGTTCCACAATCGAACTCCTTTTCGATGCAGTTCACGCAATGCTGCGCGGGTAAGGGCGGGTAATAAATGCGACAACATGCAATTCGTAGTTTGATGACACTTTGCCTGCTGGGTTGCGGGAGGTTTCGCACGAGCGGCCGGCTCCTGCCTGGGCGCTGGCGAACTGCCGCGTAGGTTTGGGTCTTACCTCAGGAATGTGTATCCGTACTACCAATCGTTTTACTCACCAAGCCATGTCGCAATTGAGCCTGGCGAACCAAATCTTGAAGGACGTCTAACGCCTCTTCATCGGACAACTTGGACTCCTCTAAAGTTCGAATTATATCTTGCTGTGTTTTTTCCACTACTTGCTCGTGCCAGCGATCCAACAACGCCTGCAATCGATGATAGGCCTCAATCGGTTTGCGTTTCGCTTTGCGGTAACAATCTTCTTCGAGCGATACCAATACACTTTTCAAAGTTGGATCTTCTGTACTCGACAGTACCGATGAAAACTCTAACGAATCACCAGCCATCTCCAATCGCTGGTAAATCGCTAGCAACTCACGGGCACAGTCGCAGCTCAGTTGATTCGGTGCAATGCGTTCTAAGGCCAAAGGTACTAGGTCCGCCTGCAGGATCAGGATCTCAAACAGCTCGCGATCCATCACACTTAAATCAGTAAAACGATATTGCCGCGCCGTTGCAACCTCAGTTGGTGAATCTGCTTTCAACCAGCGAGCCGCATCGGTTTGCGGTTTTTCGCGAAGTTGCTTCACGCGTTGACGCAATTCGGGCTCTGCGACGTGAAAATGTCGCGAAATTCGGCTCAAAAGTTGCGTCTGTCTCAATTGCATTGCATCATCACCCATGATGCTCGCTTTGGGGGCCAGTGCGATGGTCGACAGAATTTCTTCCAGCGCTTTATTGGCTCGATGCGTATCTACCAGCGGATCAAAGCCGCGACAGGAAACGCGAATCTTATGTTCTAAGGCATCAATCGCTTCATCTAATAGCGTTTGAAAAGCCTGTGAACCCTGCTGCAGAAAATAGTCGCAGGGATCTAAGCCCGATGGCAATGTCAGAATTCGCAAGTTCATTTGAGCGGCGACAAACAATTCCAACACTTCATTGGTGCGGCGTTGTCCAGCTTCGTCACCATCCAAAATCAAAATCACCTCGTCACAAAAGCGACGCAGTAATCGAATATGACCACTTCCTAAGGCCGTACCGCAAACAGCCACAGCGTTATGCACACCAAACTGATGAGCCATCATCACGTCGGTGTAGCCTTCCATCACTAACGCTCGACGACTCTTGCTAATCGTGTCACGCGCCATGTCTAAACCGAAAAGCTGATGGCTCTTGGAATAGAGACGTGTCTCAGGTGAGTTTATGTATTTGGCAGCTTCCGTTGAGCCAGGCAGTATACGTCCGCCGATCGCGATCGATTGTCCCTGTGGATCGCGAATCGGGAAAATGACTCGCTCGCGAAAACGGTCATAACGCGAGCCACGTTCGCTACGCCCCAAAAAACCAGTTGTTTCCAGGTTGGCCAGCGAAACCTGCGCCTCCCCTGCCCTGCGCAACAACCAATCCCAACTTGCTGGAGCAAAACCGATTTGAAATTTTTCCAGCGTTGCCTCATCCAGGCCGCGTTCTTTCAAATAGAGTCGCGCCTTCTCGGCTTCACTAGCTGTCGTTAGAAATTTTCGATACTCTCGGCAGGCCCACGTGACCGCCTGATAAAGCATTCGCTTGTCATCGGGCGAAAGTGAGGGACGTCCCGACGAGTCCTTGCTTTCGATCGGGATACCAGCCCGCTCTGCCAGCATTCTCAGTGCTTCGGGAAATGTGATGCCTTCACGTTGCATCGTGAAACTAAAGATATCACCACCGAGGTCGCACACCCAGCATTTCCAGCTTTGGCGTTCGGGGTTGATTTGGAGGCTAGGACGACGATCGTCATGCCATGGGCAGCGCGCAACAAAGCCCCGCCCTTGACGGCGCAGGTCTAGGTAGCTGCCCATCAGGTCTACGATGTCGACGGAGCGACGAACGCGTTCTTTTAATTCTTGATCGATAGTGAAGGACACCGGCACCTCCTGTGGCAATCAGGTTGGATACGCGGGAATCCTCCCCGCTCCAGAACCCTGGCCGCAGTGTCACTTCGTCTGGGATAAATTCCCAGCAGAACACAACGCCTCCTAATTCGTTGTGCCCAGGTTATCTCTAACACGGCTCGGATCATAGTCAGGTTTGAACTGCGGAGTCAACGTCGAAATCCGAACGCCTGGATTCTTCCATTTCGTCGGCAGCCTGGCAATGACTGGGCAAAAGAATGCAGATTTTACCCGCTCCATTTTTCGTCAACGGTCCCACCGCGTTCCGGTGCCATCCGCCGTTATTACCCACTTGTTGGGCTAATGGATTGCGTGGGCTCTGTAAGCGTAAGCTCCAACGCAGTAAAGACTTATGGAGTCGCTACAAGCTTGGCAAGCTTGGGGGAGACGACAAAAACCAAAATTTACGATATTCTTTTGACCACCGCAGGGTATCACTATGCACCTGCATTCACCCTATTCCGATGAGACGCTGTGTCCAGGGAGACGCAGTTCCGATGGGAATTTTGTACATCGCTTGAAAAGCCAGGATAGACATGCCAACGATCGTCGATGCACAAGTGCTTTACCGCCCTCAAAATGAAAATCTTAAATTCTTGCCTGAAGGGCCCTATCCTCTTCAAAGCAATCGGTTTTCCTGGGTGGCCATCCAACACGCAGCCGACGCGCGAACTGGCTCGCTGTGTATTTTGGATCTAGTGACTAAAGCCAACTACGCGTATCCGCTCCCAGGTCGACCTGGATTTGCTTTTCCAACCAATAAGCCCAGTCGTTTTGTTATCGGTCTGGAACGCTCGCTCGGCATTTACGACACCATCGAAAAGAGTTGGACAACTTTTTGCGATGGCGTTGACGCTGATGTCGAAAACACCATCATCAATGATGGTCTCGTCTTTGATGGTAACCTTATCTTTGGAACTAAGGACCTCGAATTCAAAACTCGCAAAGCGGGACTCTATCTCTGGCGAGCCAAAGATAAAAAACTGATCCCACTGCGTCGCGATCAGATATGTAGCAACGGTAAGGCGGTTCGCAAACTCGCGGACGGTTCTTGGCAATTGTTAGACATCGATTCGCCCACGAAAAAAATTGTGGGTTACACCATTGATATCGATGCGGGCACCCTCTCTGAGCCTACAACGCTGGTAGATCTTACAGAAGATCATGCCGTACCCGATGGAATGATTCTGACTCCCAACGATATGTACTGCATTGTGAGCATGTATAACCCTAACCCCGCAGAACATGGCGAAACACGCGAGTATCGCCTAGCCGATGGAAAGCTCTGTCGCGTTTGGCGAACTGTGGGCTCACCGCAAAACACATGCCCTCAATTGGTCCTGCACGAAGGCAAGGTGAAGTTGATTATTACCACCGCCATCGAGCATATGCCCGCCGAACGACGAGATGCGTCGCCCGAAGCAGGTAATTTATTTTGGGGTGAAACTCCTTTTGATTCGCTCAATTCTTGTCCCGTTTTTCCTGAACCAAATTGAGTGATCATTATCTAACGTTAGCAGATTGCTCTTTCATTTTTTGTGCAGGCCTCCACCGCGAGGCGAAGACATGTCTCAAAATCCAGTGACCGATACCGATTCGTCAAACACGAATTCGCAACCCAAAGTTTTTCAAGTTAGTTGCTCTATCGACGGCATCGAACCTCCCGTGTTTCGTCGGGTTCAAGTACGAGATTGCAACTTGGCAAAACTGCACGAGATCTTGCAAGCTGTGCTGGGGTGGCAGAATCGCCAGTTGCACTACTTCGATATCGAGGGGCGAGAGTACACGGCAGATCGAAAAGCCATCGCCGAGTTTGAATGGGAAAACTCAGCTCGCATCACATTGAGTCAATTGTGGAAAAAGGGAATTAGCGAGTTCAATTATGTATATGATATGTCCCACAATTGGGTGCATTCTATCGTGATTGAAGGACCTGAGGCACGCGAGCCAAGAACGCACTATCCGTACTGCGTTGAAGCGGAACGAGTATGCCCTCAGGAAAATTGTTCGGGTCCAAAACAATATGAGCAATGGTTGCAAGCCTGGGGAAACCCGAACCATCCGCACCACCGCTTAGCCAGTGAGCGGCTCGGGCCAAACTTTGATCCAGAAATTCGGTCTCTCGATCCAATTAACGAAAAACTGAAACGGATCCGCAATTAGGTGTGACAGACCGACTCACGCCGCAAATATCTCGAAATGCGTCGCTAAAGGGAGTATACTGAAAGGGAGTTTTTTCCCTCCATTTAACTTCCCTCCCAAATGAGCCATCGATGACGCGGACAGTAATGCTCGCCTTCAGACTCTCGGCGTTCTTCCTCTCGGGATTGTTTCTTCAACCACTTGTGGCCCAAGAAACTGAATCTTCAAAGAGTGACTCTAGCAAGAATCCAGCCAAGTTGGATTTCAATCGAGACATCCGTCCGATACTTTCCAACAATTGCTTTCGCTGTCACGGGCCGGATGAGGAGGAACGCGAAGGTGGTGGATCTCATGGCCTGCGGCTCGATACGCCCGAGGGATTGCGTGAAGATTTAGGTGGGCACTTTGCAGTTGTCGCTGGAAAACCGGATGAAAGTCACATCATCCATCGAATCCTGAGTGATGATCCATCCGAAGTTATGCCGCCACCTGATGGCGGAAAAAAACTGACGGCTGCTGAAGTTCAACTGTTGAAGCAATGGATTGAACAGGGTGCTGAGTACTCGATGCATTGGTCGTACGTTGTGCCTCAGCGACCTGCCGTTCCCGAACTTCAAGACACTGCGGAAAAAGGGTGGGCTCGTAATGCGATCGACCACTTCATTCTTCAGCGACTTAAAGCAGAGAGGCTTCAGCCGCAAGGGGAAGCAGATCGCCACGCACTTGTTCGTCGAGTTGCGTTGGATGTCACCGGTTTACCTCCAACCTCAGAAGAAGTGGCCGAGTTCGTTAACGACAAGTCGGCTAACGCTTACGAGAAAATGGTCGATCGTTTCTTGGCGAAAGACGCTTACGGGGAACACTGGGCGCGAATGTGGCTCGACCTCGCGCGATACGCTGATTCCGCTGGCTACGCAGATGATCCGCCGCGAACTATTTGGGCTTATCGCGATTATGTGATTAAGGCATTCAATCAGAACTTGCCATTCAATCAATTCACCATTGAACAAATCGCTGGTGACTTATTGCCCGATGCAACTCCAGATCAACGTGTCGCAACAGCCTTTCATCGCAACACGCTTACCAACAATGAAGGTGGAACCAACGACGAAGAGTTTCGCAATGTGGCTGTCGTAGACCGTGTCAACACCACCTACGCCGTATGGATGGGGACCACCATGGCTTGTGCTCAATGCCATACTCATAAGTACGATCCACTTAGCCAGAAGGAATTCTATCAGTCGTTTGCCATCTTCAATAATTCTGAAGATGCAGATCGAGGCGACGAATCTCCCTTGGTTGAAATTTGGGCTGATGAACAAATTCAGAAACGTCAGGCATTGCAACAATCGGTCGCCGAAGATCAAAAAATCCTCGATACCATGACACCCGAACTTTGGCAAACTCTCAAAGATTGGGAAGCCACTCTACCTCGTCAACCGAAGTGGCAAACGCCCAAAGTTCTGTCTGCCAAGAGTGAAGGCGGAGTCGATCTGAAGATCGACACAGAGGCGTCCATCGTTCGTAGCACCGTCGGCGCAGCCAAAGATAACTTTGAGATCGAATTGGATCTGTCATCGCTGGCTCAATCTGAAAGTGCTTCGGTGGTTGCCTTGCAAGTTGAAGCCCTTGCCGATTCAGCCTTACCCGGTAATGGCCCAGGTTGGAGCGGTGGGAATTTTGTGTTGAGTGAAGTTCAAGCGACCATAATCCCACCGGCCGGATCCAAACTAATGGGACGCTATGTTCGCGTTGAAAATCCTGGCTCAAATCGAATCCTGTCTGTGGCGGAAGTTGAAGTGTTTTCCAATGGTGCTAACATCGCCACGAAAGGCGAGGCCAGTCAAAGCAGTACAGATTTTGGTGGCGATGCTAAGCTCGCAATCGATGGCAACACCGATGGTCAATATTTTCAATCCAAGTCTGTGACACATTCGAAGGCCGATAGTACCGATCCATGGTGGGAAGTCGACCTGAAAACGAACGTGCCAATCGAACGAGTCTCCGTTTGGAATCGAACCGACGGTGGGGCTGGAATCATGGAACGCCTTAAGGGGGCTGTTGTCAAAGTTCTTGATGAACAAAAGCAAGTAGTGTGGGAGAGCAAAATCGAGGATACGAGCCACCCAGAGGTTGCCTGGAGTCTCGATGGGACGCAACTCATTCGCTTTGCCACAGCGTTCGCTGACTTCAATCAAGATGGATTCGAAGCGAGCAATTTGGTGACAGCGAAAATCGATCTCAAAAAAGGTTGGGCTGTCGGTGGAGCTGCGGGGCGAGATCATCAATTGACATTGGTTGCCAACCAGCCGGTGAAAGTGGGACCCGGAAGCCGATTGCGTATTCGTTTGGTTCAGCAATCGCCCCATACACAACACATCTTGGGCAAGTTTCGCGTTCACGTCACAAGCGAAACCGAGATCACAAAATGGGCCGCAATTCCAGCGGACATTCAACGAATACTCTTGATTACCGAAAGCGAGAGAACTGGCCAACAAAAAGATCAGCTAGCGGGCTACTACCGCACAATTGCTACTGAATTGGAACCTGTTCGAAAACGATTAGCTGAGCGTCGCCAAGAATTAAATTCTCTAAAGCCAACGACAACGGTCCCAGTCATGAAAGAGTTGGCGGCCAATAGTTTACGAGTTACCAAAGTCCATAATCGCGGTAACTACATGGACCTAGGTGAAGAAGTACAGTCGGGTATTCCTGCTGTATTTCAAGTCACAGGCGAGAAAGTAAATGATCGATTGGGATTGGCTCGTTGGTTAGTATCTCGCGATAATCCATTGACTGCACGCGTGACGGTGAATCGCTATTGGGAGCAACTCTTTGGCACGGGCCTTGTGGCAACGGCCGAAGAATTTGGGTCGCAAGGTGATCTGCCTACGCATCCAGAACTTCTCGATTGGCTCGCCGTCGATTTTATGGACAACGGTTGGGATATGAAAAAGCTCCTCAAGACATTGTTGATGAGCGCAACGTATCGCCAAAGTTCCAAGGTTAGCCGCGAATTGGCGCAACTCGATCCAGAAAATCGATTGCTTGCCCGAGGACCAAGATTCCGACTTCCTGCCGAAACAATTCGAGATCAAGCCTTGGCCGTAGCGGGTCTGTTGAGTCACAAAATGTTCGGGCCACCGGTCAAGCCGCCACAACCCTCATTAGGACTTAACGCAGCATTTGGCTCGAGCACCGACTGGCAAACCAGCGGTGGAGATGATCGTTATCGCCGAGGCATCTATACCACCTGGCGCCGCTCCAATCCTTATCCATCCATGAGTACTTTTGATGCACCGAATCGCGAGGTCTGCACCTTGCGCCGTGTGCGAACCAATACGCCCCTGCAAGCCTTGGTCACTCTCAACGATCCAGTTTACATCGAAGCGGCACAAGCCTACGGTCGATTAGCGTTGAAGAATGGCAAGACATTAGAAGAACGACTCGAGTTTGCTCTATCGCGAGCCCTTTCACGCCCCGTGACAGCCGACGAAGTGAGTGTGCTCAAACGACTGTACGATAAAGCTCTCGAAGTTCTCAAGTCGCAACCTGATGAAGCGAAAAAATTGGCAACGGATCCAATTGGACCAGCGCCCGAAGGCGTCGATATATCGGAGCTTGCAGCCTGGACTGTGGTCGCGAATTCCATTTTTAACTTGGATGAATTTTTGATGCGTCGTTGATTCGGCTGTCGTGAAATTCTTGACTGTTTATCCGTATGTGCCAACGCAACAAACTTGAAATACAAAACAGGTCCAACTCGGACAGAAATGATCGGGGATACGAATGAAACCAGCATCGAATGATCCACGCGTCGAACGAATTGCTTGGCAAACCCGCCGACATTTTTTGAAGTATGCATCGGGTGGTTTAGGGGCCCTAGCCCTCACCTCAATGTTGCAACAAGAAAGTCGAGCCGAAACACCTTCGGACTCCAACGGTGTCGTGAATCCACTCGCACCGAAGGTACCACCCTTTGCCGCTAAAGCGAAACGCGTAATCTACATCCATTGCACAGGCTCACCTCCACATTTGGATTTGTTTGATTACAAGCCGGAGTTAGTGGCTCGGACTGGGCAAGACTGTCCGGATTCTTTTTTGAAGGGACGCAGGTTTGCATTTACATCGGGTGTTCCTAAGTTATTGGGCACGCCGAGAAAATTTTCGCAACATGGTCCTAATGGAACTTGGATGAGCGATGCGATTCCCAATTTCCATGGGGTAGCTGATGAGATCTGTTTGATCAAGTCGATGTTCACCGAGCAATTCAATCATGCTCCCGCCGAGTTGTTGTTGTATACAGGTTCTGCGCGTTCGGGACGTCCGTCGCTCGGTTCATGGGTAACGTATGGGCTCGGATCAGAGAATGAAAATCTGCCAGGCTTTGTCGTATTGATTTCAAGTGGCGTGCAACCCAACGGTGGCAAGAACTCCTTTGGTAGCGGTTTCTTACCGAGTGTATATCAAGGCGTACAATGTCGCTCGCAAGGTGATCCAGTGCTGTATGTAACCGACCCGCCTGGGATGAGTCGAGATATGCGTCGGCTCACTTTGGACGCGATTGGTGAATTGAACCAGAAGCAAGCGGCAGAGATGGGACATCCAGAGACAGCCACTCGTATTGCGCAGTATGAACTTGCTTTTCGTATGCAGATGTCGGTCCCAGAAGTAATGGACATCTCACGTGAACCTGCTGAAGTACTCGAGCAATATGGCGCTAAACCTGGGGCTTCAAGTTTGGCCAATAATTGTCTATTGGCTCGACGCTTGGTTGAGCAGGGAGTTCGTTATGTGCAATTGTTCGATTGGGGCTGGGACTTCCACGGAACCGGGCCTGGCGAAGACATTCGTGACGGACTCACGAACAAATGTGCGACTATGGATAAGCCGGTCGCCGCTTTGATCAAAGATCTACGCCAACGTGGATTGCTCGATGAGACATTGATTGTTTGGGGTGGAGAATTCGGTCGTACCCCATTCCGTGAAGGCCGCACCGCTGCCGGCAGTGTGCTCGGTCGAGATCATTACCCTGACTGTTACTGCATGTTTATGGCCGGAGGTGGCGTTCGCGGCGGTATGACCTACGGAGAGACCGATGAACTCGGCTTTTCAGTGGCTGAAAATAAAGTTCATGTGCACGACTTGCAAGCCACGATCTTGCATCAACTTGGTTTCGATCACACGCGCTTGACGTATCGATTCCAGGGGCGTGACTATCGCCTAACGGACGTGCACGGGAATGTAGTAAAAGCGATTTTGAGCTGATGAAGAGCGTTGCCTCGTTTCCAGAGGAAGGAAACGAGGCAACGGAGTGTTATGTCTTTAGGAAGCAGTGATCTTGCGCAACGCTTCTTCTGCAGCTTCGCGGACGGTAGCGTTTTCTTCTTCCTTGAGTAGCTTTTCGAGTTTGGGGATCGCTGAGGCCCCCTCAGCCTCTAGTTCGCCGATCAAGTCGCAGGCCCATACTCGTGGCCAATAGCTGCCATCGTCAACAGGGACTCCGTTTTCGTCAACTTGAATGATCGCGGGCCGCGCTTCCAAAATTTCGAGAGCAACTTTGATGACTTGTTTGGGATTGCTCGCGACCGCATGCAGCGCCCGAACTGCACGCAAGCGAAGATAGCGATTGTCTTCGCCATCAAATCGCTCTTCACTGACAGTCAGCAACACCTTAGCCGCACTGGCTGCCGCTGTGCCCCATTCCGCGATCAAATCGCAGGCGTCAGCTCGTAGTTGAATGTTAGGTATATCAGCTCCGGACGTTTGCGATGCTACACGCACCAGTTCGATCAGAGCTGGCAAAGCGGGCATCGCTTCTTTGCCAAGTGCTTGAACCAGCTTCAAGCCCCAGTTGCGTACGTGCTCGTCCTTGTCGGTTAAGGCTCGACTCAGTACAGGCAAGCCTTTAGATCGCAACTCATACATCATGCGGGCCGCATTGCGACGGCTCTGCAAATCACTCGACGAAAAACTCTCTTCGAGAATCGCGAGCAACGTTTGGGGTTTAACGGTGACGCCCATACGAACTAGGAGTGCAGCCGCATGGCAGCGGCATGCCGCATCGCCACTTTCCAATGCCTTGTGCAGCAACGGCTGAAACGAATAGATCGTATCAAGGCATTGTGTGAGGCCACCTAAACTCGTCCACAGCGCTTGCATGTTCTCGTCATTGGCCCCCTCGCGATGGCGTTGTTGCAGCCAGTATTCGGCTGTCTTTTCCATCTTGCGCAAGCGACGTAAGACATCTTGGACTTCGCGTTCCATTCCTGTGGAAGAGACCCGACTCATTAGCCACCCTCCTAACTTTGACTGACCCAGACGAGTTGCGTCCCCGATGATGGGACGAGCAGCCAAATAGTGTATACGGGTCCGCTAGCTAAAACGATAGATAGACAAAAGAATAGTTTTGTGCGGGACTATTTTTGCAAGACGCAATACATATTATCGTTCACTGGGTTCCGATCGAACCACGACTGATGAAACCTAGAAAATCCAGCTCCCTGCGCCAACATTCTCAGCGTTCTTGGAGTGAAATAATTGACGTGATCGGGGAATCGATACCCACACCACCTTGCTCCCCGTATGTGCCGATTCCAGCAAGCATAGTTGGGGACCTTGATCACAATTGAGCCATTCTTTGCTAGCAAAGCATGTAGCGAACGGAGCAATTCCAAAGGTTGAGCTTCATGTTCCAAGAAGCATGACATCATGACCAAGTCGAACTTTTGTCCCTGCCCCTTCAGATGGCGACAACCTCCAACGGCATGGTTTTTGACAATGGCGCCGCCGAGAGGAGAGACAATTTCCGAAGATTCTACGGCCAATTGCTCGGATACTTCGATACCGAATGGGACCGCTGTTGCTCCTCGTCGTTCGAAGCGTTGGCAGAGTTCCAACATCAATCGGCCACTACCGCAACCGATGTCCAAAAGGCGAATCGGTTCGTTGGCGTTGGAGGCGGAAAACCGCAACGCCATGTCGGCGATACGATTCCGTCGAGGGTTGATTCTGTATTTGAGTTTTTTGGCGAGTTGCGACGCCGCGTGAACCGTCGGTTCGCTTTCTTGACGTCGTTTGCGTTCAGCCTCGTAGGTTTTTTCCCAGGCGAACTCGCTCTTGAGTTGATTGTAAACTGGTGGATTGGAAAGAAATACAAAACCGGTTTCCCGGCAGCGTACAAGCTCCCACTGATCTCGTCGCATTACGATTTCGAATCCAGATGTGGGGCGTGCGAGGATGGGGCAGACGATTTCCATAACCAGATTCCTTCCGGTTGCCTATCAGATGAGCGACGATCGGTCAGTCTAACTCATTCTCCAAGTTGCCCCAAGTCCGATTTCGAAGGGAGAGCGGTGGTTAGTTCGCGATTTTCTCAAGGCGGCGGGGCGATGTTGACAACTGTGTCCAAAAAACGGCAGAGTTCTTTGGCAAGCCATTGCCCCGCAAAGCGATGACCGTCGCGGTTCCAATGTCCCGTTCCAAATTTAGTGTTCGAAAACCCGTGAAAATACGTTTGCGTTTGTTCCGCCGATTCCTGCATGGAGGGTGCCAAATTGAATACGCAAAAACCTTCGCGTTTTCCTAAGTCGGCAATGCGAAAATCGGGGTAAAACAAATGCTCTATGCCGTTAGCCTGTTGTGCGTTTTCACGTTTACGACGATCCGGCTCCACTTGGAGCGAATTGGTGAGGGTTACAACACAGAACTTACATCGATGTTGTTCACATTCTTTAGACATCTTTTGCAACAATTTCTCGGTCACAGCCCAGGCCTCTTGCCAATCATTGGATTTCGGGGCGGCATAAATAGGATCCAAACCCTCTTCGACTTGAACCTCTGAAGTTCTGGGTTTCGTGCGGGCTTGCCATCGATTGGTAGTTTCACGTAGTAACTGCAGGCTTCTTGAGCCATTGATGGCTGCTGTTTTGGTCTTACCCCACGGACTGTTGGCGGCCAAGTACGTTGGGTGCTGAAGGAATGAATCGTCGAGCACAAGTTGATCGTTGACGAGTTGATAGAAAGGGCGAACAGGATTGCTTGAAAGTTTCTTTGAGTTGTCGCTGATATCGTTGCCTGTCAAAAAAGCCAGCAACACCAAGTCGGGTTGATAAGCCCACACATAGTGTTCGAGCATTTGCAATTCTTGTGCAGTACCGAATCCTGATGTCCCAAAATTTAGCACTTCGATTTTTTTATTTTGCAATGAATCGCATTCTTCAAGTTCTGTTTGCAACACAGTCCAAAATGTTTCTTCGAGTTCAACTTGGAGGGCTTCAGCATACGAATCGCCGAGGATGGCGATCCGAAATGTATTGGGAGCTTTTTGGAGAGGATATTCACGATCTCGACGCCCATCGCGGGTCGTTTGGACCCAAGCCCTTCCCTCTTTCATAAAGTGGGCCGTGAAATTGGATTGTAGTTTCGTGCCGCAATATGGATCGGTCTGATACGGTAGCGGATAGCTAATGCCAAGAATTCTTAAGCCTATTTCGGCGCAAAGCAGTGCGGTGCAGATGCCGATGGATAAAGCGATGAAACGCAATGTCCACGCGCGAATAATCGATTGTGGTCTCGCGATGCTAGTGACTTGGGGCGTGTCACGAGCCTCATGATCTGGCGGATTAGCGTTAGCTTGGCTGGCTTGCATGAGTGAAACAAATTCATCCTTGAACGCGTGATGGAGAGAAAACTTCTGGTGGTTTATTTGTCTTTCAAGTTGGGTTCGGCGGTTTCGCTGCGCCCATAGCAGCCCGACTTGCCGAAGTTCCCCACGTCTGTTGATTGTGATGCGAAGATTGACCAGGGGCAATACTGAGCCAGCTCCATGGGCCGTTGTGAACCGTGCGTGCAATGAGCAGTATCTGGCCCACATGATAACTTAGATGTGTTATCGATCGCAGAATGGCTTGGGGAATGCTATGGGGTTCCCCCCGCACATAAATGGTTTGGTGGATGTTGTGCTGGTCGAGAGCATCGATCGCATTTTCCAATGCTTTCCAGCCTTGATCAAACCACTCCATTAGTTGTTGTCGATCTCCATCACAATCGCTGAATTCATTGTCGCGATTTCGGTCGGGCTTCTCACCATCGGTCGTAAGGAAGTCCGTCCAGCGACTCCGTAAATTGCCACCTAAATGCCGCAGGATTATGGCAACGGAGTTAGTTTCAGGGGTCGGGCGAAGGTGAAGTTCAGCGTCGGTTAACTGCTGTACCGCTCCGTCGATCAAACGACGATACGAGGCGATTGTCTCGCGCGTTGCTTCCAACCACAGTGAATCACTCACATTTTTGTTCCAGTTGATTGAGTTGTGAATTACAAGAAGTTAGTCAAGCGATGGGCTGTATCACCTTTGCCCAGTAAATTTGCAACTACGCTTTTGCCCCGTTTTTAAACAGCGGGAGGCTCAGACGCTCAAAGAGTGTGTGATGGTTAGTATACTGAATAGACGTGCTTTCATCATCTACCATCGAACACAATACCATGTTGCACTCGGACTTAATCAACCACTTGATTCGACCCTATACTCCTAGAGATTTGTTGGATGTTCTCGATGTCTGGGAAAGTTCCGCCCGAGAGGTTTACTCATTCATGCCGGAGAGTTTCTGGCCCGTGGAGCGGAAACTTGTCGAAAGCGAGTATCTTCCTGCAGCGGTGACCTGGGTCTGTGAAATCGAAGAGCGTACCGTGGGCTTCGCTTCATTGATTGGCGCGGAACTGGGGGGATTGTTTGTAATGCCTCGTTTTCAGAATCTGGGAATCGGGCGAGCTTTAGTGGAATTTGTGCAACGTTCTCATTACGCGCTCGAGGTTGAGGTGTTTCAAGAAAATCAAAAGGCTTGGCGGTTCTATGAGCGGCAAGGGTTTTCTCTGATATCGGAACGCGAGCATCCTGAATGGCATAGGAAACTAGCTCGTCTGCGGTGGGTGAGGTCTGCGTAGGTCTCCGCGTCGCGTGAGGCAGAGGTTTAGTCCGAGAGATGAATCGCTAGAAAGTTTGGTGAGTGATGAGCTGGAAGCAATGGTATGACTCTCTCGATAAGCCAACCTGGACGCCTGAGCCGGCGACGATCGGCTTTATTTGGCAATGTTTGTACCCGGTCATACTGATTACGTTTGCCATCGTCTTTTGGAAGGGGGCCAGGAGGGAATTGCCGTGGTATGTGGTGCTTCCTTTCGCAATCAACTTAATAGCGAATCTCATCTTTACACCCATTCAGTTTGGGTGGCGCAACCTACCCTTAGCAGCCGTCGATATTGTGGTGGTATGGGGAACCATTGTGTGGATGATGTTCGCGATTTGGAAATATCAACCATGGCTAGCGGTGGCTCAGGTTCCCTATTTCATTTGGGTTTCTATAGCCACCGTTTTGCAAGTTCTGATTACATATCGCAACTGGAGATAATGGCTCAGCGTCGAAAATGAATTGCCGATATTTGGGTTGGATTTTCTGAAGGAATATCCCATAAATGTCGAAATCTGCTGAACTCGATTGCTGACATCGATTTGACTATGGATTGTTAAACTGAAACGGTGGCGCAAACTCGTCTGACAAATTCATCACCGACTTGTTTTTCGGTTTTCTTTATGCAATCCGTGCGCGGTTCCTGACATTTTCGTTTTTGGGAATTTGTCGAGAATCTTCTTATTGCAATTCGCTTGCACCGCCGAATGATTGCGAACTATGTACACACAGACTCGCATTCCCGCGCGATCGTTAAACTTTAACGCTTAGGGAAGCGTTAACGTTCCACGCGGTTGAAACGGCGAGCTTTGGCATATGCCTGTAAGAGGGATGCAATGAAAAAGTCTCTGATCTGGAGTCGTTTCCGGCTGATAGCGTGGCTTATGGGCAACCGGCAGGCAAAGAAGGAACGGGCGCGACGCCAGAGTCGTATTCGCAGTCGAGCCTTCGAGCGACTCGAAGAGAGAGACTTATTCGCGGTTGTTGTTGATGCGAACACGGCCAACATCAATCCCGATGTTGCCGCGATTGTGATTACCGGATCTGGTTTCGATCCGATTGTAAGCAACAACACGGTCACATTTAATAACAGTGCCGTGGGAACAGTTGTTTCCGCCAGCCCTACTCAGTTAACGGTCCAGTTTTCGACAGCTCCAGATGACGCTGGTTCCCTAACAGCGATTGTCGCAACGCTGACAGAAAACAGTGGCTCGGCGGTGCAGGTTGCGACCGTAGTACCTAAGGTTACTGCTAGCCTTTCGAATCTCGCCGCTAATGCATCCACAATCACGATTAATGGTGACGGCTTCGATGAGACGGCTGGCAACAACGTGCTCACCTTCACCAATGGAGCGGCGGGTACTGTCACGTCCGCGACCGATACCTCACTTACCGTTAATATCACCACTCCACCTACTGCAGCAGGCCCACTGAATGTTACGGTTACAACGAACGGCGTTGCCAGCGTGAGCCCCGTTCAGGTTGCAACGGTGGTCCCTGTGATCACTAGCAGCACGAGCAACTTGGCTGCCAACGCAACCACCATGACCATTAACGGTTTTGGTTTCAGCACAACTCCCGGTAACAACACCGTTGATTTCAATGGACTGGCCGTCGGTACGGTGACCGCCTCTACCGCCACCTCCTTGACTGTTTCGTTCTCTACACCGCCGAAGACCGCTGGAGCATTAACGGCGCTGGTCACTACCAACGGTGTCAATAGCAGTGGTGCTGCCGTCCAAGTCGCCACGGTCACCCCTGTGATTACGAGCAGCACCAGCAATTTGGCTGCGAACGCCTCGAGCATCACGATCAACGGTTTTGGCTTTGACATCAACGCTGCAAACAACTCGATCACGTTCAATAACGGCGCAGTTGGAACAATTACTTCAGCGACTGCGACCACGCTTAACGTCACGTTTACTACTAAGCCAACTGCAGCTGGTAACTTGACTGCCCAGGTAACGACGAATTCGGTAAGCAATGGTTCGGCAGTTAATGTGGCGACAGTAACACCTGTAGTCACGACTCGAACCGTAGCATTGGCGGCCAATGCCGCGACGATGACAATCCAAGGTTTCGGATTTAGTACCACTCCGGGCAATAACACAGTCGTTCTAAACAATAGTGCCGTTGGTACAGTAACTGCTGCTACAGCGACCACGCTCACGGTTACATTTAGTACCAACCCAGCGACGGCAGGTAACCTTACCGCCGTGGTAACGACAAACAGCGTCGGTAGCGGTTCTGCCGTTCAAGTCGGCACTGTTACGCCCGTCATCACGAGCAGCTCAACCGCCGTAGCTGCCAATGCCGCTACGCTGACAATCGCCGGTTTTGGTTTTGATGGAACAACGCCAGGCAACAACTTGGTGGTGATGAACAATGGAGCGGTCGGCACTGTTACCGCTGCTACCAACACGAGCATGACCGTGACCTTTGGTACCAATCCTACCGTGGCTGGTACACTCAATGCCGTGGTTACAACGAACAGCGTTAGCAGTGGTACCGCAGTTCAGGTTGCCTCGATTCGCCCTGTGGTAACGTCGAGTACTTCTAGCTTGGCGGCAGACGCATCTACGATTACGATTGCTGGTTCCGCCTTCAGTCCAACGGCGGCGAACAACTCAGTCAGTTTCAATAATGGTGCGGTAGGTACTGTTACTGCAGCAACGGCGACTTCGCTGACGGTAACTCTCTCGACCAAGCCCACAACAGCCGGTTCATTAACCGCTGTGGTGACATCGAATGGTGTCACGAGCGGCGCTGCTGTTCAGGTCGCCAATGTGACGCCTGTGGTAACTGCCAACACTGCGACTATTGCCGTTGACGCAACGACCGTGACCATTAGCGGCTATGGTTTTGATACTACCCCCGGTAACAACACAGTCACGCTTAACAACGGTGCCGTTGGTACAGTGACTGCAGCTTCAGCAACCAGCTTGACTGTGACGTTCTCGACCAATCCCACGGCGGCTGGCAGCTTGACAGCCATCGTTACGATTGGATCCTTGAATAGTGGCTCGGCAGTGCAAATTGCCAATGTTCGGCCTGTGGTCACTTCGTCGACTTCCAATCTAGCTGCGAATGCCGCGACAATGACCATCGCGGGCGATGGTTTCTCCACAACTCCCGGTAATAACCTTGTCACGTTTAACAATGGTGCAACGGGTACAGTAACCGCAGCAACCAGTACATCGTTGACCGTGACTTTTGGTGTTAAGCCAACCTCTGCCGGTTCATTGACCGCCATAGTTACGACCAACGGTGTCGCGAGCGGTACAGCTTTGCAAGTGGCAACCGTGCTGCCCGTAGTTACCAATAGTACCGCAAATTTGGCGGCCAATGCATCGACGGTAACCATCGCTGGATTTGGTTTTGATACGACAGCCGCTGATAACGTTGTTACGTTCAATAATGGTGCGGCTGGTACGGTAACCTCTGCAACTCCAACCTCATTGATTGTAACGCTAACCACTTTGCCAACTATGGCTGGTTCGCTCACTTCAATCGTGACTACAGACTCGGTTGCCAGTGGAGCAGCGGTTCAAGTTGCCACCGTTATTCCGGCGGTCACACCAAGTCCAAGTAATCTTATAACTGCCAATGCCTCAACCATCACCATTAACGGTTATGGTTTTGATCCCACGCCAGGCAATAACACCGTAACGTTTGATAACGGTGCAACAGGTAACGTAACCGCTGCATCTGCGACCTCGTTGACGGTGACCTTTGTCAACAAGCCAACCGAGGCGGGACAACTTAATGCTTCAGTGGCTACCAATACGATCAGTAGCGGTACCGCTGTGCAAGTCGCGGGTGTATCACCAGTCGTAACTGCCAACTCTGGCTCGATGCTCAATGCAAACGCATCGCAGATCTTGATCGTTGGGGTGGGCTTTGACACAACAGCAGGTAACAACACGGTTGTTTTTGACTCTGGCGCCACTGGAACTGTTGTATCTGCAACTTCAACGCTGTTAGCAGTAAACTTTAGCTCGGCTCCTGCGGCAGGTAATTTGAAAGCGATTGTAACCACCAATGGAATCAATAACGGTTCTGCAGTTCAGGTTGGTACAGCACGACCGGTAGTTACCAGCAGCACATCTAGCTTGTCGGCAGATGCCGCAAGCGTGACTATCGACGGCTATGGATTCGATCCAACAGCCGCGAACAATACGGTCGTATTCAACAATGGTGCTGTTGGAACTGTGACAGCCGCAACCGCCACACAACTGGTTGTGACTTTTTCAACCAAACCAGCCACTGCGGGTAGTTTGACTGCAACGGTCACCACCAATAGCATCGCTAGCCAAGCTCCTGTACAAGTCGCCACGGTCACTCCGATCGTAACCACCAATGATGATGCGATTGCGGCCAACGCAAGCACCATTGTGATTGACGGTTTCGGTTTTGATCCAACACCAGCGAACAACTCAGTGGTCTTCAATAATGGTGCAATCGGTAATGTGACAGCCGCAACTGCCACATCACTTACCGTTACCTTCTCTAAGAAGCCAACCACAGCTGGAAGCTTGACAGCCATCGTAACGTCCAATGGAGAAAACAGTGGTTCGGCTGTTGAAGTGGGAACGCTATCCCCTGTTGTTACTGCGAACTCTGGCAATCAGATCGCCGCCAATGCTTCTACCGTGATCATCATTGGACAAGGCTTTGATCCAACCGCTGGAAACAATGAAGTTACCTTCAATAATGGCGCCGAAGGCACCGTTGCGTCGGCAACAGCAACCAGCTTAACCGTTACGTTGGATACTCCTCCCACGACCGCTGGTAGTTTAACTGCCATCGTGAGTGTTAATGGAATCGACAGTGGCTCTGCGGTTCAAGTTGCTACGGTTGTCCCTGTTGTTACCAGTAGCAACAGTGATCTGCTCGCCAACGCAGATACCATCACGATTAATGGTTTCGGTTTCGATACCAACACCGCCAACACAACCGTCACCTTTGACAATGGAGCCGTCGGAGCGGTGACAGCCGCAACAGCCACTTCGCTGACGGTGACATTCTCAACCAAGCCGGAAGCCGCTGGCGACTTAAACATCGTCGTTACTTCGAACAGTGCCAGCAGCGGTGCACCTGTGAAGGTTGCTACAGTGAAGCCGGTCGTAACCAGCAGTACAGCCGATGTGAATGCAAACGCTTCCACATTGGTTATTAACGGGTTTGGTTTTAGTGCGACCCCAGCAGATAACTCGGTCACGTTGAGCAACGGAGCTGTCGGTACTATCACCAGTGCGACCAACACAGCGCTAACAGTAACCTTTTCAACGCAACCTGATACCGTCGGTAGCATCACCGCGAGTGTCACTTCGAACGCGCTCAGCAGCGGTTCAGCAGTTCAAGTCGGAAACATCGTGCCTGTGGTTACCGCAGTTACCGATAATCTAGCCGCCAACGCTACGAGTATTACGATCCAAGGTTATGCTTTTGATACAACGCCGGGCGACAACACAGTTACCTTCAATAATGGAGCTGTGGGGACCGTCACTGCCGCGACGTCGACGTCGCTAACGGTTAGCTTATCAACCTCGCCGACGACGGCAGGCAGCTTGACGGCAATTGTTACCAACAATAGCGTCAGCAGCAGTTCAGCCGTACAAGTCGCCACTGTTGTACCTGTAGTGACCAGCAGTTCGTCGAACTTGGCCGCGAATGCTGACACAATCACGATTAATGGCTTCGGTTTTAGCACAACAGCGGGTGATAATACGGTAACTTTCAACAATGGTGCCGTCGGAACAGTGACCACTGCCACAGCTACATCGTTAACGGTCACCTTCTCAACGAAACCGACAACGGCGGGTCAACTCACCGCTGTCGTATCGACCAACTCTGTAAGCAGCGGAGCAGCCGTTCAAGTGGCAACCGTGGTGCCAGTGGTGACCAGTGCTACAACAAGCGTTGCTGCCAACGCAACTACCGTGACTATCAACGGTTTCGGTTTCTCGCCGACAGCTGGACAGAACACTGTCACGTTAAACAATAGTGCAGTCGGTACGGTAACATCGGCTTCAGCAACCAGTTTGACGGTAACCTTCTCGACAAAACCGGCCGCGGGTGGTTCGCTGACAGCTATCGTTACTGTCGGTGGTCATAACAGCGGTTCGGCGGTGCAAATTGCCAATATCACGCCAGTAGTTAACGCCAATGCGGGCTTGACGCTAGCCGCAGATGCTTCAACTGTGGTTATCAATGGTACCGGTTTCGATACGACACCGGGTAACAATACGGTGGTCTTCAACAATGGAGCTGTCGGTAGCGTCACTGCTGCAACAGCGACAGCCATCACCGTAACGTTTAGCACCAAACCTACGAGTGCGGGAAGTTTAACCGCAATTGTGACAACCAATAGTGTTGATAGCGGAACGGCAGTCCAAGTTGCGACAGTCGCACCCGTTGTCACCAGTGCCACCACGAGTTTAGCGATCAACGGCACAACGGTTACCATCAGCGGTTTTGGTTTTAGTCCAACAGCCGGCAATAACACCGTTGTATTTAATAACAGCGCCGTAGGCACTGTAACAGCCGCCACTGCCACAACCTTAACGGTTACGCTTTCCACTGCTCCAGCTTCAGTGGGTGATTTAACGGCGATTGTTACGAGCAATTCAATGAGCAGTGGCTCGGCTGTTCAAGTAGCGAGTGTTAAGCCTGTTGTTACGGCTAACTCCACTTCGCAGGGTATCAACGCAGATACCGTTACGATCAATGGCTTTGGCTTCAGTACTACTGCATCTCAGAACACTGTTACGTTCAATAATGGCGCTGTCGGTACTGTTACGACAGCCACAGCCACTGCCCTCACGGTGACTTTGTCGGTGAAACCAACCACCGTTGGCAGTTTGACTGCGGTTGTCACAACCAGTGGTCAAACCAGTGGCAGTGCGGTTCAGGTTTCCAATTCGATTCCTGTTGTCACCAGCAGCACAACATCTCGGGCTGCAAGTGATACGACACTTTTGATCTATGGTTTCGGTTTTGACACAACAGCCTCGAATAACACAGTGACTCTAAGCAGCGGAGCAGTAGGTACGGTAACAAGTGCCACTGCAACCATGTTGACTGTAACCTATTCGACCAAGCCTAAAGCTGGTAACTTGACGGCACAAGTGAGCGTCAACGGTGTGGCCAACGGATCGGCCGTGCAAGTTGCTACTGTAGCTCCAGTTGTGACCAATAGCACTGCAGCCTTAGGCGCGAACGCTTCGACTATTACCATCGCCGGTACTGGTTTTGACACTGTCGCCGCCAATAACACTGTTACCTTTAACAATGGTGCCGTTGGTACAGTTACTACGGCGACCGCTACTTCACTCATTGTCACTTTCTCGACCAAGCCGACTTCGATGGGAAGCTTGACCGCCATCGTGACTAGCAACAGTGTCACCTCAGGTTCGGCAGTACAAGTTGCTACTGTTGGTCCAACGGTAACGTCCTCTACAGCAAACCTCGCTATCAATGCGACGACGGTCACGATTAACGGTTTTGGCTTTAGCACCACTCCTGGCAATAACACCGTCACATTCAATAACGGAGCTGTTGGCACAGTCACTGCAGCGACAGCAACTGCATTGACGGTAACATTCTCTACGAATCCTGGTGCTGGTGCTTTGACGGCAACGGTATCGGTGAACTCGTTCTCGAATGGTTCCGCAGTTCAAATTGCGACGGTTCGGCCAACAGTGACACAAACCACCACGGAAATCTTGGCAACAGCTTCTACGGTGACAATTACGGGCAATGGTTTTAGTACCACGCCAGCTGACAACACAGTCACATTTAGCAACGGTGCCCTCGGAACAGTTACCGCCGCAACCGCGACATCGTTGACTGTAAGCTTCTCGAAAAAGCCTTGGGCCGGTTCATTGACCGCCATCGTAACGACCAAGGGTGTTGCTTCTGCTTCATCGGTACAAGTTGCTTCCGTTAAGCCAGTAGTAACCGCTTCAGAAACAAATTTGGCTCTGAACGGTACAACCTTGGTCATCAGCGGTTTTGGATTCGATCCAGTTCGCACCAATAACACCGTTACCTTCGCGGGTGGACCCGTTGGTACTGTCGCAGCTGCTACTGCTACTGAACTTACGATTACAATGACCACGAAGCCTACGGCCGTTGGTGTCCTCAATGCATCGGTAACGACTAACTCTCGTTCAAGTGGAACGGCGGTTAAAGTAGCCAACGTAGTTTCGAACGGAACGGCTCCTACTGTGACCTCAAGCAGTGCTAACTTAGCTGCTAATGCAGCTACGATTACGATTGCCGGTACGAACTTCAGTACGACAGCCGCTGAAAACGTTGTGACTTTCAGCAACGGTGCGGTTGGTACTGTGACTTCGGCAACTTCTACATCGCTGACGGTTACTTTCTCCACCGCTCCTAAAGCTGGGAACATGACAGCTACGGTGGCCGTAAATGGTGTAAGCAGTGGATCTGCGGTGCAAGTCGCAAGCGTGATTCCTGTCGTTACCAGTGCGACAACGGCTCAAGGTGCATCGTCAACGGCATTAACCATTAATGGTTTCGGCTTCGATACTATTGCCGCAAATAACACGGTGCGTTTGTCGAACGGGGCTGTGGCTCGAGTTTCTTCAGCGACGACTACATCCTTAACCCTGGTGTTGTCGACCCGTCCTACCAGTGTTGGCAACTTAACGGCAATTGTGACGACCAACAGTAAGTCGAGTGGTGCAGCGGTTCAAGTTGCAACGGTGGTTCCTACCGTAAACAGCGCTACAACAGCCCAGGCGATCACGGCTAACACAGTCGTTATCACTGGGGTTGGGTTCAGTTCCGTCGCAGCCAACAACACCGTTACCTTTAATAACGGTGCAGTCGGTACCGTGACCTCCGCTACAACAACTAGCTTGACGGTGACCTTCAGTACGAAACCAACGGTAGCTGGTAACCTTACTGCTTCCGTCACCACGAATTCTCAAAGCAGTGGTACAGCGGTTCAAGTTGCCGTGGTGCGACCTGTGGTCACACAAAGCTCGACCAGCTTGGCACTTGGTGCAACCACGATGACCATTGCGGGTACTGGCTTCAGCACCACTGCCAATGAAAACACAGTGGTCTTCAGCAACGGTGCCGTTGGTACGGTAACTTCGGCAACTGCAACGTCATTGTCGATATCGTTCTCCACGGTCCCAACCGCTGGTCGGTTAACGGCGATCGTAACAACGAAGAGCGTAAGCAGTGGTTCGCCAGTTCAAGTTGCGACTTTGACACCGACCGTAACTAGTTCGACATCGAACTTGGCCGCTAACGCATCTACGGTGACAATCACTGGAACTGGCTTTAGTACAACAGCTGCGAACAACACCGTGTCTTTCAACAATGGAGCGGTCGGAACAGTTACCGCTGCAACATCAACGACGTTGACCGTGACATTCACAACGAAGCCCACTACAGCGGGTAGCTTGACGGCCATCGTGACATCAGGTGGTGTAACTAGCGGCTCTGCGGTGCAAGTGGCGACGGTGATCCCCGTTGTTACCAGCCGTACCACGGGCTTGGCCATCAACGCAAACGGAATTGTGATAAGCGGTTTTGGATTCAGCCCAACTGCGGCAAACAATACCGTTGTGTTCAATAATGGCGCTGTCGGTACTGTTACCTCAGCGACTGCAACCAGTTTGACGGTGACATTTGGTACCAAGCCCACTGGCTTAGGTAACTTGACTGCAGTTGTTACGACAAACTCCAACAGCAGTGGCTCGGCGGTACAAGTTGCCACCGTTAGCCCCGCTGTCACACGCGTTACGTCAACTTTATCCTCCACTGCGACGACGATCACGATTACGGGGGCCGGGTTCAGTACGACACCTGGCAACAATACTGTCGTGTTTAGTAGTGGTGCCGTAGGTACAGTGACCGCTTCGACTGCAACATCGCTGACGGTCACTTTCTCGACGACACCTGCTGCCGGTGTTTTGACAGCGGTTGTAACAACGGACAGCATCAGCAGTGGTGCGGCAATTCAAGTTGCTCGAGTTACACCATCGGTGACGAGCGATAACAGCAGCTTGTCGAATTCAGCTACCACTGTCACGATTGCGGGCACTGGCTTTAGCACGACTGCTGCCAATAACAGAGTGTTGTTTAACAACGGTGCAATTGGCACCGTGACCGCTGCGACGGAAACGTCCTTGACTGTAACGTTCTCGACCAAACCTTCTGCGGGTAATCTAACAGCGGTAGTTACCACCAACGGTACCAGTAGCGGCGCGGCCGTTCAGGTTGCTACAGTTCCCGTTTCAGTCACCAACTCCACGGCGAGCTTAAATGCGAATTCCAGTTCGATGACGATCACCGGTACTGGTTTTAGTTCAACGCCTGGTAACAACACCGTAGTATTCAACAACGGCGTTGTAGGAGCTGTGACAGCTTCGACATCAACCTCGTTAACGGTGTTGTTCTCGGCCAAGCCAGCGGTTGCTGGTTCCTTAACAGCCGTCGTTACGACCAATGGAGTGAATAGTGGTTCAGCCGTACAAGTGGCAGAAGTACGACCTGTGGTTACGGCCAGAACCAACAACTTGGCATTAAATGCGACGACCGTGACCATCAACGGTTTCGGCTTCAGCACGACAGCTGGCAACAACACCGTCACCTTCAATAACGGTGCTGTTGGTACTGTGACCTCTGCGACAGCCACCAGTTTGGTAGTGACCTTCTCGACCAATCCGCTTAGTGCTGGATTGTTGACCGCAGTAGTCACTACAGACGGAGTGAGCAGCGGAAGTGCGGTTCAGGTTGCGACCATGGTGTAATGTTCGCAAGTTAAATCTAACGCTTTACCCCCAAAAGCCGATGGGAAAGAAGTTTCTCATCGGCTTTTTTCGTGGGTTCGGCGTCATGGTCTGGGAGCAGATTGCATCTACCTTACGATGTATGCACCGCTTTGCTGTTTTACGAAACTTAGGTGTCTCACTCGATTCTTCGCAGGAACGTAGGCAAACTACACTTCCCAGCCTTTTCGATACGTTTTGGTTAACAATTCATTGGCGGATTCAACAGGTCGCTTGGCGACAGACTCACTTGTCGCTTGGGTGGTCTCCGCTTTTGTAACTCGTCCTTGGTCGGGATCGTAGACAATCTTCAAGCCGGTACGATAGGCAACATTACCCAACAAAACGACTTCGGTGAATGGGCCAGCATAGTCAAACGAACTGCTCGCTTTGCCATTCCCTTTGGCGGCATTGATCCACTGTTGGTGATGGCCTGGAGAGGGAGGTAGGTAGGGTTTGGGGGCGGTAAAGTTGGCGAAACGATCTTCAGGTAATAGTTTTGGGTATCCATCATGGGCAATCGCAATCTTTCCTACGTCTCCGATGAAGAGCGAACCATTCATAGGGAGGTCGGCCGCGATCTTTGCATCGGGTGTGGTTTCACCTTCATACCAATGAACTTCAACGGGTGGTAACGCACCACGTTGCTCAAACTGAAATCGCGTATGCATCCATTTAGGGCCAGAGTAAGGATCAGGTGAAGGTCCATCGGACAACACCGTTACCGGACCACCGAGCTTAAGGCCCCAAAACGCTGGGTCCATAAGATGAATGGCCATATCGCCAATGGCTCCGCAGCCAAAATCCCACCAGCCTCGCCAGCGGAACGGGACAAAGGCGCTATGATAGTCGCGCTGGGGTGCAGGGCCGAGCCATAAGTCCCAATTCATGTTAGCAGGAATTGCAGGCTTATCGGTTGGTAATGCCACACCTTGGGGCCACCAGCGTCCGGGGCGATCTGTGATAACATGCACTTCACGCACCGGGCCAATCGCATTGCTTTGTAAAAGTTCAATCAAGCGCAGGTAACCTGGATGCTCATGATTTTGTGTTCCCATTTGAGTGGCCACACCTTTTTCTTTGGCCAGCGCGGCCACAATTCGCGCTTCATGGACCGTATGCGTTAAAGGCTTTTCACAATAAACATGTAAGCCTCGTCGCAAAGCTCTCACGGTCGCTGGCGCGTGATGATGGTCGGGGGTACCAATCACCACAGCGTCGAGGTTCGATTGTTCGATTAACTCACGATAATCTGCATACTTCTTTGCATCCGGAAATCGATTCGCCGCGCCAGTCAATGTGTTAGCATCGATATCACACAACGCGACAATATTCTCCGAGCTGACCGCATCAAGGTCCCCTCCCCCACGCCCTCCAACTCCAATCGCGCCGATATTGAGTTTGGCATTCGAGCCAATGATTCTCGAATAGGATGCCGCGTTGGTAGTTAAGGCGGAGGTTCCGACTACTCCAAACGCTAAGCCTAAGCTACTTGTATGTGTAAGGAATGTTCGTCGGTCTAATGCAGTTTGGCGTGAGCGAGCACTCATGGGTAGGCCTGTAGAAAAGTTCTAGGAGGGACGGATAGCGGTTGGTTGGAATTATAGACGCATCGCATCTACAATTCGATACCGCTAGAGTGCAGCGGTGAAAGGAGAGTTGTGTTTCTTCGACGTTTGATTCTTGTGGAGCTCAAAAAGAAACGGAGACAAAAATCTGTTCGGCGCAATGGGCACAAATTGGCAAGAAACTAGGCGCGAAATCCACCCGAATTCGGCGCCGTTTTTCGCCGAAATTCGGATGGATATTGAGGGAGTTTCGCTGGAAATTCTAGAAATTCGAATCTGATTTCAATTGAACCACACGGCGAAACCAAAAAAGTCGCCACGGAAAACACGCGTTAATTCCTGCCATGTTCTAGAGTCGGAGACTCTGCCTGGTTCGACGTATTGTTCGACGCCAGTCCCCTGAATAGCGAGTATCAAATCAAAGTCGGTCGGTTCATCAAAGAACTTCTTAACGTTAATTCCAATGGGTTGAGCTCGAGCGCGCGTGTCATTGCTGAGAAACACGTTGTCGCGCACAAGAGGAAGGAGTTTTTTACCTTCTAGTAGACTCTCAAGTTCATCGAGAACCGCCTTCCAACCAAGGATGATGTTTGACTGCACGGGCATGTTTAACACACCTGTTTGCTTTGGATTAGGTAACCATTCGTGGTCATTATCGGTTTCCGCCAAGGCTCTCTCCCACTGCAAGCGACTTTGCTCAATCATGCTCAGCAAGTGCTGGCGAGCCGATTTCATTCGCTCCGCATCAACCAGTTTGAAGTCGATTAAATGTATAGCCGCGACAGAGTCTAGAAGAACACCCATGTCAAAGATTCCTAAGGCGGGGTTCGTCGCTTCTTTAGTGATCTTGAAGGGCGATTCGATGTTGGGGAAAAACAACTGACCGCACCGCTCAAAGAGTTCACGTTCATCGTAAGCTAACGCTCCATCGCACACTGCCATCAAGAAGTGACAATAACCGCGTAGCCAATGCACATCAGTGCCGTCGACACCCACATAAAACGCTTCTGCGCCCGATTGAAATGCTGCATCCGGGGCATCGTCGTCGTTCGGAGTGCCGTTGATCCCAAATCCACCTGTGGCTAAGCCTCTGTTCAGATTGAAAAAGATGCGCCATAAGGTTTCATTGGCCGCGAACGCCTCATCTCCGTCCAAATCCAGTTTGGTTCGTCCGATGTAGAATTTTAGAAAGACCGATTCAGTAGGCACCTCCGCTAATGTTGCCTCTGCTGCTTTTAACTTGGTCTGGAACTCTGCCACGATCTCTCGAAGTCCCTCATAACTGAGCGGCTTCGGATTGGGGTTGCTTGGGACGGGCATTCTCAGCATCGGAATAGCCTGTACTCGATGGTTGAGTAGTCCATGCTGATAACCCGACTGTCCTAAGTATTCGATCGCCTGTAGAAATCGAATGATCCCCAAGGCCACCTGAGTCTCGTCTTTTGTGCTGCCAATTGCCGCTTGCTTCTCAAAGAACACTTCGCCATCTTTAAGTCGTCCGGCACTCAGAAAATCATCCAAATCCTGCGATACGTCATAAGCGAACAACGTGCTCCCCAGAGCACTCAGTGTCAACGCCATGCAGCCAATAAACAGATAATATCGAAAAACAAACATCGCTCGGTTCCCTTATTAAATTCGATGAACTAGCCCTAGTGATGAGAAGTTCGCAACGTGATGCGAGATTCCACTGCGCACTACAAGCTACAATCAGCTTGAAGCGCAAGCGATCTCGTCATCACTTCTGAAGCGGTTTCCAATAGAAAAGAAGGAGCCGCTTAAGAGGCAAGGAAACTCTCGGACGCAGGGAAAAGACAAAGAGTTTCCACGAAGCAGTATGCCCCTCACCAAGGTTGCAGTATCGCATTTCCTCGGCGAAAGTAAAGGAAATTCAAGTTTGTCGCCGCTGAAAACAACGAATCGGGTAGATATCGTTACGTAGCCTCAACCCAGTAAGCTCAATTCAGTAGGCTCAACTCACCAGCTCTGACAAGACACCAGTGCTGTCCGCAAAAGATGGGCATTCAATTCCAGCTCGATTTAGCATCGTTAGCAAAAGGTTCGACATCGGCACCTCGGCGCCAAATCGTAGATATCGACCATGCTGGAAACCCATCCCACGACCACCAGCCAAGATCAACGGATAGTTGTTATTGTCATGAGTGACGCTATTGCTGCTGCCATACAAAATAATGGAGTTGTCTAGGAGTGTTCCCTCAGCCTCTGGAGCGGAATTTAGGCGGTCAATAAAGTACGCAAACTGTTCCGCCATGAATCGATCCCATTGACCTAGTCTCTCGGAACCACCTGGTTTGTCCCAATCATGAGCCAATGTATGCAAGGTATCTTTGAACCCTTGCAGTTGCGGGAACTTTGCAGCTTTAGATGAGCAATCCGCCATGTTGGTAATTTGATAAGTGGCAACACGCGTTGAATCGGTACGGAAGGCCAAGTAAATCAAATCGTACATCGTGCGAATGAACTGCAGCGGAGCGTTATCATCCGAATCCAGTTGCAACAGCTTGCGATCTTCATCGCGTAATTCCGGTCGCGGAATTTCCAACCAATGTTGCGACCGTTCCACACCTTGTTCAATCTGTCGAACCGCAGTGAGGTATTCATCGAGTTTTTCTTTATCGCGATGCCCCAATCGATTGCGCAGCGAATTCGAATCGTCCAGCACTCGATCTAACATACTTCCTGCACTCTTTAGGCGTCGACGCTCGGCGAGAGTGTCTGCGTCCCCTGCCCCAAAGAAGCGATCAAAGATTTGACGCGGTTGATGCAACGCGGGAATTGGTCTTCCCTTGTCGTTGTAGGATAAGGTGCTAGATCGCGTCGGTTCGCCAACGCCACCATCGGTCGAAAGTACCAGCGATGAGAAGCGAGTTTGATCGCCTAGTGCTTGAGCTGCAACTTGATCCATCGACACGGTATTGATCAGGAATTTGTTGTTTAGGAAAGAGCCAGTGAGAAAAGTGTCCGCCGTATCGTGGGCTCCCATGCGGCGACCATTCGGATGCGACAGGCCACCCAGAATCGTTACCTTGTCTCGAATACCTGCTAGCGGTTTTAGCGTTTCTGTGAATTGATAATCACGTCCTTCCCCTGTAGGGAACCAACGCCATTTCGCATGCTCGTGATTCTCTGGAGGAAGTGCCACTCCAAATCCAAAGTAAAGGCCGCATATACGACGTGGTACTCCCGCTTGTTTGGCGACTGTTTCGCCTGCCGCACTCATGCAATCCAGCCAGGGCAAGCCTAGAGATACGCCAGTGCCCATCAAAAAGGTGCGTCGGCTTAAGTGCCAAGATTTTCTCGCCATGGGGAGGTCCTACGGTAGGTTGGAGATTTGCTGTTGGCTCGGTTTCTATTTGGTTTGAAATGGTTCGCTCATCACGATATGCCGAACCAAGTCTCTAAGTCGATAGCTATCTGGCTTTGCTTGCGTCAATATTTGATCGATGGCAGACTGATCCGCAAAATCTACATATCGTCCCAGGGCGTAACTCAACATTCGTGTCACCAGTGCTTTGGCAAAATCGTCCCGCTTTTCCTGGGTCAAATAGCTCTTGAGACCCTGAACACCTTGGATTGCTGTACCGTCGGGAAGTTGAACAGTGGAGTCAACTACATGCACTTTGTCGTTTGCAGTTGCGTTCGTCGTTTCTGTTCGCCAACGTCCTACTGGATCGAGATTTTCCAGCGCAAGTCCCCACGGATCCAAATTCTTGTGGCATTGGTTGCACGCTTCGTTTGTTCGATGAATCTCCAACTGCTTTCGAATGGAAAGCTGATGGAATTCAGGGGCGGCTTGTTCAAGCGTTGGCACGTTTGGTGGAGGCGGAGGTGGTGGATCATTTAAGAGTCGATCTCGTATGAATACGGCACGACGAATGGGATGCGACTCGCTGCCAGTGGAATTGCTCAACAAAATACTCGCGTGACTCAAAAGACTCCCGCGATGCGAATCCGCAGGAACTGGGACACGTCTAAAGGATCTGCCGAAGATATCTCCGATTCCATAATGTTTAGCCAATGGTTCATTTAGCATCGTGAAGTCGCCCGATAGCAACTGATGAATGCTCAAATTCTCCTTGAGGATCGTCCCAAATAGCTGACGAGTTTCATTGCACATTTCCTCTTTCAGCGATGCATCGACACCCGGATAACGATTGGCATTCACTGCCACATTGGCAACGAGATTCAGCTTCAACCATTGATCGGTAAATTGTTGTGTAAAGCGTTCCGCTCGGGAATCATTCAGCATCCGTTCCAATTCTTGCGGCAATGATTCCCGCAATTTTCCTTCATTGGCCAAACGCATTAGATTTTCGTCTGGCAGCGAACTCCATAAAAAGTACGAAAGTCTTGAGGCAAGTTCATGTTCATTCAGTTCGCGTTTTTCATCACCTGCCGGTTCAATCAAAAACAGAAAGTCGGGTTGAATCAAAACCATGGCAAGTGTTTCACGCATGGTTTCTTCAAAACTAGGAAACTCAGGCCGAATAGATTGATAGAAGGCTACCAATCGAGCCACTTCGTCGTCACCAGTCGGACGGCGGAAAGCACGCGTCATAAATCGCTTGATGACCTCGGAAACATAGTTCAAATCTTCTTGGTTTTCGCCCTGCGGATCGAAGAGGATTTGTTGATGTCGTGGCGGCGGCCACTCTTTGTAGGCGTTTCCCTGAAATTCGACCGATTGGATGGTCAAAGTCGGTAAGTGTTCTTCGTTGGGGTAAACTCGTTTGCCGTTCTCATCTTTTTGCTCTTTCGGCAAAGGGCTCTTATCGTCATATACATTGCGAACACGAATGACTAATCCCGGATACTTGCTTTGACCGCGCACTGGCAATGGAAAGTTTTCCAGGCGGCCGCGAAATTCAAACGTCTGCACTTCTGCGGATGTGATTTCAACGAGCGAAAATTCTCGCATCAATATTTCCGTATCGGGGCGATATCCCACAGATACTTCCAAGAGTGGAAAGCCGGTGTTCGGTTTTAGTGTGGCTGTCAGTTGCACGCGCACACAAAAGTCCCCTTCGTCCGGATAGGCATCGACGATGCGCCCCAGAAACTCTTGTTTGCGCCCGAGTTGATTCGAGCGTTGTGCATCACCTAGCCAATCATCAAGATTGCTCGCGGTGAAGGTATGGTCCAAAGCCACTGGTCGAACTCCTTGTACGATAACTCGATCCAGTGCGCGACGTGCCGTTGAGAGATAATACTCCAATTGCAAAGACGACATTTGCAGTGCATCGCCGTTATTCTGAAAACCGTCGGCGGATAAGGCATCGGGAGGTAAGTCACGAGCATAGTCCATTTCGAGACCAAGCAGTTCTTGCATCGTGTTTTGATACTCGGTGCGGTTGAGCCTGCGAAGGATAGATCTTCCCCCAGTAGTCCGTTGTGCATCGGCAGCCATCTTGAGGGACTGATTCAACCAGTCCGTCAAACGAGCAAGCTCATCGCTCGTTAGCTGCGGCTCGTCACGAGGAGGCATCTCACCTTTTTGCACAGCGTTCAGAACTTCGTGCCAATGTTCAGCGGCGGCGCGATCTTCGAGAATGGCAATCGAGAGGTTGTCAAGTCTCAGGTTTCCTTCCTGGCTGTCCGATCCATGGCAACGAAAGCAGTAAGTCTGCAGGAGAGGATGGATGTCCTTATGGAAGTCGATGTCACCACCGAGCACTTGTCCCACATTTGCCAAGCATAGGCAGACGAAAATGAAAAGCGAAAAGGATAAACGGTGCTTCGGCATGGGGGTAGGTTGTAATGGCGGGGGCGGGAAGCAATGCGCTGCGGGGAGAGATCCTGATCATACTGCTTTGGTAGGCAGAATGCCAGAAAATTGCAGTGGATGGCTCGTTGTTTCCGTCGTTCGATGGTTTATGCGGTAAACAACGCCCTGGCATCTTTTGAGTACAATTTTGAATACGCGATCCGACTGGCGAAATCGATGTCCCACACTCAGACCAAGGAAACACTGTGAAGATTGCCACTTACAACATTCTCAAAGGGGGTTCCAAACGTGTGCATTGGGCAAAGATGATTGAGGAACATCATGTGGATTTGCTCTTGGTTCAAGAGAGCTATCATCCCGATGAACATCTTCCACCGATGCTGTATCCCGAATTTGTCGGGAAGTCGACATGGGAGATGGCAGAGAAAAACGGTTGGGGAAGCGCTATCTTTTCACGAATGGGATCATTGGGAGCGATTAGCGTACCTAGTTATACCGGATGGGTCGTCGGGGCATCTTTGCAAGATACTGCATTCCCTGGCGGGTACCAGGAAGTTTTGGTCTTCAGTTTACACGCGCCGAGTCACAACGAGCCGTATCATAAACAGGTCAATAAGATCTTGGATAAGATTGCGAAGATTAGGACGGGCCGAAGTGTCGTGATCGCTGGCGATTTTAATCTGTCGGTCAGTCATCACGCCGATTCAACTAGACCGACCCGCAAACAGGACTTGGCCATTCAGGAACGCTTGAAAATTGAGTTTGGGCTCATCAATTGTTGGGAGTGCGCAAACCCCAATCAGCCCCTAGCCCAAACGCTTCGCTGGACCGGCAACAGGACGATTCCCTACCATTGCGATGGGATCTTTGTCCCATATGCGTGGAAAGAGCGACTCGTAGCGTGCGAGGTTCTCTCAGGCGACGGTTGGAACTCCCTCAGCGATCACAATCCAGTCGTGGCTACTTTTGATTTCGCTAATGGTCCCAGTAAAGGCTAAGACGCTGGATTTTTCAAGAAAAAGAGATTTCTCAAAAAATTCGGGTCATGATTTCCCGTCTACGGTTAATTGACACATAAAGGGAGCTTTGGCGATGGACGACCGAGTATTGATGGCTACAAAACAATGGACGCTGGTTCAGCCTGTTGTGTCGGCGTTTGTTGGAGCCATTGTCCGCGATTTTGCGGCCAGAGACGACGTGCTTCAAGAAATAGCCGTTGCCATCTTGGAGTCTTATGACCACTACGATGCTTCGCGTCCTTTTCAAGCCTGGGCCTTAGGGATCGCACGAAACCATATACGCATCTATTTGCGGCGACAAAAAAGTGATCGTCTCACATTCGATGAAAAAGTCATTGCAAGTTTAGCGGACACTTTCGATGGAATGACCGAGGAAGCTCGCGCACTCGATCGTCTACACGTTTGTGTTAGCAAGCTCGATACCAAAGCATTGGAATTGCTCGATATGCGTTATTCCCAAGATTTGAAGCCTGCGGCTATTGCCGCACGCATCAAGTCAACACCAAACAACATTGCCAAAGCGTTACAGAGGATTCGAGACGTATTGCGAGATTGCGTTCGTAAGCAAACGGCTGCGGAGGCTTATGAATGAGTACCGATTGGAACCAGCAAATCAACCGTTACCTCGACGACGAATTAACGACTGCAGAGCTGCCTGAATTTCAAGAATGGTTGCTGAGCGATGAAAATCATCGTACGCAATTCGCCGAAGTCGCTCTGCTCCATAACCAACTGCATGGACACATGCTGGCGCGAACGGCCATCGAAAGCGTGGAGATTCAATATCCAGTTGTTGTAGCAAAAAGCAGCTCATCGGCTTGGTGGGTTTCAAGGCGACTGGCACCGTTTGTTGCTATTGCCGGAACGCTCTTATTGATGCTTCTTTTTTGGCGTGGCGATACCGTCGTCATTGCCGCCCAGGCGGAGTTAGAGAAAGTGATCGCCGCTAATCAACTGACTGAAGATCGAACGTATGTGTTGGAAGTTGAATCCAATGATCTGGGTGGAGCTAGGCAACGCCGTAGGCCGAGCGACGAACAACGGCCACCCAAACCACCTTTGAACGGGGCGCGTTTGTTTGTTCGTGGCAACCACCAATTCGTACTGCAGAGAGTTCTCGATAACGGCGATACGTTTTTGACAGGTTGCGATGGCGTGTCGAGTTGGTCCGTACCTCACAAAGGTGCTGTGCGCGTGAGTTCGGATCCTCAAGAGTTCAATCGAGATGTACCTGGCCATGAGTACTCCATGTCTTTGTGCCAACTCGATGACGCCTTGAAGCAGTTGAATGTTGCCTACGATATTTTTGTGTCACCTCAGGAGCCAGGTGATACAGACGGTGATGAAGCAGAGGCAACGCGTTTGTTAGTTGCCACAAAAAGAAAAGGTTATCGCGGCCCCCAGCGTGTTGAGATTACCTATCAACAAAATAGCCGCCTCATCGAGCAGATTCGTTTTATCGACATGCCTTACGGCGAAGATCGCTTGACCGTACGTATGTCATTGACCGATCTTACTCCGCTGTCCCAAGATTTCTTTCAGCATACCGCACATCACGCCCCTGAGCGAAAAGTGATCCGCGAATAACGCCCTGGAGAAGGAGCAACTATGTTTCGTTTTGGTTCCCACTGGTCGATCGTCGTTTCAGTCTTCATCGCGCTGGCGCAAACCGCTACAGCTCAGGAGCAACGTCGTTCGGCTGGTGCAACAGAAAAGCTGCGCAAGCCGCGAATGAGCGATACGATCAAAGCGAACATCTATGCGGACAATTGGTTCGTTATGTACATCAACGGCGAATTGGTTGCGGTCGATTCGATCAAGTTCATTCCGCACAACGTCATTTCGGTTGATATGTTACCAACTTACCCCATGACGATCGCTGTTATGGCCAAGGATAACGCCGATCCCAAGACGGGGATGGAATATGCCAACACAAACATCGGTGACGGTGGTCTGTGTATCAAGTTCAGCGATGGGACGGTGACCGATGCTAAGTGGCGCGCCAAAAGCTTTTCGAAAGGCCCACTCAACGGTGATACTAAAGAACCGAAGGTGCATAACGAGCCCATTCCACCGGATTGGTTTGCCATCGATTTCGATGATAGTCAATGGAGCCAAGCCAAGGAGTACTCTGCGGATGAAGTAGGTCCGAAGCAACCGTTTTTTGATCACGACTTTACCAACGCCAAGTTCATATGGACCGACGATTTGAAGCTCGACAATACCGTTATCTTTCGGTGCGTCGTGAAGTCATCACCCGACGGAAAAAAACGTACGGATTTTTCCAATCTCAATAACGTTGTACCAGAGCAGCCTGCTCGCGGTCCTCGTGGTCGATAGAAACGTTGCTTTGTTGTCTGATGTCCGTTCACTGACTTATTTATGAGAATCGCTTACGTGAATAATCGCTTGTTGTGGAGTTTCGTCCATAGCGTGTTCCTGCTGACATGCGTGCAACCTACCCTATTACATGGCCAAACCGATGCAAATCGTGAACGAGGTGAGCGTGGACAAAATAGCGGTAGCCGTTTAGGAAACTACGAGAAGCCTCCACCTGCAAACGATATTCCGGCTCATCTCTACGATATTGTGTTGGGACGTCCGACTGATACATCAATCGAGATACGAATTCTCCACAACTCAGATGGCCAAGGCTTTATTCGGTTTCGAGCGGATGGAAAACAAGAGTGGTTGCAATCGGATTCAATCGAGTTTTCAAACGGAAAACCATTTGCCATCTTACTGGAAAATCTGGCTCCCAATACTCGTTACTTCTACTGTTGGGTTTACACTGGGGCAAATAAGAAGAACGAAACCGTAAGCGACGAGTATTCCTTTCATACGTCTCGATCTCCTGGAAGCAGCTTTGCATTTTCGGTCACAGCGGATTCACATCTCGATGAAAATTCGAGCGGCGCGGTGTATTCACGCACCTTGCAAAATGCACTGGCCGATCGTCCCGATTTTCATTTGGAATTGGGGGATACCTTTATGACTGGTAAGTACGTTCGCCCCGAATTGTCGTATCCACAATATTTGGCTCAACGTTACTATTTGTCTCAACTTTGTCATTCAGCTCCTTTGTATTTTGTCGTCGGCAATCACGACGGTGAATCTGCAGGTAGAGGCTCAATCACTTGGGCCTCTACCACTCGCAAGTCTCTATTTGCCAACCCCGCTCCCAACCATTTCTATAGCGGGAACCGTCAAAAAGAGCCTGACGTTGGCCACCCGGAAAATTATTACGCGTGGATGTGGGCCGACTCGCAATTCATAGTCCTTGATCCTTATCGATACACCATCTCTAAACGTCGGGGAGGCCGAGGATCACGAGAAGCTCAAAATGGGCAGTACAACGTTGCCGAGAGAGCACCAGGCGCAAGTGCTAGTTCTTCAGTTCCTGCGAGTTGGTATTGGACATTGGGAGAAGAGCAGTATCAGTGGCTCAAGCAAGAATTGAGCAAGCCCGCCAAATATCGCTTTGTCTTCATTCATCATTTGGTAGGTGGAACCGTTCAAAATCAACGCGGTGGTGTGGAAGTCGCCAACTTGTGGGAATGGGGCGGTAAAAGCCTCGACGGAACTTATGAATTTGATACCTATCGCCAAGGTTGGGGAAAACCCATTCACCAAATGTTAGCCGACGCTAAAGTGTCCGTCGTCTTTCATGGGCATGACCACTTTTTTGCCAAACAAGAATTGGATGGGGTTGTTTATCAAGAAGTTCCGCAACCTAGTCATGCTCGAGTCGGCAATACTCGCAACGCTGCCGAGTACGGTTATCTCATGGGCGACTTTCAACCCAGTTCGGGTTACATCCGCGTTCGCGTCGAGGCGGATGCGGTCCGCGTTGACTATGTTCGAACTTATGTCGACAAGCAGAACGCGAATCGCAATGGAGAAGTTTCCTATTCCTACGTCGTTTCGCCACGCTCATCTCAACCCTAATTCAAAGTTATCCGATGCGAATAATTCAAACGTTAATGATCGCGTTCGTTTCGCTGCTGAACTTGATGCCCAGCCTTGAGGCTGCTGCTGCTGAACGTCCCAATATCGTGTTCATGCTAGCGGACGATCAAGGTTGGAATGGTACGTCGGTCGCGATGCATCCCACATTGAGTGAATCAAAAGGCAAAGTTATCCAAACGCCCAATTTGGAGAAGTTGGCCGCTCAAGGCATGCGATTCTCACAAGGGTACTCCCCTGCCCCAGTTTGCTCTCCGACTCGAATTAGTTTGCAAACCGGCAAGTCCCCCGCTCAATTGCATTGGACGAAAGCCGCTCCGCCCGTGGAAGGCATGAAGCTCATCGAACCGAAGCTGATCAAAAGCATTTCTGAGAACGAAAAAACGATTGCCGAGCTTTTGAAAAGTGTAGGCTATACCACCGCGCATTATGGCAAGTGGCACATCAGCGGTGGTGGACCAGGGGCTCACGGCTACGACGAGCATGATGGTGACACGGGCAACGAAAATGCCTTTAAGTTTCAAGATCCGAATCCCGTCGACATCTTTGGTATGGCAACGCGCGCGAAGAGCTTCATGACGCGAGCCCAGCAAGCAGGCAAGCCATTTTTTATTCAGTTGTCTTGGAATGCCCTTCACGCCTCGGAAAATGCTTCGAAAGCTGCTCTTGTCAAATACGAAATAAACATGGCAGGACAGAATGAAAAAGCAATTGCCGTTGCGGCGATCACCGAAGATTTGGATCGCGGCGTCGGCGCGGTGTTGGATGCTATCGATACGCTTGGCCTGTCGAATAACACCTATGTCATTTACATGTCCGACAACGGTGCGGGTGGTGGTGACAAAAAAAGCGGCTTGCGAGGTGGAAAAGGGGGAGTATGGGAAGGTGGACTACGCGTCCCGCTCATGATCCGCGGACCTGGTATCGCAGCCAACTCATGGTGTCATGTACCGGTGGTTGGCTATGATCTTTTTCCCACCTTTTGTCGTTGGGGAGGTGTGAGCAAAGAATCTATACCACCGAATGTAGAAGGTGGTGACATCACCGAACTTCTAGCGGGTAAATCCAACGTGACAGTGGAACGGAAGTTTCCTGGGCTAGTATTTCATTTCCCGCATTATCAAAGCGATGAACCTCAATCGTCGATCCTCATCGGTTCACTCAAACTGGTTCACTTGTACGAATCTAACACGGATCAGCTTTTTGATCTCTCGAAAGATTGGAGTGAAAGGAACGACCTGTCGGCAAAACTACCGAAAGAAACAGCCGAGCTGCGCCAACAGCTTGAAAGTTATCTGAAGACCGTGAATGCACAGTTGCCGCAAATCAACCCTGCCTATGATTCCACTGCTGCTCCGTCGCGTGATGCGATGCGTGGAAAAAGAGGCCAAACTACCAAACCCAAGAAAAACGGAAACAAACCATGAAAACAAGATTTTGGCGTAATATCGCGGTTTGGACTTTGTTATGGATCTCTTTCGTTTTAACTGCGCATGCACATGAAGAAGGGCATGGTGGCGCGGATCAGCGAGTTCGGACATGGTTTCGTTCCAATGGGACGCACTTTCATGGTAGTTTGATTTCGGTCGAAGCGACGACCATGCGCTTCTTTGCTGAAAACGGCGAAGTCGAAGCGATTGCCTTGAGCGACCTCAGTGCGAGAAGTTCGCAAAATGCCAAAGCCGAATATAAAAGAATCACTGCGCTTAACACCGAACCTACCGTGATTTTGGTTCGGCACACAACTCCGGAGTTCAATACGAACGTCCAAAACGAGCGGCCCGCCATGGCTGATGCATTTAAGGCCTTTGAAAAAAGTGTGAGGGTGCGTTGGGATCAAGAGTTTCTGTATGTTGAATCGAACGGAATGCCTGACCATACCATGATGACCGGTATCACGGCTTGGCAACAGCAGGTTCCAATCCCTCAGAAATACATTGGCGATAATGCCTGGCGTATTCCTCTGCACCCCAAGTTCGCTCGTAATCCAGTCTCTGCTAAAGAGCAATTGTTTCGTGGAGCGATTGCGTTAGCTGTAAACGGTGTTCCCATTTTCAATCCGATCAAGAATGATGGTCGGACCGATACGTTATTGGCAGGTGAATTGGATCAATATGGAGGGCATTGCGGACGGGGTGATGATTATCATTACCATATCGCGCCGATTCATTTAGAGAAAATGGTTGGCCCCGGTAAACCGATTGCTTATGCCTTGGATGGCTTTCCACTTTATGGTTATACCGATGAGAATGGAAAAGTGCCGAACGATTTGGATGAGTTCAATGGTCGAATGGAGCATGGTAGTTATCGATATTACTCGACAAAGACTTATCCTTACATCAACGGCGGCTTGAGAGGTGAAGTTACTGTTCGCGATGATCAAATTGATCCACAGCCTCGCGCTTATTCACCACGAGCGGCTCTAACCCCATTGCGAGGCGCAAAGATCACAGGCTTTGAACGCGATGCTGAGCAGAACATGGTCAAAGTAATCTATGAACAAAACGGACGATCGGGATCAGTTCAGTACAAAGCGGATGCAGATAGTTATCTGTTTACATTTACCGAGCCGAATGGAAACGTAAAAACAGAAGATTATCCGATTCGAGCGGATGGGCGACGGCCACCTCCACGCGGTGAGCAGCGTCCTCCAAACAATCGGCCGCAGGCGGGGAGGCCTGCCCCAGCTACTGAACCTCGTAACCCCAATCCAAATGGGAATCAAGGGCGACGCAACAATCGAGATCCCAACACTTCTCAAACATCTTCGTCGGAGGTTCCTAAAGATGAACGTCCTCAAGACGCTTTCATTTTGAAGAGTCCTGCGTTTGTACAGCATGGCGCCATGCCTGCCGAATACACAGGTGATGGTGACGGGATTTCGCCGCCGCTGACTTGGAGCGATGCTCCCGAAGGCACCAAGTGTTTTGCATTAGTCCTGTGGCACAAACCGAATTCCAGTACAGACGAAGTGAAGTCGTACTGGGTGATCAGCAATATTCCCGCCAATGTCAAAAGCTTGGAAAAGAATAGTAAGCAGGTCGGCCTTATTGGACTCAATGATAAGAAAAGATCCGCCTACGATCCGATGAACTCCAAAGGACCAGGAGTCAAAGAATATCACATCACGCTCTACGCACTTTCGAGCGAACCGAAGTTAGCCGCTGGAAAGTTCAATCGAGTCGATTTGCTCCAGGCAATTCAAGGACTGACGCTGGCGGAATCGACATTGAGTTACACTTACGAACGCAAGCAACGCTGACGATGAAATTTGTATTGCATATGTAAGTTGAGAACGGTGCAAACAAGGAATACACAAGCAGATGATGTGAGCTCTGGTAACTTCAAGGTTTGTTCTTGATGCAATACAATCTTGCTGCCGTGCGAAGGAGCAAGTGATCGCCAACGATGGCTGGGGTTGCCATTCCCATGTCGTCTTCTGCGAGTTGATTGGTATGCAATAGTTCGAAGGCGTCACCATCCTTCAATACAAAAGTGACTCCATTTTCATTGAGGCAGAAAATCTTGCCTTGGTTTGCCCATGGTGACGATGTGAAGGCTTGGCCATCGGGTAAACGTTTCGGTTCAAAAATCTCTTTGCCCGTCAGTGCATCGTAACAAGCGACGAGGCCACGGTCGTAAAGCACGTAAAGTCGATTACCAGATACCAGCGTTGTTGGGTTATACGGAGCAGCTTTAGGTAGAGACCAGGCAATAAAGTCGTTCGAGGTTTGACCACTGGCGAGCGTGATGTCTCCCGAGGCACCTGGTTTGATGGCGTAGATCGGTCGAGTCTGATCCCCTACATATCCGGAGGAGACATAGAGTAGGCCATTGGCTGAAAATGGGGTGGCAATCGTAATACTCGACATCCCTTTCAACGACCACAATAAATTGCCATCGAGATCGTACGATCGAATCGCTCCGCTACCTGGCGTTATGATCTCGGTTCGCTTTTCATTTTCCCAAACGTAAGGTGTCGCCCAATTGCTCTTCTCATCCCGTTTGACCTTCCAGCGTTCTTTGCCTGTTTTGGCATCGAGGGCGAGGAGGTACGACTCTTGGTCGTTATCATTGCAATAGTACAACGTTCCGTTATGCAGAACAGGTGAGGCGGCAGCACCCCAGCCATATCGAGTTGGCAAGGGAGGTAGCTCATAGCGCCATTGCTCATTAGCATCGAAATCAAGGCAGAAAATTCCAACGCTACCAAAGCAGCAGTAGATTCGCTCTCCATCGGTTACCGGTGTCTCAGCCGCAAAGCTGCTTTTTACATGGATGGGTGATTGCGGTTTACCAGCGTGAAGACAGATATTCCATTGCGTTTCCCCTGACTTCAAATCGAGGCACATCACGCGCCACTCATGATCCGAATCGGGTGGCGTGGGACGATTTCCACCGAAATACAAACCCTTCTTGGGCTCTTCTGATTTGCCCGTATTGACGACGGTGGTCAAGAAAATTCGATCGTTCCAAACCACGGGCGAAGACCAACCACGACCGGGGATGTCGCGTTTCCACTCGACGTTATCGCTCGTGGACCAGCGATCGGGGATAGGGTTGGATTCCGCCACACCGCGTGCCACTGGTCCGCGAAACTGCGGCCATTGTGTTTGAGCATGGCCCCATCCAGAGCAAGCAGTAAAAGTCAATAGTACGCTCATCGTCGCTATTCGTGATGGGCTCATCGGATGCTCCTAGTGGGTTGGCGGTTGCCGAATCTCCTTGACCATAACACAATGGCCAAACAAATTCCACATTCCCGAGACTCCGTGCTCTAAAAGTGCGGTGAGAATCGGCGTGGAAAAAGCTTAAATCTACTTTTTCTCTGCCGTAAAGCTCGCCACAACTTTTCCACCGCTGAGCAGGTCCAAGCGATTCTCCTCGACGTGGAAGCTATCCACGGTAGCTAGTGTTTTCGAGAAGTTACCTTCCAGGTCCATTAAGTCTGCTGGCCCCGCCATGCGTGTACTCATCAACTGACCGAGCACTACACTTTGATTGTCGAGTAATGCATAAGAACCTGACAAACGATTTACTCCACCAAACACGGAGAGTTTTCCACTTTGGAATTTCATCGTGGGTGGCTTCTTCGTTGTGATCGCTTTTCCGTTGAGGGAAACGAGAGTCCAGTCTTTCCCTGCAGCTTGATTTACTTCGGTCATATCGCAAACATGCGCTCGCCAACGGTAGGTAGCCTCGGCTGAGTTTGCTGGAAGTTCCGGTGAAAACTTATCGTTCTGCAATGGATAGATTGTCTTTCCTTGTTTGATGGTTTCGACGACACGAATCTCCTTAATCGCCATTGGCTCCACTTTGAGAGGATCACGATCTAGGATCACAAGGTCCGCCCATTTGCCGACTTCAAGTGTGCCTTTCAGTTGTTGTTCGTCATATTGTTCAGCGGCCCATTCGGTCATGCATTTGAGAGCTTCGTAGGGCGTAACTCGCTGGGAGGCTCCGATTTCTTCACCTGCTCGCGAGATGCGATTTACGGCCGACCAGAGCATCGTCATTTGATCCAACGGAGCCACTACGAAGTCGGTATGATTGGTTGGGCGAAGTCCGGCATCGATTGCGTCTCGCATCGGGCTGATGTACATCGCCTGCTCGCGGCCACGATTGGCGATGTGCGCGTCGGCAAAGTAAAAAGTGTGCAGTGTATAGAACGAGGGCCGAATCTTGTATTTGACAAACTTTGGAATTTGATCGGATCGCAAGAACTGTGTGTGGATGGTGGTGACATTCCAAGGACGACTATAGTCTCCAGCCCGAGCGAACTCGTAAGCGGTCAAGAAAGAATCGATGGCTGCGTCACCGTTGCAATGCAGAATGAGTGGGACATTCAGTTCATAAACTCTCTTGACCATTTGATTGGCTAAGTCTTGAGGAAAGGTTGGTTCTCCCTTCCAATCTTTTTCGCCGCCAGGTCCGCCGGTCAGGTATGGCGTAGTAAAGAAGGCTGTTCGGCCTTGGGGCGACCCATCGATGGTGATTTTAACCCCGCCGACTTTAAAACGATTTTGGTACTTGCCCCAAGAATCAACAGGGATTTCCTTGAGAACTTTCTCTACATCGGTGATGAAGGGATACGCCACAACATCAATCACATTGGCTCCTGCGTCCGCAGCTCGCTTGATTGTTTGCAGTTGAGCCAAATGAGTCGCGCCTTCATGAGCGGTCGTGACGCCTGCTTCAGCATAGAGTAATTGCCCTGCCCTGCTCCATTCAACTTCTTGTCGGGCAGTCATGGGTTCCGCTTGTTCTACAATGGGAAGAAAAGCGGTTTCCATGATGAGACCATAAGGTTCCTCGGTTCCAGGTTTGCGAACAATGACACCTCCGGGTGGAGTTTTTGTTTCTGCGCTGATCCCATACTTCTTCAGAGCAAGGCTATTCAAAACGGCTCCATGCATAGAGACGTGATCGATGCGTACGGGATTGTCGGGGAAAGCCTCGTCGAGATCGTCGCGGTTCAGTAGTCTCCCTTCTGGCATGACCGTATCGTCGTAACCGTAACCAACAATCAATTCACCCTTCGGGATTTTCCTCTCTTCCGCGTATTTTTTGAGTGTTGCCACAATAGTGGGAACATCTTTTCCAGGACCCGATGGGGGTGCGTACAGTTTGCATTGATTCGCCACCAACAGCGAATTGATGTAATGGCTGTGAGCGTCGATGAAACCTGGAAGAAGCGTTTTACCTTGCAGGTTGATGACTCGTGTATTGTCGCCTTTGGCTTGGAGAGCTTCATCGAGCGAGCCGGCGAAAACAATGGTTCCATCCTTAACCGACATGGCATCAACATAACTTGGTGTCGTCCCTTTCATGGTTAGGATCGATCCGCCCATGTAAATCGTATCGGGACTCTGGCCGAGGCACAGCGTTTGACAGATTGCCGCGAAACAGAAAAGTGAACAGATGAGGGACTTCAAGGACGCCATGAGACTGGTCCTAAATGCTGAGGGGAAATTCAAGATGTTGCAGCTGAGAGACTTCGAGTTAGGCTGCCTTAGTGTAGCGAGTCTCGCCAAAAAGGCCACATTCCCTGCTGGAATCAACGTGCGAAAGCGACTCTTCGCTTTGCAGTTATCTTTGCCGTTTCGTGCATTTCGCTTTTTTCGTGGTCCCAGCGCAAGCAGCTACTTCCAGAACTCCCACCACTTCTTAGTTGGCTCAGACTGTTTGAAAACGGGCAAGTCTTCGGGACGTACTGCTTTCATCGGTTGAGTAACGCTATTGTGCGACGTGACACGCTTAGGGGGCGGTTTTCCAGGATCGGTATCGGAGGCGTAGTCGACTCGCAAAGAGATCGAGCCAATTTGAATTACGTCGCCCGGAAAGAGTGAGTGAACCTTTTTGATTTTCTCACCATTGACAAACGTACCATTAAGCGAGTCGAGATCCCGTACTTGCAGACTCTCGTCACTTCCCAGAAAGAGTTGACAATGCGCTCGACTGATCGATTCATCATCAACACAAACTTGAGAATCCGCGCTGCGCCCGACAGTTGCAGGCAGCTTAAGATTCCAGCCCTGGTAGCCAACGCCTTGAATCGGCTTCTGAGGTACAAGTTTGTAGTACATGGTATTTGCGGAGCCTGCGTCGACCGCCAAAGATTGGCTGCTGAGAAGAGTTTATTTTCCTCATTATACTTGGAATTGAAAGAGGCGTTAGTCTTTGGCGGATTGATTCGTTGCTCTTTTGGCCGATTCAGCTTTCTTGTTTCTTCGTGTTTTTCTTGGTTGTTCACCGTACGGTGTAATTCGCCGAAAGCACCTCGCTCAGATAGGCTTCGTCACTCCTTCCTTTCACTCTCCGATCCCCGGTACTCCTAACGTCTTGCTCGGTGGATGCATTTCTTTCGTCCCGGATTTCCGTCAAAGCTGGCTGTAAAGCAAAGATTGCCAACCCAAGACAATACAGAAATTCTGTCGCTGCTGAATCGAGAATTTAACAGGTTGAGGAGGGCTGGATTTTGCTTTTTGATCACCATTCTTTGTTGAGACGAAAAATTCCAAGTACACAACTCCTTCACTGGTTATTGCATTTGCAAGTGTATGCGACAGTCTTGTGACCGGATCTGTTAAGCTATGAGGAGACTGATACCCTGACACTGAGCTTCCTCTCTGTATGAGTTTTGCCCCCAAGCCATCCTTTACCGGTAGGCTAATGTCTTCGAACACTTGCGGGGATTCGGGTGAGTCCTGAGTGGCCATAATTCGCTCGATGCTTACTTGGCTGTCGTGCTCCAGGCCTTGTGCGTCGATAACGACGGTTAGGGAGCGAGGCAGTGATTCCTTCGACAGCAGTAAGAAGTACGGTATACCAATTGAACGCTCCGTCCCAGGGTGCATGGTTGTTCGAATGGTTAGAGTTGAGCCCGGTTCGATACTAAGCACCTGCCTTTCAGTTATTACGGATTCGGTGTACCAACCGACGTGTATGCCTAGGGTAGCAAACCACAAAAAGAAAAGAATAAGGAACAGTTTTCGTCTCGGGCTAATCAATCGTGGACCGGTTGCTGGTGGTTCGCTCTGATCGGAATTCACTGCAAGGATCCTTTATGCGGTCTCGGGGAAATCAAGAATAGTCCGAGCGGTGCGCTCGTGATGAGGAAAGTGTTGTCACTTAGATTTTTTTAGATTATCAACTATCAAGGGGCACTCTTCAAACGCTGGATCTGGGATCGAAATGCGTTTGCATCGCCACCGGAGTAATAACGGCCGTCGAGCTCAAATGTAAGAGTCTTCGTGTTGGGCCAACAGTGGATATGCGCCGTTTCTCCGGCCGCACTTATGGTCAAATCAAACTGTTCTAGCCCTACGACCGACGAGCTGATTTCTGCGTGCGGATAGAGCGTCATAATAAGATTCTGTGTGTTGGAAATCTCGATTTCTTTGGGTATGCCGGGACCGCGTATCGTGGCCCACTGAATACGAGTCACTCGAAGAGTATCTAGTCTACTCTGGTGCCGTGGTTCGCAGCCGAAAATGCAGAGTTGCATCAGAAGGATTAGGCTCCACAAAAGACGATTCATTTCCATAAGCACTCTAAGTCAATGGGAGTGTGAACCTTTTAGGCTTTGTTCGGCTAATATCGCGATAGAATCGTAATTTAAGCGAAGTGATGCCGATTGGCAGGACGTCCGGAGTGGATTCTATTCTAAACGCATTCCTACTGAGTTTGCAGCCGTCGAGGTAAACAACTTCTGAAGCGGTTTTCTCATGATCGAAGGTATGGATTGCACGCTACGTTTGTTCGACCGCAAAACACACCATGCATTGGGCATGTCGTCCCGGATGAGTTCACTTTCCGGATGCGAATTTAAGGCCGATTTTACTGATTGCTCCGTGGATCTCGAAGTCAAATGAAATACGATGGCAACACCGAGAATGGGTCAAGTAATTACTGTTCGAATCATGGGAAACGCCTTGCGAATTAGTCAGGAGAATAGCAGCAGAAGGGACTATGTGATTTTCTAGCGTTAATATATTGCGTGACGAAACCAGAGAGGTTTCGCGCAGTGGGGCGAACTCTCAATTCTGCGGTCATCCACCACCCTACTGCCCCATCGCAACGAATCAAGGCCACAGACCCATCGAGTGCTTCGTACAACATGAGCGCATCTTCCCAGTCTGCAAAGCCATCAATTTTGTAAGCAAACCAGCTGGCAACTTCCGTAGTAAACTTTCGACAAGGTGGATGAAACATAAACCTCCCTGAATAATACAAGTCATCCCCTACACCGCCGAAATAGGTCAAGAACTCAAATAGCTCACCATCAGGTCTATGGCCTGATTCTTGGAGTAGTTCCGAAAAGTTGGGCGAAGAATCGCGGCAGGGAAGATACCAGCGATCACCGATGCATTGGCCAGTGGTGTCTTTGGCTTAACCAAAGAGATAGCCACCGTAATCATCTACAATTCCAAACTCTTCTGCTTCGAGAAGCAAAGCTCCAAGCTCTTGAAACTCGGGGGTTCGAAGCGGAGCCCAGTATCGCTCCAATCGCTCGCGTACCTTGGCAGCCGAATCATTACGAAAAGCCGCAAGCCAGTCACCTACGTTTAACTCTGTATCGTCCTCCAATGGTAGGAACAGCTCACTCATGTTTTCTGCCTATTAGAATTCAAAGTTGTTTTGCGAACTATCGTTAATCACGCGATCTTCAACACTTTACACGGTCTGCTCAAAACGTAGTTGATTCGCGGTTACTGGCATGACAATCAAGAGGACGTTACAGCCCAGGCTTTTCGCGATTCTTATTGGATCGAAAATCGAAGCTCCGAAAAATAGAGAACCAGAAAAATAGTCAGCAAGAATAACAGGTGCGAAAGGAAGACTAAAACAGTGATCCATGTTTTAGGCTTATTGTCCGCAAATAGTGTCAGGGAAGAACATGCCATACCGGGCACGATTATGGGATAGAAGATGAAAAAGAACATCGCATTAAACGCGGTCGAACGTAGGTAACTATACAGAGAGAACGACAAATAGAAACTGATGAGCGTTACGAAAAACGAACACACCAGAATGGCTAAAAGGGTTTCTAGATTACTGCTCCGTTCGTTCATGTTTTTACCTTTGGGTTAATTCATGATGAAGAAGCAAAAGGGACGGTGGCAAAAAGGATGAGAGGACAAGAAATAAGCCGAAGCAGATTCGCCTTCCCATACGGTTCTTGCAAAGCAGTACCAACAACAGGGGAACTAAGGGGACTAAGAGTAAAAGGTGAATTGCGGCGAGAAACCAACCGACATGAATGGTGGATGTTCCAGCAAGAAACAAAGCACAGCCATAAGTCGCAACAATCGTTGAGAGTGCCAAAGCACCAACTCGCTCGCGAGCAGTCGTCGCAGGTGTGGGCGTCATAACATTGGGCTCCCAGAATTTGCTGCTCCTTTACCTCGACCATTGCAATGTATTATGCAGGTTCAAGTCTCTCAAATCTAGGGTAGCATTAGCCGTGGTTTTATTATTCTGACGGTACCGATTTGTGGTTTACCGCCAACCGCAAACGCAACACCATACCTATGGCGTCGCGATAACTCGATCTGCGGTCAGCCGAATACACCCTGGTCCTGTTTTGCGGTGAACATCGCGCGTGTACCGTTGGTGAAATAAAACCGCGGCTAACACCGTCGGCTAATGCGCTGCGCGTCTGAGCTCCGTAGGCGATCAACGCTTAAACGATCCGTGATGGTTATAGCCTGCGATCTACAGCGACATCATTTTGCAAACTTTAGCTCGATTCTAATCGGCAAGGCTTCAGGAAAATCCGACGAGAGAACAGCCATGTCTTCAGAAACAAGATAGCCGAATGGCTTATCCGTGTAGGGATTGTTCGGAATCGGCACGGGGGCTTGATTGAGACTCTCAATTAGCTTACCACCGTTCTCCGCCCCAGCCATCCTGATCGCTTCGATCGCTTGAATCAAGGCGATTCGCAATCGCGTACGCGTAACCACTTCATTGACGGCATCGATCGCTGGCAATAGATTTTGGGTAACTCCAGTAAACCATCCGTAGCGTTCCTGGTCCTTTTTCATCGACGCTTTGGTTAGATCGATCTTTTCGCGAGAAAGTTGATAAGGAAGATGGCACCATTTGAAATGTTCATCTCGGTGCACTTCGTAATAGTCTTTCATCGCCAAAAAGACCAACTGCTCCTTTGCGTAGGTGTCGATGTTGTTAGTGCTTAGGATACCTCGGCTCAACAAATACTCCCTGGCTTGAGGAGCATTCTCCAGAACCGACTTTTGAATGGACTTGATTCTTTCTTCCCCTTGGACTTTCGAAACGATGGTCACGTCGCTTCCAACATTGTACGCATCGATGTCCGCTGTTCGCTTTGAAAAATCTTCGATGAATAGAGTCCAATATTCCTCGGGCAATGGCGTAGTATTCACTTCCTTCAATTTGGGAACCTGCATGTACAGAAACTGTTTTTCTACCGCTAGTGAGCGTTCAGGACTGATTAACGGCGAAGGGAGTTGAGCGAATGACCAGTAGAGATTGGGACAATCGGCGTGTTCGAGTAGTAGCAGGGTGTCGTCGAGCGCGACTCTCAAAGTTGCTGCTCCGATCAGATAGCTAACCAAAAAATCATCTTGGCCAACATGATGACTCATGGTTATCTGTTGCCCAATCACCTCGATTGCGTCATCGATTCGATCTTCGGCGATGGCTAAGCGGCAACGAATGCGTTGGTTTCGCGCAAGTTCACGCATGGCCTGCATCTCCGGTAGAAGATAGCCAATTGGATTGTCTGAAAGGTGCAGATTACGATACATCGAAAAGTCACGAAAGCGTCGGGCTTCGCGAAGTGAAAGTTCTTGAAACGCAAGCAGTTCCAAGAACTCGCGAACTTCTTTCTGGGGATAGTCGCGTGGATGCATTTCTTGATAGGAGTACGGCGGAAACTCTTCGGCTGACTTGCCGGTTGCTTTCACTTGCTCGCCAATACTTTTGTAGATTTCCCTGATCCGATCGCGAGCCCCTTCTTGCTCCAGAAATCCCATCGCTTTCAGATAAAAGACCGCCGCATTGCCATCGAGTTGCTCGGTGGGATCCGGCAGTAATTTGATCTTCAGGGACGGTTTGCTTTCTACCGCAGGATGGATTGTTAGTTTCCATGTCTCGACCGCACTTGGATTATCCGTAGCGTCCGTATTTGTCGCTTGAGCGTTTATTGGACGAGCCCCAGCGATGAGGCAAACGCTGAAGAGAAATCCTAGTACCCAATACCCTCTCCATATTAGGATAGAAGAGTCTCTTTCAAGGTAATACATCGCCCGAGTTAACTTCATATACGGCTCCAATAGAAATTGCGTAAAGGGATCATAGCAGCGCTGAATCGAAATTTGGGTGACTTATGGGAGAGTTAGATCAAAGCAAACGAAGGCTAATAGATCGATTGCTGAAGCTCGTTAAACAGTTGCTGACGAGTTGGTCCCTTCTCTGGAGGTTCGAATCTATAACTTCCTACGGCGAGCGGACTATCGCTTTGTGCAGGAGTTGGCTCATCCAATCCCTGCTCCGAGAAAGCGGTTTGTTCGAGCCTATTTGCCCGAGTATGGATGAACCGATCTGGCCGACCTCGCAAAGTACCGACAGATAACGGCGAATCTAGTTGTAGATACACGTCGAGCAGAGAGTCCGAGCGGGTGATAGTTGTTTCGTTCGTCTTTATTGTCGTTGCAGAATTCAGATCGGCTATGCTCGCTGCTTGTTCGAGCTCTGCGATCTTGGTGTGAAGCTTGCTCATGATGAACCAATTCATCATCAAGAACGTTAAGGCCGCTCCGACAGTTAAGCCGGAACAACCTGCTACCGCGATTATTCGATATGTAGCCCAAGAAGCTGGAATAGTCTTCTCTGCGGATTTTGAATCTTGATTCATCCGGGCGGCATGGATGGCATCCCAATCGATTCGAGCGGCGCAAGGCTTGTGTGCTCTAAGTGCTTCGATTACATCACCATCCAGTTCAGGATCCTTGGTGCTATCGTATGGTTCGTTCATCGTCTGTTCTCTAGTTTGCGTTCTGGGGTGGTTTGTTTCTCGACGGGTGGTTTCATTTGTTGTCGCAATGTTTCGATGGCTTCGCGAAACAATCGAAAAACGGTCGCTGTGGGGCGGTCGACAACCTCGGCGATTTGCTCGAAGGTCAAATCAGCCCATATACGTGCTGTGACAATTTGACGTTGAACATCGGGGAGTTGTTGGAGCCAGGATGTTGCCAGTTGTGCATCGATAAATGAACCGGAATCGGGTTCAAACCATGGGCTGGGAACCGTAAAGGCAGCTTCATGTTTGGACCGCCGTCGCTCGGCCCTGGCCAAGTTCATGGCTTTGTTCCGTACAACTCGAAAAAGCCAAGCTTTAGGAGATCTGGGGGCGGGATCTCGAGTAGCTAGTTCCAGAAGAGCCTCTTGCAGAGCATCGTCTGGGGATGAGCACCACTGACGCGCGAACAGCACCAGGGAGCCCCCTATTGCTTCCACCAGTTGCTCAAGTTCCGCTTCTGATATTCGAGTCACGATATTTCAGCCAGAGTTTCCAAGTTGCCAAGAGGATTATTTTCTGGGGCCGGAATCAGTCCCACGTAAGAGAGACACCGCTTGCAAGGATTTATTTCAAAAACTTTTGACTCAAGCGGAAATAGCAGCATAATCCGAGCGACTTCGGGCTGTGGAGTTAACACGATCCCATTTCTGTCATCACGTTTGATTTGGCATCGGTTGGGGCGTTTAACCCCAATACCGTTCAATTAAGCATAACTACTGATTCGGCAAAGGTTTTGGTCAATTTATCGAGTTTTCGATGTCTCTTTGGGTCGCATTTTAGCCATCTAGACATTTTTTGTTTAATCAC
>JAFLCP010000139.1 GCA_017303505.1 Planctomycetota bacterium | reverse complement strand
GTACCCGCTTTATCGTTCACCGCCAATTTCAACTTCGGTCCGCGCGCCACGATCGCACGTTGGATCTGAATTATGCATTATCATCCGACGGCGTTAGCCGCGGTTTTATTTCCCCAACGATACCCGCATTCTCGTTCACCGCCAATTTCAACTTCAGTCCGCGCGCCTCGATCGCACGTTGGACCTGAGTTATGCATAATCATTCGAATGCGTTAGCCGCGGTTTTATTTCCCCAACGGTACCCGTTTTATCGTTCACCGCCAATTTCAACTTCGGTCCGCGCGCCACGATCGCACGTTGGATCTGAATTATGCATTATCATCCGACGGCGTTAGCCGCGGTTTTACTTCCCCAACGGTACCGGCGTCATCGCTTGCACGCGGAAATCGCCACGCCACGGCATACAGTAACGCTAGGACATTCTGCCCTTTTCTATCGCGTTGATCTGCCGAGTCCCAATGATTCCCCAGTCATGGTTTGCGGTGAACGTTAAGCGTGTACCGTTGGGGAAGTAAAACCGCGGCTAACACCGTCGGCTAATCGGCCGCTGCGCGTCGTAGCCTGGTTGATGCTTACTGCCGCTTCGTTTCTTCACGTGGCGTTTGCGGATGAATCGTTAGCGGCAGTTGGACTGGTTCCGGCAAAATTTTTGAGACCGCCCCCCAGAACCCTTTGGCTGAGGATGTACGCGTCCCGATCCGACTCAGTTAGCGTATAGACCAGCGCTCGATCTAGTGACACGTTGATCCACACTGAAATTCCGCGCGTGCCTTCAGCCAGCCAAGTTTGCAGCCTGGTATCTGAAATACGGACGAACTTGGTTACTGGCCCTAAGTCGTCATGGTACGAGATCAAGATGTGAGTTGTTGCTTGGCTATTGGTCGTGAGATAACCATAGCTGGACGTCCCGCACGGTGACTTGGTGCAGCGGTACTGAAAGGCGGGTTGAACGACGCGAACGATACTAGGCCTATGTGTCCCGGTGAGTTGCACAGCGATGGGGAGGACTTGATGAAATCGATGCATGGCATCAACGTGTATCGCTTCTGTCGAGTCGCTTTCTTCTCTCCATGCCGCTGTCAAGATTCCCCCGGGTTCGACACAAACATAAAGCGTGTGTCCTGATCCATTCGCTGAGCGGGAATTTGTCAGCGTAGTTTTGTATGGGAGCTTTTCAGAAGAGAAACGATCGGTGAGCAGAGCCTCAGCCGGATCTCCGGCTCGAAAATCGACGGGAATGATCGTGCAAGAAAACGGTGTGAAACTTGTCCCTTCGTCGCGAACGCAAATCTCACCTTCCAGTTCACGCCCCGAGTGATTTAGGAAAACGATGGCTGTGGCCTCGTCACCCAAATCGCAACCTAATACAGAACAAAGCAGAAGACTCAAAACGCCCAAAAACAGCGATGTTCTCGAATTAAATTTTCGATGCGATGAAAGCCACATGTCTGCGATCTCCAGGGCCTTTAGAGCTGAGATGTAAATCAAGCAGCGATAGCAACCGGTTTCTCTCATACACGCTAGTACGGTCAAGCCAATCGATACGCAGGCACTCCCTTATTCAATCCCCTCTGGATCGGGAAGTCGCATGTTACCTGTCCTGATTTCGCGCAAAGTATCAGAGATAGGTACCTTGAAGCTGAACCTTGGCAGTGGAATCTTCTCGGCGAGCAGATCCTGCGTTAATTGCCACGGATCATCCACATAAGTCGGAATATCATGTCAGTCTCGGTATTCGCACTCGTCTCTGGCGAATTGGTACGGGACAAATCTTTGAGGAGTCAATAGAAACGGCTCTTTATTCTATGGATCAGAGAACTAAGCCGCCTTATTCAAGATCCTTGATGTTGGGTAAGCGATAGCCGTATCGACGCACCTCACTTTGGATTCGGAAGGTTGGAAAGTCTGTGTGTTCGAGCGGCAATTGAATTCTCTGCTCTTGAAGATCCTCTGCTATGATGCGTGGGTTGGTTGACGTATCCTCAAGTAGATAGAGCCTGGCAGTTTCGTCATCTTGCGCGAAAACAAGAAACAATGCCGAAACATTTTTGTTGAGTGTGCTTAGGTTCGTCGGTAATTTGCAGCAGTGTGCGGCAAGGGCGGGTTTCTGAATGTAGGACACAAAGATGGAGCTTGGGGGAAGGGTCTCGTCTTGATGCACAAAGCCATAGTAGAGACGGTCCTGGTTTGAGTCATGATCCGTATACAAAAACGCTTGCGCCTGTGGGCCTTGTTTCCATCGAATGACATAGTCTTTCCTCGGGCCATGGTTCGCTACGACGATGGGTAAGCACTTAAAGTTGCGGTAGTACTGTTCCAGGTAAATGTCCTTGAGACTCCCCACCTCCGTTTTCCAGTAAAGGTTCAAGTTTTGAGCTTTATCGAGTTCAACAATTAAGGTTGCGTACGGATCATCTGTTGGGCAGACTGGCACTCTGTTGGTCAGGTGGAAATGTTCATCGGACCAAACATTGATGAGGTTCGCCTCGACTAGGTCGCCCGCGCGTATTTTTTGAGCGCCAATGTGAATGGATAAGCTCGCAAATGGAATGCTCTCTTCGCCAACGACCATCGTCCCGGTTACAAATTTACCGGAATTGTTCATGGGTGAAACTTTAGTCGGCACTTCGTAGCGGCATCCAATCGCGGTTAGAAGGCCAAGGAGGGCAATGACTAGACTTAGGAGTTTCATTTGTAGAGTTTATTGAGGACGTATTGAAGGAGAGATAGATGGAGTGAGGCATAGCTCGTAATTCTATACACTGCTCCCGCACCGGTTCCAATGTACGTTCCCCATGGGCCAAAAGCGCTTCCAAGGAAGGCCATTGAGTATGCATAGAAGTCGGTAAATGCTATGTAAAGTGGAACGTACGCGAGCATAACAGTCGTCGCTCCTACGATTTCCGCGCCTACTGTTTTGAAGTCGATGTCGCTATAGAAAAACGCCATAGCGAGCGTTCCAAGCATTGGATGTTCCGTAGTGGGACGAGCCAATTCGCCTAGTGTTCTTCCTAAATTCCATACGTAACTCCATTTGGGATGAGGATAGTGGCTCGATTCCCGACCGCAACTCGCACATTCTTTACCACTGTTTTCGAATGTCGCTATGTGATTAATGACTCGCTTTGACATCCACCACAGCGTATGATACGACAGCGCTTGTCCCGATGCGTATCCACCACCAACGTCACCGTGCATGCCCCAAAAGGCCTTCTGCGTAACCCTATTTGACCTTCCGTAAATGTTTGAGACGGGAAAATTCGAACGGTCTTCCTGATACGAAATCGCATTTGAAGCATGTCGTACGTTGGATGCTGCGTACGCTGGTACACCGAAATTGATTCCATTTCCGGGAATTCCAGTTGAAGCTACCGTATCGTAGAGAAATATCTCAGGAATTTGTGCGAACGGCAATTCTCGTTGGACAATTTGCGAGAATACTAAAGCGGTTGCAGCCCCTCGACTAAATCCAGAGAGATAAATCTTGTCTGCGCTGGCATAATCCTTTTTGAGTCCATCGAGTGCGTCGTAGGCAATATCGAGCATGCCGTAGCCGGTGGCACCTCCGAAAATGTGCTCAAAATAACTGCTATCCACTATGTTTCCTATTCCTCTTTGATAGATAAAGTCATCACCTTGACTATTGCGATACGCATCTCTCATTCTCACAATATTCGTAAAACTTGAACCCGGCTTCAGTTTGCTGGCATCATCATGGTTCCATGTCCCGTCAAAGAACACGAACACATTTCCGCTGGGGTCGCGGAACTTTAGCGGGTTGTTGGCGGCGTACGTGTAGCGGTTAAGGGTCGCAGGGTCGGTGACCAAACCGTCGAAGGTGTCGGGTTGGATAAAGCGACCCATCGTCGGATCGTACGTACGCTTGCGCAGATGAACCAAACCGCCGTCGCTGATCGATAACTCACCCGTATAACCATGAAGAGGTTGGAGGCTTGTCGTCGTGCTCTCTGCCTTTACTCCAAACGAGTCATAGTTCTGATCGATCGCCTCCGTCCAATCACCTCCCCAGCGACGCACCGAACCTAATCCGTCCGAAAGATAAGATCGAATGGCTTCGTCCGCGACACCTTCACCCAAAAGCGTTCGGCCTGCAACGGTAATTCGCTCCACCTCCCCGGTATCTGCACGTCGCAACTCTAGCAGTTGCGAATGACCTGTAGGATTCTGGCTGTCGTAGATTTCCAACCAAGAGTCATCTCGCTGAAGTAGACCGTTCTCCCAACTGCGCTCGCGTCGCGTTAATCTCTCACCATTCGGATCGTTCGTAAACTCTTCTAAGCTGCGTTCCGTTTTTTCGCCATAGTTGGTTCGATCGACGCTCTCTAGGAAGCCCATCAAATCGTATTCGTAAGCCACCTGTTCCAGAACACGATCCGTCAAATCCTCGCGAGTTTCGTATCCACTGTTCAGGAAGTCGGTTCCATCTGGTCCGTAAAAATACGTGGTCGTAAGGCTGTCGGAACCAATCGTAACTGTGGTGCTTCGCAGGCGGTCCTGTAAGTCAAAGAGATAGCCAGTGACGATGTCGATCGTGCCATCGCCGTTCATGTCCTGGTCCATACCGATACGGTTGCTCGCCGCGTCATAACGATACTTTGTCGCTATTCGAACCCCGTTGTCGTCGCGGTTTTCTGCAATCAATCTTCCGACTGCATCATATTGAAAACTGATCAGCCGCCGTTGATACAACGTATCATCGGTCGGGTCCCAATACAGTTCTTCAGTGCTGGTCCGGTTTCCATTCAAATCGAACTGATATCGAAACTCCATTAGCTTAGAGTTGTCCAGCAAGGTATCTGGTGTATCATCTCCGGCCCAGTAGGTCATGCCGACTAAGCGACCGAACTGATTGAACTGTCGTCGCATAATAGTGCCATCAGCATATTCAGTTTCATAGACTCGCGAAAACACATCGTAACGGTAGTGATACGTTTCCGCTTCCGTCAATTGTACCCCATCACGCATTGAAAGCGAAACGGTTGCCAATCGCCCCGTGGCATCGTAGGTATAGTTCCACTTCGATTCTGGTAGGGTTGGCGTAGAAGTCCTACAGGAAGTTATATCAGTTAGGCGACCTGCGTCGTCGTAGGCGTACGTTAGTCTGCCGCTCGGAGTGATCTTCTCGATTTCCTGATTTTTCTCGTTCGTACGACTTGTGGTCGTTCCTTCGGCATAATGAATGGAATAGTCGCCCGACCAAGATTGCTCTACGACCGTTTCTCGCGGAGCAGCGTCAATCGGATCGGAACTCAAGTTGTAATACTTGACTGTCTTGTTGAGTTCCAAGTCTTCGATGTCCCAGCCATAAGTGACTCGAACACCTTGAGCATTATCGATATTCTTGATACGCCCTGTTGCGTCGTAGTAACGACTTTCCGAAACGGCTCCAGATCGGCTTTGGCCAATGTAGCGATTCCTTACATCAAATTTTTCAGCTCGAACCCGCATTTGGCTACGATCGATTCGGCCATCGAGATATTGAATGATTCCTGTGCGGATCTGTGTTTGATTACCTAAGTCATCATATTGCACCTCCGTTCGCAATCGATAAGGAACCGTGTCTTGGATTGTGGGCTGAAGTACGGCTGACAGTCGATTCATCTTGTCATATTCAAAGTCGGTACGCAGACCTGCGCGGTCGATTTGGGCTATGGCAAGTCGACCTTCGTTATAGATCGTCTCGGTGAAAGTTCCATCGACGAAAAGCGTTTTAAGGACCTGTCCTCCGAGATCGTGAATGTAGCGGACTTCAATCGCAGAACTATAGTCGCGATGGCCATCGGGATATTGTCGAATCCCTGTACGTTCCATGACAACTCGTCCCGAACTGTACTCACGCTCGGAGCGAATGCGGATATAGCTGCCAATCTCAGCGTCCCAAACCACGGGCGATATGTCTGCTATGCTGTTTCCTTGGTCATCGTAGATCGTCTCGCTGACTCCCAGGTCCGAATCTTCTTCTCGCACGACCTGACCACGGCTGTCATAAATGGTCGACTGCGAATGAATGAGTGTCCCTTCATTGACAAGTTCGGATTCATATCGACCGTGCTCAACGGCTTTGATCAGGATCACCACGCCGGACCGCTGCTCCCTACGCAGCGTGTTGCCCTGAGCATCCGTGTAAACGAAGGTGGCATCGGCAGGTCCATCAAGATTCGTGAGCGATGGGGCGGAAGTTACAGACAACCTCTGAGCTGCATCGTAGTAACTTCGCGTCACATCCTGCAATGTTTCATCAAACGGAGAGTACTGCAACACTTCGACGGTTTTTCCCTGGGGATTGTACCGCAATTTTGAATGTTCACCGGTTTCTGATTGTTGATGCCGCAGTCGCCCTGCATCATCCATTTGCAGGAAGTCGCGATCGATTAGCTCACCCGGATTGTCCAGGGTTGACTGATAAGTTCCATCGGGCAGGGCTTGTACCGAGATCTTTATGCCCGTGACATACTCGCTACGGATTTTTTCTCCCGCGGCGTTATAAAAGAACCGAGTCCCCGTAATCCCAGTGGTCTGCCCAGGTCGAAACTCATCGGTTGACGCGATGGCGCGACCATGTTCATCAAACACCGTCCGACTGATACTTATCATGGGTTGCCGATTCTCGTCGTAAACCACAGTTCTGCGTTCTACAGTGTTTCCGTGCGTGTTGCGCATTCGCTGGTTCATGCGTCCATCGCCATCCACAATCGCATTAGGAAAGTCTCGCGCGTCAGCTACTGCAGTTGCGCCAAGCTGTACTTCACCAAAAGATACAAGTCGTGTTTCTTGGAAGGGAGCGACGCCGACCAGTTCTACGATTGGCCGATAGACACGATCGCTGCGCAGCATCTTTCCATGCGAATCGTAGTGCCGTCTTTCTCCAAAAAGGATATCCTGACCTTCTGGCACTGCTTCCGTCTGCAGGAGAACTCGTCCCAAAGAATCGTAGACAGTATAAGTGTTATATACGACTCCCGCTTGATCTGTGAGGCGTTGCTGTATTTCTCGCCCTGCTGCATCATAGACGCTTTCGAGTCTTTCGTTGGTATGGTTGATCTCCACGACGGCGCGTCCCGCAGCGTCATGCAATGTTCTCGAAGCAGTCTCGTAACGCGTGGTTCCATCTGGTAACAACTGATATTGCAACTCGCGAATCAGAGTATCGTTCGCATCGTAAATGAACTCACGGACATTTTGAAACGTTTCGCCGTCCTCGCGCGTTTCGAACCATTGCTTAGAGATGCGGTTGTTGGTGTTGTATTCAAAATGATTGACAACTTCTGATTCATCGAGTTGTTGTACGAGTAAACCATGTTCACCCATCCAATTTTCGGTAACCAGTTCTTCTGGATAGCAGACGGATTTTGAAACATCTCCAGTACTACAGATTCCCACCGCACCTTCAGATCGATCCACAGCGTACTTGGCAATCACACGTCCCAAGTCATCGGTTACTTCGCGAAGAGCCTTCTTCTGAGGGTCCTCGGTATCGATTTGCATTCCCAAATCGTTGTAGCCATACTTTTGCGTGTTTCCCAAAGCATCAATACTAGCGGTTAGCTTGCCGCTATTGGGATCATAGTAGTAGCGTGTCGTATTGCCCGCCGCATCGGTTCTACTCGTGGGACGCGCGTATTCATCAAATTGTAGACTGAATGTATTTCGTTCGTCGACGGACTGGTTTGCATTGTCAACGATGATGGATGTCATGTAGGCAGGTAAGCCTAATTCGTTGTAGCCGAGTTCTGTGCGGTTACCTCGTTCGCCCACCACCGTTATGGGCCGACCAGTATTGTCCATGAGGAGAGTCGCACGGGCTTGCAGATGATCGCCAAGCGTCATTTTCAGTGCCCCGGCATCAAACTCATTGATAATCCCCTGCCCCACTGCGTTAAGGGATCGAGTTAAGCGTCCTTCCTCGTTGTACTCGTGGACAAACGATGTCCGTCCATCTGGGCTAACGGCAGATTTTACCAACCAGGGGTTGGCTTCGTCGAATTGGTAGGTAGTCTTCTTGCGGTCCTGAAGTGGTAGACGGTTTTGACTTCGATCTACAGTAGCGGCAAGGCGCCCCATGGCATCGTATTCATAGGTAAACACATCCCCTTTCGGATCATGGACGGCAACAATGCGATTCAGATAGTCGCGCTCGATGACAATAGATTTTCCTCGCGTGGAGGTCAGGCCGTTGTCAGCAACAGCTATCTCTGCGCCATCAAAAGTAAAAATCTTTACCAGTTCGCCCGAAGATGCGTTCAAACGGGTTCGAGTTCTATCCTCATATTCAACATCAAAGTAATTCCCAATCGTCGGATCGTAGGGCGAGTAAGTTGTACCAGCCACAGTTTGATAGGTCTGACCCACACGCAACAAAGTGGCCGGGGGCGGCAGCAGCTTTACTTTCGAGTTGATGGGCGCTTTGAAGGCTGGGATCCAATCGATGACTTCGCCTGCGACTATCGTGCCCGGCAACGGTGCGAACAGATGCGTTTCAGTCTGGCCACTGGGTAACTGAATGGTGACTTTTGTTCCGTCGATGAAGGCGGCGTAACGTCCCGAGCCGATTTCACCCAGCGTGGAACTATCAACGGTCAGCGTGCTCTTTTCAATTTCCAATTCCCATCCGCGACCGAAACTTCCCACTTTTTCAGCCCGCTGGCTGTCATAGACCCGAGAAATCGTAAGGCTCGCAGCCCCAATGGGAATACTCAAATCTATGGCCTTCATTTGATACGTTCCGAGTTTCACTCCTCCTGCGATATGGACCCTTCGTTGCGAAGTCGATAAATTGAAGTTTGAGTCTTCCGCTTCCAGGAGCAGGATATATTCACCATTGGCAAGCATCGTCGGATCGAAGGTGCCAATGCTCCAGGTAGGGCTATTAGCCAGGGCGCTCGTCGACGTTTTTTCAAATAGAAGTCTTCTTTCAAAGTCACTTGTCGGCGAAACCAGCCACACGCGGATCTCGCGTAAGCCATTCTCTGGATCAGCAATATTCGCATTGAGCTCAACAGGCGAGGTGATCACCGCCTCGTCATCGGGCGTATTCCAACGCAGCTTAGGTGGTTTATCAGCTGGATCACGCACCGTAATCGTTTTGTCTATGACGGTTTCATTCCCCGCATCGTCTGTGGCGCGCGTTCTCAAGGTATAAGTGCCAGGGTTGGGGAGTGTTATATACCCTGCGCCCGTTCGAGATAGAGATACTTGGTGGCCGACGAATTCTGCGGTTAAGGACTTCACTCGCACGTTGTCTTTGGCGGTGGCGGTAAATGAAAGTAATTGTCCGGAATCTCCATAATTTCTAGGCAAATTAACCTGCAGGATTGGTGCTTCCTCGTCCGCAATAACTTGTACATTCCACGTCTGCTTAACATGTGTCGCGACTCGCTCATCGCTGAGGCTTACTTCGAATGCATAACTTCCCGCACTTAACGTATCGGTGCTCCAATACAGTGTATTTGTCCGCGCATCAAATTGAGCATTGTTTGGTCCCTGAACTAATGCGAAAGTCAAATCATCGTTATCTGCATCTTGCGCGTTTATGTTGTAGACGTATTGCTGGCCCAACGTAATTTGGGTTTGCGGTGATGATGTAAATACCGGTGGTCGATTGGTAGCTTTCACCGGAAGTTTCAGAGTCACTGATCCTGCGGCCCCCCAGGCATCGGTGGCTTTTACTTCGATGGTTTCTTCAGAAGCTGCGTGTTGTAAAGGCACATTCCATTGGATTTTACCGCTTGAGGAAATCGTCATTCCGTTGGGGCCACGGACCAGAGCGTAGGTGAGCGCATCGTTTTCAGGGTCTATGGCGAGGACATTTCGTGAATAGGTTGTTCCTCGCTCTGCGACACCCAATGAAGGTGAAGTGAATGTTGGAGCCCGATTTATGCCTCGATCGTCTACGACCACTTGAAAGTTCAGGGTACTACGGCCTTGGAAGGAATCTGTCGCGGCAATTGTGAATGAGTAAGTGCCATTTTGCTTCGGCAGCCAAGTCAAGAGACCGCTGATGGGATCTAAGGTCGGATTGCCGATCGTCGGAGCTTGTAGAAGTGTGAAAACGACTTGATCGCCGTCGATGTCAGTACCTGTAAATCTAGCCCGGTACTCTGTGTCACGTCGATGAAGCGTATCCGGTGTACCTTGTAGACGAGGTGGTGTATTCGAGCCCCGAACGACCACAGGGATTGAGACTCGTTCTGTACCTCCGTTCAAATCGCTAATGAGCACCTTGATGGAGTGCCTTCCGACGTCCGCCGCCGTGGGTTCCCAGCTTAGTTCTCCAGTCCATGAGTCAAGCTCTATTCCGCGAGGTCCGTCCAAAAGCTGCCAGTATAGGGAATCATTTTCAGAATCGGTTGCCTCGAGTTGTGTGCTGAGTCCGCGATTGGCAAGAGCGAAGATCTCTTTCGGTTCTAAGAATTTAGGTGGCGTATTCGCCGCAGAAGCCACCACATGTATATTCCAGCTTGATTCACTCGACGCACCTAATTTGTCGCTGACCTGTACGCGAATTCGATGAGGTGCTGAAGCAACGGTAAGTTGCGACTGGGTAGGACGCCAGCGCACAAAACCATCGGTCGATAGTGATAGGCCAGCTGGTCCTTCGAGCAGCTTATAACCCAGAGGATCGCGCTCTGGGTCCACAGCTTCGACGCGCCATTGATAGAGGGTGTCTACCTGTAAGATCGGCCGGGGGGCATTGGTGATCGCTGGAGTACCGTTGGTCGTTTTTCTCGCGGTTACGTCGAAAGTTTGATAACTAGTCGCACCAGCGCTATCCGTTGCCGCCACGGTTACAGTGAACGTTTCAGGCTCACTAGGTGTCCAGCGGAGCTTCCCAGGGGACGCAAAAGTCATACCAATTGGCCCGGAAACCAGGGAAATCGCCACCGAATCGCTCGGGTTAGGGTCGATGCCGTGGACATCATACTGCCATTGGGTTCCCACGACGACAGAGCTTTCGGCTGTGGAAACAATTCGTGGAGGGGCGTTGCTCAGCACAGGCAAAACGAACTCGTGAAGCGTTGCACGCCCCCCCGCATCGCGCACTGTGACCTTAGTACGAAACTCGCCGGAGGTAACAGGAGTCCATTGGACAGTGCCACTCGAATCGATTGTCATCCCTCGTGACAATGAAGCTGAATCCAAACTGAAGTTGAGTGCATCGCCTTCTCGGTCCAATGCCTCGACGGAATACGACCACGCTATATCGCGAACTGCCGGTGCAGGTGCTGCACTTCGAATGATGGGACTTTGATTGCTTGTTGTTGGGTCAAAGACTATCAAAGAAAAATTTTGTTTCGCTTGCAGACCGCTTTCATCTTCGACGACAAGCTGCGCATGATGCAATCCTGTTCCGATAGGGCGCCACCGCATTTGCCATGCTCGTGTTCCAGTTGGAGATCCCGTGGGTGGGGCTTGCTCCATCAAAGAGGCATCACGTAAAGAAGAGTTAGAATCAATTCTTACCCGCAGTTTCTCGTCGAGGTCGTGATCTTGAACAAGAATTGTCGTTTCTAACCACTCTCCCACGACCGCATGTGTGGGTAGTGTCGAAGTAATCAAGGGAGCGGTGTCTCGATCTGTGGCTTCGAGCAAGATCTGTTGCTTGTTCACACCACCACGATAATCGTCTGCAACTATGGTGAATGTATACAAGCCGTGGCTTGGTGGAGTAAATGTTAGCGTTCTAGTTTCATTATTCAGGACAGCGCCGTAGGGGCTTTCGTCACTGTCCCAACGTAGGACGGGGCGATCGCCATTTGCGTCGCGTACATCGATCGAATAACTCCAAGCTTCGCCGGTTCGTGTTCGCAGCACGGGGAGCGAATGAAACTGAGGAGGTTCATTGGATCGTATGGTATGCAACGAAAATTCATGCAACTGAACCGCTCCCCACATATCTGCCGCCCGGATCACGATGGAATGAGTGCCGATGTCAGCTTCGCGTGGTTGCCAAACCAAACGACCATTTTCAGCATCTAATACCATGCGCTCAGGGGCCAACAGCAGTTGCAATGAAACACGATCGCCATTTGGATCAAGCACATCGATCGGATATTGAAAACGTTCGCCCACGACTGCATACGTTGGTGGAGTCGATACAAAAATTGGGCCATCATTGAAGAGTGGTGCCGGATCGATGACCCGCAGTTGAAAACGCACTGTTGCCTTACCACCGTGACCGTCGACAACTCGCACCGCAATCGGATGGTTCCCCTTTTGAGATCGATTGGGCCGCCAGGTGATCAAGCCCGACTCGGGATCGATACTCATTCCTACAGGCGGTAGTTTGCCTGTATCCGGATCGAGTTGCAATTGATAGGTTAATCCGTCGCGATCGATATCATCAGCGTTTACTTGAACTTGAATAGGATTATCCACCTCTATCGTGCGCGTGGCAATAGGCTCAATAGTTGGATCGTGATTGCCAAAGCCAATATCGCGAACGGACACCTGCCAAGTTTGCAGATCTTTTTGACCAAACGGATCCATAGTCTCCAAGGTGAACGCGTAATCGCCTGGAACCTTGGTGCGCCAAGCTAAAGTACCTCCTTGATAATGAAAGTCGCCGCTGTCGACGAGGTTCGCGTCTGACGGTGTTGACGTGAGTCGATAGCGAAGCGGATCACGATCGGGATCGACAGCGATATAGTCATATCGATAGGCGGTTCCCAAACCTACCGGAACCACACCCAACAGCACTCGCTGAGCGTCATCCGTTAGAAATTGCATTTCAAATTTGTGAGCGTCACCATCGCCTCGAAATGTGACTGGAAAGGTAACGCCAGCAGTGGACCAGCTCGGACTGCCAATCGTCGATACTAGGTCAGGGAGACTGCTGATAAGTTCGAGTTGTGTATCGCGATCTACATCGCCAATCAAATGATGGGCAAACGCGGCACTAAAAGAGCTGCGGACGTCTGAGGTTCCTTGCCTCAGTGACATGATATCCCAATAAAAGCCACTCCCTTGATCAATCAGTCCGAAGTAATCTCCTTTGGTGTTCCCGGTGCGGTCTGAAATGACGGGATTCTGTTCAACCGCTTGCTCAAAGCCACCGTTGGTTGTGGCGGCGGTAGCAACGTACTGTTTACCATCGTACGCCAAGCCCAAGAGACTAGCACCATTTTCTTTGCGCAAGATCGAATTGGCTAGGATATGAAGTGTTACATCAGCCTGCTGCAATCGTTGCAACAGTCCACTCGCACGCAGACTTGCATCGATAGCATCTCGATCTTCGTCGGTGATCAGCACCAGTTGACGGCTCGACAAATCACGGAAGCGATTGTTTTCCAAAGCGTAAACGATCGCATCATAGCCATCCTCGATCTCTCCGCTCGCTTTCAATGAACGGGCCAAGTTGCTCGCCTGATGTGGCGATAACCAATCTTTGTCACGAAATGTAAGTTGCTCTCCTGCTGTTACTGAGAAGCGGTAGGTTGATAGTTCATAACTTTCGCCGATGTTTGCAGTCCAGGTATTCGTTAGATCTGTTGCCGACTTTTGCAACAGGTTGGTAACTTCAAATTCATAGTTGCCCGACATCTCGCTGTACACTTCTAGCACGTAGTCACCCGTTGCAGGAATGCGGGTTATTCGATGTTCGACATCGATCGCCACAGAATCGCCACCGATTGTGGAGATGTCGCCGACCAGGGTGAGTTGACTATCCCAGAGAATTCCGCCTGCAGCGGTTTTCAACCGCATGCGCAATTGACTTGAGGCCGCAGCCGTTACGTCAATTTGCCACATATCGCCTGCTTTGGCTGATAACACAAACGAGTCACGTTCTGTAATCGATCCGATCGTATCGGCAACGCTTTGCCCATAATCGATCCGCGTGTCTCCGGCGGGTGGTACGGAGTTCGCACCCAAATCACGAATCAACCAACCGATATCGGGCACCAGGAAATAGGGACTTTCGAGGCGACTCAAAACAACTTCATAGGTGCCAGAAACAGGCGCGGTCCAATCCCATAGATCGCCTGCTGTTCCGCTGACAATGAAGTGCCCCTGTGCATCGAGCACATCGATTCCCACGGTTCCGCTGTGTGTGGACTCAAATTGGTAACGATGATTGGCGATCGCTTGAAACTCAACGCGGCGATGAGTTCCATCAGACACTAAATTCAATGGATAAGCCGTGTTCACTTGCACGGGCGTTTGAGATTGAGAGCCATCGTGCAATTGAAAAGCATAATCCATGATCTCAGAACCGGGCCGGATGACGAGTGTGTATTTGCCCTGAAACGGCAGAGAAAACACTCCGTCATCACCGGTCGACATTAAGCCCTGATAGCGCTGACGCAAACTCGCATTCTGCAAAAAGGTGGGGGTGACAAGGTGGCCTGTTGGACTAACGATCTCAACACGAGTTTCCGGATGACGGCCTTGCCCTGTAGAGCTCTCAAACCAGCGATAATGATCGACAATCCAGGCAGATGCAGCTGTAGCATCAAACGAAAACAATCGCACATCGCTCGAGCTTGTGAAGCTACCGGCGACTCGCGTTCCTGCTTCGATAGAGCTACCTGAGTTGGTGATGTCGAAGACTTGTAAGTCGTAGCTTGCTGTAGATGTCGCAGCTAATTGCAAACGGTATCCGCCTGTGTCGGTCGGTGTGTGAAATGTGTGCCAACCTGATAAGGAATCCCCCACTTCAATCCGTCGGCCACTGGGATCGATGAGTGTTGCAACTATTCCTTCACCCGAAAATGCATGAATCAGAAACGGTCGCCCCGCCACAGCATTCCATTCAATCGTGGTACCTGTCGCCCCCACGCTCCCCTGATAACGCTGCATACCAGAGACATTGCCGCTGCTCGCCGGCCGCGTTCGCTCTACATCAAACGGCAGTTGCCATGGACTGTTCGTGTAGCCAGGACCCTTTAATGAATTTTTGCGTACAGTGACGGTGTACTCACCTGCTTCATGGGCAAACAGAGCTGTAGACGTGCGAGCGGTAGATAACCAACCTTCATAAATCAACTCACCGCGCGGTGAATGGATCATGATCTCTGCGTCACCATCCGCCAGTAACGAACGAGGCTCGGGATTGTCACCCCCATAACCCACCATCGCATAGCGGTTGTCATAAACCCCAATGCCGCGCAAGCCGTTGTCGATACCGCTGATCATGTCGCGCAACCAAGTTTGCTCTTGCATCGAGCCGCTTTCGTCGACGACAAAAATCAAATCGGCTGTTCGCGGACTTGTTTCCGAGTTCCATTGCAACGTTAGCTGTCTGGTTACCGTCTCGTCGCGAATCAGATATTCTTCCAAGGTTCGCGGCGATACTTCTCCAACCGTATCGCTCAATTCAAATCGTGGGATTTTGAACTCTGTCGGTGGTGTACTCACAAACAGCGGCGGTGCGTTGCGCGGGTTCGGATGCACTACAATCACAAAACTCTGCTCGCTCGAACCATTGCGATTGTCGGTTACCGTCCATGTAACCACATGCTCACGACCGACATCTGCTGCCGTCGGCGTCCAAGCAAAAGTAAAGCCTTCTGCCCCAGAGACGGCCGTCATCGAAGAGGGGCTGTTCAAACGTTGATAGACCAGCGGATCTTGATCGGCATCCTGCGCTATGCCCACATAACGGTACGTTTCACCCACATAAGCATCGACCACTGGTACCGACGAAATCACAGGCGGTGAACCAGACTGAGCTGAAACTTCTAAGGAAAAACTCTGCTGTGACGATCCCCCGCGCACATCACGTACTTCCACTCGTACGAAAACAGTTGATGTAAGATTCGGTGTCGTCCAGGTTAACACGCCCGTTGTTACGTCCAAATTCATATTGCTCGGTGCATCAATCAAATGATACGTCAGCGTATCGCCTTCTAAATCGTTCGCCTCGATTTGGTAGGTGTAGGACGCGTTCGGACGTGCTCGCAACGTGGGTGATGAGACTATCTGTGGAGCTTGATTGATGGGGGCCAATACACTCGTCTCAAACAAGAATCGTTCACGATTCGGCGCTTCAAAGGCGAGATCAAGTGTTCTAGCTGCACCGGGCTGCAATGTTCCATCCGGCAAACCGCTGGTGATGTCCCAATAAAAACTACCCGTTAATGAAACAGGCCACGTTGCTTGCTCACGCGAAACCGCAGGGATAACGCCGTGATAGTCCACCGCACTTACCGACGGATCATCTAAGCCCCCAGCTACCAATAGGATCGGACCCCCTAATGGAACAGAAGTGGTGTTGGTGAGCTCAATTCGCGAATAGATTCGGTTTGTGTCTTCATCAAACCAAGTGTTAAAATGCTGGAGTGTTATACCCTCCGGGAGCCAACCCATATTCGACCAAGTCACTGGGCTACCCCAAGTTGGCACTGCATAGTCAAAGCCGGTGCTTGATAAGCGACCGTAAGGAACCGGGCTGCTCGACAGATACTTTGGCGTTGCGCGGATTTCGACCCGCGACTTTTGATCGGCATCGTTCCCCACCAACCGTCGAATCAAGCGAAACGGCGTCCCAGCAGGTAGATGTTGTACATCCACCGTTACCGTGCCAGCCGCTAGATCATAAATCACCCCTGGACCTGTGCTGACCAAGCCCCCTTCGGAGATGTTGAAGAAGGCGTCGCGACTGATCGCCGTAATACCCACTAAAGGTCGATCTTGCATATCGACCAAGGCGATCTCAAATGCATCGCGCATGATACGCGTGTCGGTTGCATCAAATTGTAATTGACGAAATGAAATTTCTAAGGCTTCTGTGGCCGTTGGTAATTCATGATCCGAAATATATGCCGTCGAGAGGCGTGCCCCCTCCTGCAAAACAACCCAAGCAGGGGCAACTTCAATCAGGAACGTCGCGCGATCCGATAATTGTGGCGCGCCCGAATCACGCACCTCGACCGTAATCGGATAAATACCCAGCGGCGTGTTGGCTTGCGTTGACCATTGCAAACGACCCGTGTTGGAATCCAAGGTCAAACCGGAGGGTACATTGCCTACCAACGAGTAGGACAGCGTATTGACGGGTACGTCGCGATCGGTGGCACGCAGTGAAAGAACCAACATATCGCCCGGCGAAATGACTCGATCCGAAATCGGCTCCAGTCGCGGGGCTACGTTCACTTCACGCACCGTAATCGGCACCGTTAACTGTCGGCTCAGGGCTGGCGATCCATTATCGGTCACTTCCAAAATTAATTCATATTCGCCACTCCCCTGCTCTTCCGTCGGTTGCCAGCGCACGGAGTGAGTCGCTGCGTCCCACACCGCCCCAGCCGGCAACGATACCGCTCGATAAGTCAACGAATTCGCTGGCCAATCAGGATCGGTGGCAAAAAATGTTTTCGACCATAACACTTCCTCATCGATCACTTGTGGGCCAGGATCGTCCCACACCGGTGGGCGGTTCGCTTCCAACACTTGAAGTTCAAACGACGCCTGAGCCGCTTGAGCAGGCTCGTTGATATCGAAAACTTCTACTGCCAATGTGTAGAGCTGCGGACCTTGTTGTTCGGTCGGTGTCCATGTCAGAAGCCCGCTCGCTGATAAGGTCATGCCCGTCGGTAAAGTTTGTAAAGCTCGATAACCGAGCGCTTGACCTGGATATCTTGGGGTACCTGGCAATGAATACGACCACGTCACTTCTTCGGTAAGCACTTGGTTGCTGGGGGCGGGATCAAAGGTCGGGGCGCGATCTTGCAGCTGTGATACCAACACCCGAAAACTGGTGCGATCGGTCAGCGATGGGCTGCCGTCATCAAATACTTCCACAGTTACTGGAAATACACCCGCCGTTTGGGCCTGATAGGTGATCACACCGCTCTGCGCATCGATCGTCATACCAGCCGGAGCCTCAACGAGCCGATAACGGAGCGCATTATTGGGGCGATCGGGATCGGTCGCGCGAGCTACGACGTTCGTCAACGACTCATTCAACGCTAAGGTCACGTCGAACAATGGATGAAGCTGCGGTGGTCGATTGACCTCACGCACTTCAATCGTCACCGTTTTCGTAGCTGTTAAGTTGGGTGAGCCCGAATCGCGGACGCCTACCACGATGTCGATTATTGCAGGACCGATTGATTCATCAGGGAGCCACTGAATGATCCCGCGCTGCGGATCGATCGTCATGCCGACGGGTGTTGTGCTGGGATCCAAAAAATAAGTCAACGATTGTTGCGGAATGTCGGGATCGGTGGCCGTAATTTGGAATTGAAGTTGACTCTCTTCAGCAACGCTCACACGCGTCGGCGCGATGAGCGTTGGGGCTCGATTGACTTCGAGAACGTTAATCTCAAAGGTGAGTCGGGTCGGCAAATCGGGACGCAAGACGTCGTGCGCCAACAGCGTCACCGAATAGACGCCCGGTCCATCCGCTTCGGTCGGCCGATATAAAAACAATTTTCGCAGCGGATCGATGGTCGCTCCAAACGGAGCATCATTAGGATCGAGTCCCAACTGAACCACTTGACCTTCATAGGCAGGTATAATTTCCAGCGGGATCGATAACAGCTCTTCTTCGCGAATCGTTTGTGATGGGATCGCTTGAATGCGCGGACGTGATTGCAGTTCGGGGCCACTGGTCCACACACCACCTCGATCATTTTCACCACGCCCGCTCCACGCAAACGTTGGATCGGCACCTTGTCCCCACACAACGGCAGAGAATTGTTGATGCCCTGAAGCATAACCGAGTGTGATGGTATGCACGGGCAATTCATCTTCGATCGCGGTGCCCGCTGGATCAAAGACCGAAGCGACCACTTCCCAACCGCTGCCGTTCCAGAGCCCACGCGTCCAACTGATCACAAACCGTCCATCGCTGGATACGGCTATGTCGGGATCTTTCTGCACGCCACCGCTTTGACGATTTACGCGAAACGGTTCGCCGATCAATGTTCCTGCAGCTGAGAGTCTTTGGGCAGCGATGTTCCATTGTTGTTGGGCGGGATCAAACGCGGACCAAGTGACGATGGATTCACCGTTGGGAAGTGTGGCGATGCGCGACCGCACTTGTGTGCCGGCGAGTTCAGGATGTTGGGCTGAGGCACCGATGAGCAACGGCTCACTGAGCGGTTGCAACTGCGAATTGAGTTTACGCACGAAGATATCCCAAGCGGAATCGCCTCCGGTGCGGCGACTCCAAGTGACATAGATCGAGCCATCTTGAGCGACATCGACACTGGGAAAATCATGGCGAACGGCATCGGGTGTATGCAGCAATACTTGCGGGCCGAGCGGTTGACCCGTTTTAGAAAAGCGGCGGGCATAAACCCCGGAGGCATCTTCGCGACTCGCCCCCGCCCACACGACGACGAGCGAACCGTCGGGCATGAGGGTGAGGTCGGCATGTTCTTGAACTCCTTCGATCTGTTGATTGACAATGACTTCGCCGCTGAGTGGTTGTCCTTGTGAATTGAACCAACGCAGAAAGACGCCGAAGGTATCGCGAAGGCCGGCGATTTCATCTCGTCCACGACCTTGCCAGACGATCGCGAAGTTGCCACTGTCGGCGACGACAACTGAGGGTGTCGATTGTTCTTGTCGTCGTTCGACATTAGCAAGCAGCACATCGCGTGGTGGTTCGTTATGAGGATATTGGCGATAGAAGACTCCGTCGGGATCGTCGTCGCGATAGCCAGCGTAAACAATGACTCGATCGCCTTGGGCATTGACCGCTAGAGCTGTCGATTGCTGGTCGCTAGATTGCAGGCGGGGTATGAGCGTATTGACCAATTGCTCTTGAGAAGCGTCCATGAGGAGCCGCGTTTCGAGTGTTTCGAGCAAAGCGGTGCGAAAGCGTTGGCGTTTTTCGTGGGAGGGTGTGGAGGACTTGCGCGAAAACATAGTAGCGAGTGTCCGACCAGAGGAGAGGCGACAAGAGGTCAAGCATGAGATGGCGGGCAAGCTACAACTGGTACTGGCTTGAGTCAAAATAATGTGAAGATTCCCCATCGATTTTCCTCAAAATAAAAGTGAGGGTCCATTCGATGGGGGGCAAAAAATTAATACCTTTAAGGGGGTGCGCTGCGCGAGAGAGGAGATGGGAGAGAGGAGAACAGGAGAGCATGTCAGGACAGACTTTTGGTCTGGTTGGGTCGTTTAACCCGTACGCCGCGCTGCGCGAGAGAGTAGATGGGAGAGAGTAGAACAGGAGAGCATGCCAGGACAGACATTGCGGTGAGTTTGTCGTTTAACCCGTATGCCGAAGGCTAGGTCCGCGCCGTCGGATTCGTCGTCGGATTCGTCTGACGCGTTGGTGGGTGCGTCGGATAGCTCTGCTCTCAGTCTAAACTTGTGCGGTACCACTCATCACGACGATGTGTCTAACGGATGAGTCCCACGCGCTGACGAGTCCAATGGCGCGGACCTAGCCTTCGGCATACGGGTTAAACGAGTGCGGCATCTCCTCTCATCGCGATGATGTGGCGAACGGATGAGTCCAACGCGCTGACGAGTCCGGCGGCGCGGACC
>JAFLCP010000138.1 GCA_017303505.1 Planctomycetota bacterium | reverse complement strand
GAAAGCGACCAACATACCCACCCAACTCAACATCTTCTTCACGCCATATTGTCGCGCGATCCACCACAGCATTCCAAGGTTGAGACCGGTCCCCAACACCAAAAGCGTAAATGCGGCAGCGATGGAATTTCCATGCTGGAACATCGAGGCCAACTGAACCATGGCGACCATGGGTGTGGCATAAACGGGTATAGCAATGAGGGCCATTCGAGCTGGGGCAAGGATATCTTTCTCTTCCGCAGCAGACTGCAGCGAACCGGCAGGGAGGAACAAACTCAAAAGACCTGCTCCAACTAGGCCAGCGAGAACAAACAACATGTCGCGACTGACGCTCATTCGGGCCATGGTCACAAACACGGCGACCAACCTGCGCCAGCCGTAAGGCATGGGACCAATCGGCTCAATCGCCTGCTCGCTTTTGGTGAAGAACCAATCCCAAGCGGTTCCCATCACGGTCACGATGATGAGCGAACAAAACGTGAAGACGATAATGGCTACTGGATCAGAAAGCGTTAGGCCATACAACACTGACACGGGATTGAATAACGGTGCGGTGAGGCCAAACGCCAGTATCACCCCACCTGCCACTCCAGCGCGGCGCATTTCGCTCATGATGGGGACAGCCCCTAAAGAGCAAACGGGCAACAACATTCCCAGTCCCCAAGCTTGGGGAAGAGATCGCCAGCTATTGGAGCCGAAAATCTTGTTGGTCACATCGCGACCGATACGCTGAAATATCGCTGCCACCAGCAATCCAACGATAACCGTTGGGGCAGCTTGCATCGCGGCCTGCAAGGTGCGAACGATAGCTCCAATAATCATGCTATCCACAGCTTCAACCTCACTCCCAAATTGCGACCAACAGATTAATTCCAACGGACAGCTTAGGGCTGATTTTCTAACTCAGCTTCTTCGACAACGTCAGGGACTTGCATGGCCCGATATTTCTCGCGAACAGCGGCCAGCTGTTGCGGAAGTTGAGCGATTTTTGCAAGTGTTTCGCCTTGAACCATCCATTTCTCGGGCGGCTCTTTCGCTTGGCTAAAGGAATCGATTAGATCCCGTGTCGCTTCATCAACTATATTCCAATCAGCCTCTTTAAGATCACTTTGGGCTGCCAGTTCAGGTAGCCAACGCACCACATCGCGGAGCTCTGTTTCGACAGTGACTTCAGTTGGCTTTTGTTCTAAGACCACACCGTCTTTGAGATGCGCCACGAGCTGCTCGATCCGGGCCAGCGCTTGTTCAAAGTTTGCCGGTAAATGGGCTGGAATGTGATGAGCCTCTTCCTCTTGGCCAGCACCTTTCTGGCAACCAATCGTCGATGATCCCAATAGTGCGATCGATAACCACACGAATGCACACAGGCAACGTCCCCAACGATTCGCTCGAGAGAGCTTATTATTCTTGGTCATATAGACACCTCAACGACCGGTAGGCACTGCTACAGATTCGATAATTTCATGAACCACTTTTTCGACATTATCAACACTGCCGCCAAAACGAACTTCAAGCACAGGTTTGGCGACGGCCTGCACATCATCGGGGATGACATAATCTCTCTGATCGATGAATGCCCAAGCTTGAGCAACACGCTGCCAGGTGATCAGGCCTCGAGGACTAAGACCTAAAGTCACGGAGCGATGTTCGCGTGTCGCTCTGGCAAGATCAACCAAATATTCACGCACGGGCAACTCGACAGCGACGGATGCCACATCCTCTTGAAGCTTTTCGAGTTCACCGGATTCAAAAACACGTTCGACCGCCTGATAACCTTGAGAACCTGTTCCGATGTTCTTTTGCAACATCTCTAATTCGCTACCCCTGTTCGGATAACCAATTTGGAGTTTCATCGCGAAGCGGTCGAGTTGGGCTTCGGGCAATGGGTAAGCGCCATGGCTTTCAACTGGGTTTTGCGTGGCGATGACCATAAAGGTCGAACTGAGCGGATGAGCAATTCCATCGATGGTTACTTGCCGTTCGGCCATCGCCTCAAACAATGCGCTTTGTGTACGAGGAGTGGCGCGATTGATTTCGTCAGCCAAGAGAACGTCGCCAAAGACGGGCCCGGGACGAAACTCAAATTCGCGAGTTTTCTGGTTGAGAATATTGAAACCCGTAATGTCGCTAGGCAATAAATCGGGCGTGCACTGTACTCGAGAAAAACGACCTCCTACCGTTGTCGCTAAAGCCTTGGCCAAGGTTGTCTTTCCCAAGCCGGGCAAGTCGTCAAACAACAAATGCCCCTTGGAAAGCAAACAGGCAATGACCAATTCGACCACATCCTCCTTACCCAACAGAGTTGAGTTAAGGCACTTTCGAAGTAGTTCAATGCTTTTTAACTTACCGTTTTGCGACATGGATACGAGAGTCTTTTTGGAAGGGGTTCAATGCAGAGTGTTCAGGTGTTTTGTTTCGACGAATTCACAAACAGTTTTCGCTCCCACAAAAGAAGTCGAAAGTTCTTTTGGAATTCTTGATCGGGCTCGTGCGATATGGTCTGAGCAGGTGCGTAGAGCAATCGTTCTAACTGGGGTATGAAGTTCCTCACGAAAGAAGTATCCGTGGATGATTCGCACAACCATCGTCGCAACGTTTTGTGGTTAGGGCGTGGTTTACCATAGAGTCTTCCGCGCCATTGCAAGAGCCAGATGAGCCATAGCGTTCGGCTTCGCAATGTTCCCATACTCGCTACCACTGCGACCCACAAAGTGAGACATGTTTCGAAGATCCAAATACGACTCCACACTCCCCACGCGATGCCGGCCATAAACAACGCAACGGGAATTGGATGGAACCATATCCAACGACAGAATTCCCAAAATCCAAGTTCAGCCCATTCGATGAAACTCAGATCTTCGATCGGATTGAGATAACCTGGAGTTGCCTCGACGGAAATCCAATGTACGCCGTCGAGCGAAACTTGCAGCCAGGTATGCAGATCGTCTTTGCGAATAACCGTTTGTCCGGTGGCATACTCGAAGTCTTTAGGATCGGCATAAAATCCGGTGACGAGGCGAGTAGGGAAGCCTCTCGCTCGCAACATCATGGCAGCGGTGGTCGCGAAAAGATAATCAGGCCCACGTTTTGTGCTGAGAAAATGTTGCACGACATCCTCACATTCTTCGGGGGCATTTGATGTCGCATCGAGTTGACAGTATCCCTTGAGTCGCGAGACGATTGCATCCACTTCACCCCAACCGCGAGAGACGCCGCTCGTCCAATCATCCGATAGTTTCTCGACAAGCTCCCGCTCACTAGCGATTTGATAATGAACTTCAAAGGAGTTCGCTTCATTTGTTTTTTCCACTGCGGTCTCAGCGTTCGTCGCGGAGACATCTTGCTGGGGACTTTGGCCATCAGAACCAATTCCGTCAATCACGGCATCTGGCAGGGGAAGTGGTTGCGAGAGCAATTCACCTTCGGGATGAAGTTGGTCGAAGTCAGCTTGAGCCTTACGAACGAACTCGGAAGTTACATAATTCCCATCAAGTTTGACACGCGAGCCAAATCGCCGGAACTCGCTTGCATCGCGCAACTTGTGCAGGTGCGGCATAAAAGTTCTGAGATGCAGAACGGTAAGTTGAGGAATGTGCTCACGCTCAGGCATTTCCGCTACATCATCACGCGTCTTACCGTAAAAATCGACGCGATCAACTTTGTCGATGTGCACACTGGACAAGAGATGTGGACTTGGGATCCGTGGCGATTTGAGGTTGATGAGCTTGACACCGTACACTTGCTCTTTGAGTGCGAACGGCACGCTACCCTTGGGCGAAAATTGTACATAGGGCTTATTGCCGATCGTTACCAGTTTGAGTGCAGTGGGTTGGATGGGTTGTTGATGTGTCCATTGGCGACCGTCAAAAGCATCGAAGGTCTCCATGACCAAATGAGTCGGAACATCGCCGATGAGATAGAGCATAGCTGATGTTAGTTTTTGTTCGGGCTTTTTGGCTTGTTCGAGTTTTGCGCGTCGAACAGCGGAGAACTCTCGACTCGATTTTTGAGATTGTGACAGATGCTGATGTTTAGATGGGCCTTCAGAACCTGGCAGTGACACAGCTTTTTCAGAACGTTTTTTTGCTTTCGGCGCTTCACCGTAGATATCAGTGAACATGTCGTAGAGCGACGGTGATGTATCTTCCAAAAACAATTCGCTTTCCACAGGTCCAAAACTCATCGCCGTTTCTTGAGCAGCAACAACTCGGTCGCCATCACCAATACCTGAACGAGCGGATTCATCATTCTCTCCGCTTCCGCCCGACGTGGGTATGAAGCCCAAGAGGGAGCCCAAAGTTGTCGAACGTGTGGAACCGATGTAGCCCAACAACAATAGTAAGGCGACTAATGAAATAAGTATGCTCGCGCGCAGTCGCACCACGGGAACAGATTGCTGAGCAACAAATCCTCCTTGTATCCGCTCCCAATAGGCTCCCATCAACCACCAAATGCTGAGCAGTCCGTAGAGACCTGCTAAGACATAGACGAGTTGTGCGCTCGACATGGTGATGCAAAACACAAATAAGAAGAAGCTTAGTAGGCCTGAAATCCATTCTGCTTTGCGTATTGGGTAGAGCGTGACAGAAACGAGAGCCGCTTGTTGGACCATTGCCAACATGACGAGTTCTAATGGCTCGCCGGTATGTGTAAGCAGCGACTTAACGATGATATTCCATGGCAATACGTAGACAATAAGAAGTGCAGTGATGAAGATCCATGCACGCCCTGGGTCGTTCGTGGCTGCGCGATTGGGAGCAACCATCATCAAAGCGATGGCGGTGAGGGTGCTTAATAAGGTTGGCACCCAAATAGTCCAGGGTGCCCAACTGGCGTCGATCCGGATGATCGTAACCGCTAAGCTCGCCAGCAGCGCGAGCAACAGCACAAGCCCGCGTTGTCCGGAGATAACGCGGCCTGAAATCATCTTGCTTCCAAGCTTTCCAAATTGGGTTTGTTTAGCCCGCAGCGGACGCTGTGTCATGACAGACTCGCTCCCACTGGCGTTGCAATTGATGATCAACGTCTAAGTCGAGATCCACCAGCATCCAAATCGGTTGGCGATAACGCCAAACAGCGTTGGCGGTAGCGTCACCGTTGCTACGATGAACGGCAACCCAGCGAGTTTTCTGAGTTCGCTTGTGGGAGCCGGCGTTATCGCTTGCTTCAATTGCATTGGCACGGGTCACTTCAAACCGCATATCTTCCGCTTGACGTCGGTTGGCTGGTACGCGAATACGATTTCGACTGCCATCATTCGCCTCGGCTTTCCAGTCGAAACGCGCCAACAAATCCATGATGGTGGAGGTCCCTCTTTGACCTGCTTCAACCAATGCGATTCGGTCACCGATTTGTAGCTGCACGCCCCAGGAGTGTGCGATGAATTCTCTGCAGATAGAAGCAGCGATTCGAATCAACCATTCATCATTGGCCCGCTCCTGGAGGTCTGTTGGGAGTTCGTTGGAAACACGAACGTTTACGACGACAGTTTGTTGCGCTTTGCTTTGTCGCTCACAGACGATAAGGGACTCACGACGGGCAGTTTGAGCCCAATGAATCGATCGAAGTGAATCGCCATCGCGGAATGGTCGGACGCCAATAACATCCCCCTCGTAACCTGCTTTGTCGCGAGTTGCACCAACAACAGCGTCAGCTTTACCGCCCAGTTGTGGCAGATCTTTTAGAGCGACGGTTCGGGGCCAAACGAGCAATTCCCCTTCTTGTTTCAATTCTCTTCTAGCAGTCCACAGGCCTAAGGGAAAACCGGTTGCGATGAAGGACTGTTGTTGCGGGTAGACACCGCGCCGCGTTGGTCGAGCGATCCATGTAAAGCGACTGGTGGAAAAAGGAGGAACGCAAGCCAAAGCGAGGGGTTGATCGACATTACGTCCATCGCCGATTGCCTCTGAGTCCGCTTCGATAATGAGCCCCCAGAGAGGTATAGGCCAACGATTTGTCAGGGTTAGCTGAACCTCTACTTCTTCACCTTCAATACATCTCGATCGACTCCAGCCGATGGAACCGACGACACCACGAACGGCCAAGTAGGGCCAGAATGTCCCAACCAGTATAAGGCCCAGGAGCGCCGCTGAAATTGCGAATGCCTGTGGGGCGACGAAAGCCCCCAGTAGCAAGCCCGCCAAGATGCCACCGGTTAGCCAACCGATCGGCTTTTTGAGCCAATAGACATATTTATTCGCCCATGGGCAAAAATCATGATTGAGCATACTGTTTGCACGCGTGCTGCTATGCGCAGCCCAAGCCAATATTTGTTTGGCCATGGTAAGTCCCTGAGAAAATTGCTTTGACGATCAGAAGGAACGCAAAGCTAGAATTTGAACGAGCACACCGCAAAACCGTGACGTCGTGTCGACGCGCGAGTTTGCATTTCAACCGTAGAGTAAGAAAGCTCTAGGCGGTTACGCTCGGGGGACCGCGTGCGGAGAAGTTAGAGAGAACAACAGATACGCAAAATGCGTAAGGAGCATTAGCTGCGAAACAAAGAAGCTGAATGCACAAATCGACATCGACACATGGTTGAGGCGATTGGGGAGCAGCAAGCACTTGGCAAATAGCACAGTGCTCATCACAGCCAGCATTTTGCCACGCGAGCTCGACAGTTTGATCACTATTGGTTTTTTCGGACAGAATAGCGGTTTGGCCATCAGTAGAATCAGCATGACCAAAGGGGCATGAGCTGGTGAGATGGTTAGAGGCCCCGCAAGAGCCATCGGCTTGGCAGGCTGACGAGCAATTTTCGCTGTTGATTGCAGACGAACTGGAATGGCAGCCACAAACGGCATTTCCATGTTGGTGACCGGGCAATGCATGCAGCGCATGGCCGAAGCAGACCAGGAGCATGTAAGCTGCCAGGACCGTTCTGCCGAACCATACTTGCTTGCCGACCAAAAGCATATGGACCGCGTGCCGATTCTTTGCCAAGGATGCAGGGAACAAAAGCCTGGTAGCTACAAATGCAGCCCCCGCTCCTTCTATCATTTCTCTCGACCGCAGCAATGTCGAGCCCTATGCGGGGGATATTGTGCGAAAATTTCCTCCCACAGGGTGCCAGGCACTGAAAGCAGGGGTGCCAGGCACTCGAGCGGATTTTGGAGCAATTGCTAGCTTATTTCCAGGAAATTTGACTAGAAAGGCCGCCGGTTTGCCGCCATTGCGGGCTAGGCACGGCACTATTCAAGGCCCCAAAGTCAAGACAGAGCCTTTTTCCCTACGGTTTGTACAGATCTCAACCGTTCCAGTACGTTTTGCGTCAACGTCTGGCCAAGCAGATGGGGAACTCGTCCCAAGATGACACGACTTGTGCCCGAAATTCAGAAGACTACGAGCTATTTGCAGCGTGCGGACGGCAAGAGCCCCTGACGTACCGCAGGACACCGCAACTTCCCGCTTTGAAGCTCTCGAGCTTTGGCATCTAAACTATCGCTAGTTCCAACAAAGAAGCCAAACAGTTCCTCATAGGCAGTCACTAAACGCTCCACGGAATCCCAGTTGAGATTTAGCCGCTCAAAAATTGGAGGCAAATCTGCAGAAATAGCCCCCGTTCCCTTTTTGGTAATGATCCGCCCCAGCAAATCTAGCACCATCAAATACTCTTCGTTCGTCATGTCAGTAAAACCGAAATCACTCGCCCGATTACTCACTGAGCTCCTCATGCGATCTTCTTCATTTGGCGAAATGCTAACTGGGGTCAAGAAAGCATTTGGGAGTCTCGAAGGATCAATGTTGGGATAAAGCCGTAAGATGGCTGAGGCTCGAATCTGGTAGTACGCAGAAGTGTATTCACTATCCTCGATTTTCATGTGCATGTTGGCCCGAATTGGATTCAAATCGATGTAGATTGCGCACAGCAGAATCGACAAATCATCCAAAAGCAGCTTGAGCTTGTAACGGGATTCCCAAAACGCTCCCGCCATTCGATCCACAATGTTAAAAAACCTGGAGGTGTAAAAGTTCAACGATTGCATGAACCGACTAATACTCGACAACACCCGACGATATTCGGCGATTTTCTTTTTGTCTTTGGCGAGTTCCTCAACATCTTCCTCTGTAGGTTGATCAGGGTCTGTACCTTTAGCATCGGCGGTTGCTTGGCAGTAACCAGGATAAATCATGAGATACCTACGAGCTACTTCTTTGTCGCTCATCAACATGACTAGATCGGGTCGATTGCGAAGTTCGAGATGCAGATGACTATCCATAATGGAAATCCGAATGATGTCGATCGCATATGCTTGTGCTAATGCTTCGATTCGATCAAAAACAACACGCCTTCTCTTGAGAGCCCTCCCCTTTATGGGCTTTCCGTCATCCAATAAGTGATTTTTTCGCACACAGCGAACGGTGATATGGAAGGTATTGACGAAATCCGGATTGGCGACTTGGGTTCGCTTTTTTCGCATCTGCTACTCCTTTGCTCTATAGTGAACAAAGAATTTATACAGTCTCGAAAATAAGTATACAAGAAAAATCCGCTCATTTGTTCACAATTCTTCATTTACAGTAATTGCTATCAAAACCAAGGATTTTTTGAACTAGCGAAATAACATCGAAATTTTGCGAATAAGGTCAAAATGGCGGACATTTTCGATACATGCCCAAACCACATCACCCTAACACTATCCACAAAACCAGTGATCAAAAAACCTTCATTGCATATGATGCCAAGCCTTGAAACCATCGACTACCAGCAGCTACATGGTGCCTGGCACCCAGCTACAGAGTGCCTGGCACCCAAAGCAGGGGCGTGGACAACAGGGTGCCTGGCACCCTGTTGAGGGCGATATGCTAGCGGGTTGCGCGGCGATTTTGTGGCGAGGAAATGACCGATAACCGAAGATGATATTGTTGGCGGTCCTATGTCCCTCTTTTTGTCATTGCCTAATCCATGCGTTCCCAACTCTCGGATGGTACAGTCGCCGGACAATGGTGGACCACGCTCGACCCAGAGTCCCAAAAAGTCCTCTGCCAACTCTGCCCGCGACACTGCCACCTCAACCCCGGCGATAAAGGCTTTTGCTTCGTCCGCGAAAATCGCGACGGACAAATGGTTCTCAATACCTACGGCCGTAGTACCGGCTTCTGCATCGACCCCATCGAAAAGAAACCGCTCAATCACTTCCTGCCAGGCACCCCAGTCCTCTCCTTTGGAACAGCTGGCTGTAATCTCGGATGTAAGTTCTGCCAAAATTGGGACATTTCCAAATCGCGCGAAGTCGAACGCCTAAGCCACCTTGCCACCCCAGACTCTATCGCCACAGCGGCCCAGAACTCTGGATGCCGAAGCGTAGCCTTCACTTATAACGACCCGGTGATATGGGCTGAATACGCTATAGATACAGCCGTCGCATGCCACGCTCGGGGCATCAAAACTGTCGCTGTAACCGCAGGCTATATCACCCCCGAAGCACGCGTCCCATTCTTCGCTCACATGGACGCAGCTAACGTGGACCTAAAAGCCTTCACCGAAGACTTTTACTTCCGAGTCACATCGTCGCATTTGCAACCAGTCCTCGACACGTTGATTTACCTCAAACATGAAACCAACGTATGGTTCGAACTCACCAATCTCCTAATTCCCCAGGCAAACGACTCGGAAGATGAACTCCGCCGCATGTGCGATTGGATTACAACCAATCTTGGCATCGACGTTCCTATCCACTTCACCGCATTTCATCCCGACTTTCGCATGCTCGATCGCCCACGAACGCCGCATGAAACATTAATCAAGGCCTTCGATATCGCCCGAGCAGCTGGCATCCGCTTCCCCTACGTTGGAAATGTGCATGATGTCGCAAGACAAAGCACCCATTGCCCTCAATGTGATAAACTGCTCATCCAACGCGATTGGCATCAACTCGGGGCCTTTCACATCCGCAACCAACTTTGCTCTTACTGCCAAACCCCGATTGCTGGCGTCTTCGAAAACCAGCCCGGCGACTGGGGCCGCAAACGTCTCCCCATAACGATCCCGCACACCGACCCCATCGCGATTCAGAAGAAAGATCAAAACATGAACACGACTTTAACTGAGGCTCAGCAAAGAGACTGGTGCTTGATCCGCGCAGCCAGTGCCACAATTTGTAATGCTGTTCTGAAAACACCGATTGGTAACTACGCCACTCTACCCACCATTTTCGAAAACCAAACAGTACACGGTATCTTCGTTACCCTAAAACGTCACGGGCATTTGCGCGGTTGTCGCGGCGTGCTCGGTGAACCGATGAAATTGGGCGACGCACTTCGACAAGCAGCCTACCAAACTGCCCTCAATGACACGCGCATGCCCGCTATCTCGCCAGTTGAAATCCCCTACCTGACACTCGGCATCACATTACTTGGCCCAATGGATCCTGTCTCAGCTCAGGGACACGATCGCTTGAATGCAGTTCAAATTGGCAAAACGGGTCTTCGCATTTCCAATGGTCAACAAGCAGGCTTACTTCTCCCCGATGTTGCGACCGAAATGAACTGGAACGCAGAACAGTTTTTGGAGGCGGTTTGCCGCAAAGCGGGGCTACCTACTAACGCATGGCTATCACCGCAGACACGACTTGACATCTTTCACGGAGACAAAATCGAAGCGACCATCGATCCAGAATTTTTCAAGGGCCGCGAACTGAAATCTCCCAATCGCATTCAAACCGAGGACGCTTACCGTCTCGCAACACTTGCCGCAAACAACATTGTCGCCATGCGGACCGGTGCCACGCCAACCTACGTTCATCCCGAGCTACCAGATGGCTCGATCGAAGGTCTCATTCTGTCCGTCGCGGCGGATCCCATCGATCGTGACGAAACCACACAAACACCTCATCAACATTGGCAAAAGCTCTCGTTTCGCCCCGGTCTTCCGCTACAAAGTTCGCTCTTTGATATGTGCCAACAAGCCGCCCAACATTTCAGTACCTTCGGCAAGAAGAATCGCATTCGCGTTGATGTCACTATTTTGCAAGAGCCCGCTTACCATGGCTCAATGCAGGACCATGATCTGCAGGGTATCGATTCAACACAACGTGCACTTCTGGTCAGCGCCCACGGAAAGAATAGCTTGATCTGGCAACCGGGCTTCACCCCAGAAAGCCTTGCAACAGCTGCCGCAAAAGGCCTCGGTATCTATCCCAAACAAGCCGCGATTCATTCCTTGTCGATCGCCAGCACGCTATCCAAATTGCAGATCTCCGCCACACCCGATGCAGAAATCAGCGAACAACCGAGACCCTCCGCTGTTGCCGGTTCCTTTTACCCTGACGCCGATGTAGAACGCACAACCACCATTACAGAACTTCTGCAGCAAGCGAAGATTCGCCACGCCTCACGAACCAAACTCAAACCGCTCGCCATCATGGTTCCACACGCAGGTCTCCGATTCTCAGGCGGCGTAGCTGCCAGCGTATGGGGCTCGATCGAACTCCCTCGTACTCTGCTATTGATCGGCCCCAAACATACACCCCATGGAGTCGACTGGGCAGTATCTCCACATCGTCAGTGGAATATCGGCAAGCAAGCCACTCTCGAAGCTGACCTAGAACTGAGCCAGCGTATCGCCGAACAAGTTCATGGAATGAAACTTGATGTCGCCGCCCATCGTCGTGAACATGCAATCGAAATTGAACTTCCCTTCATTCACCAACTATCTCCTAACAGCAAGATAGCGGCGGTAGTCATGCAGTCGGCTGACTGGGACCACATCGCCCAAGCAGCCAAAGAACTTGCCGCACTACTACGTTCTCTTTCAGAGATGCCTCTACTCGTCATCTCATCCGACATGAACCATTTTGCAGATGATAAAGAAACACGTCGACGAGACGCACTCGCCTTAGAAGCCTTCAAGAGTGGCGACCCGCGCCAACTCCTCCTAACATGCCAACAACATCAAATCAGTATGTGCGGTCAAATTCCCGCCGCTCTGATATTGCAAACGCTGCACGAACTCGGCATCCAATTCCATATCGATATCGTCGAATATGCGACGAGCGCTGACAGCTCGGGGGACAAAACACGCGTCGTAGGTTACGCCGGCGCGATCATCACTTAAACCCATGCAAACCTAAGCAAAAACATCCCAAGCGACCTTACCATGAATATCGGTGAGCCGAAAATCACGCCCCGCATATCGATACGTGAGCTTCTCATGGTCCAAGCCCAAAAGGGCTAAGATCGTCGCGTGAAAATCATGCAGATGAACTTTATTGTCAACTGCATAATAGCCGTATTCATCCGTGGCTCCATAATGAAAGCCACCCTTTACGCCACCACCAGCCAACCACGCAGTGAAGCCTTCGGGATTATGATCGCGACCATTGGTGCCTTCAGCCACTGGCGTTCGCCCGAACTCGCCCGTCCAAATCACCAACGTTTCATCCAACAATCCCCGCTGTTTCAAATCCTGTAGTAACGCTGCGATCGGCAAGTCCACTTCTTTGGCATTCTTTTCATGCCCCTTCTTCAAATCGGAATGCTGATCCCATTGAACAAAGGCGTCACTATGAGTCACTTGCACATAGCGAACTCCACGTTCTATCAAACGTCTAGCGAGCAAACATTGTCGTCCAAAGTTAGCCGTCATCGGATCATTCAAACCGTACAATTCGTGTGTCCCGGCAGACTCCTGACTGAGGTCTTCTGCCAAGGGCATTTCAGTCTGCATGCGAAACGCTAGTTCCATCGAAGCGATTCGACTATCTAATACTTCATCCACTTGCCCGTTTTGAGCCTTCTGCTGATGCAGTTCCCTCAACAAATCTAATTGTTCGCGCTGCACTTCACGCGATACACCGCTGGCACTCTTGATATAGCGGACCGTGGCTTGATCGCTGGGCATACTCGCGTTACCAAGTGGCGTGCCCTGATAAATCGCTGGCAAAAACGCGCTTCCCCAATTGTTAACACCACCGTGCGCTAACGTCGGACAGATCGTAACAAAGCCAGGTAAATCGCTATTCTCTGTCCCCAGTCCATACGACAACCAAGCACCAAGACTTGGACGAACAAAGGCATCACTACCCGTATGCAACTTCAACAGCGCACCACCATGAGCCGCGTTGGTTCCGTGCAGCGAATGAATAAAACACAAATCATCTACATGCTTGGCAACATTCGGAAAAAGCTGACTTACGAAACTCCCCGATTGACCATACCTTGCGAACTTCCAGGGCGACCCCAACAATTTGCCCGTCTTAGCAAACTGGACTCGCGGTTTATCGAACGGCAGCTCTTTGCCATCATCTTTTTGCAACTGCGGTTTGTAGTCGAAAGTATCGATGTGCGAGGGGCCACCTTTCATAAACAAAAAGATGGCTCGCTTCGCTTTGCATGGAAAGTGGGATGGTTTTGCAGCCAACGCACGCTCGAACGCAGTTTCTGCACCGACCGCTTTGGATGAGAGTTCGCCCAACAGAGCAGCGGCGGCTAAGTAGCCGAAGCCAACGCCCGATTGCTTCAGCATGTTGCGGCGATTGCTATTCTGAAGTGAGTTCAACATTTCGTTGAATAATGGGAGATTATTCATCATGGTCGACTACCTCACAAATAGAAAATCGTTTGCGGCCAGAGCAGCTTGGCACAAGTATGTCCACCGCTCACCTCTATTTTCTACGCCACCGCGATCAACAAAAGACAACATTGCGGTCGCCTCGTTCGCAGTGGGATAGCGTCCATAGAGCCTCAGATGCAAATACTGAATTCTCTTTTCATCCGTTTCAAAATCTGTGGCCTGCAGTTGCTCAGCCAATCGCTTGGCCGATTCATGAACCAAGCCGCTGTTCAACATGAACAAGGCTTGTGGTGCCACGATCGTCGAACCGCGGTCACCTTGCACCGTCGCCGCATCGGAGTAGTCGAACAAATCGAAGAGATCGTACAAATGATTGCGAATGACGGGCAAGTAAATCGCTCGCAAATGACTGTCGTACTTCGTCTTATCAATCGAAGTATGATCGAACAAAAACTCTCGATTACCTACATGCAGTAAAGAAGTGCCTCGCGCCAAATCAATGTCACCAGCCGCTGCCAGCAAGAAATCACGAATTGCCTCCGCCTCTAAGCGACGCACCGGATAACGCCACAATAAGCGATTCTCAGGGTCCAACTCTTCTGCTGCAGGATTGCGTTCGCTCGCTTGACGATACGTTGCCGATGTGACAATCAAGCGTTGAACGTGCTTGAGTGACCAGCCCGATTCCATCAACTCGGCTGCAAGCCAATCCAATAACTCGGGATGCGAAGGCTTTTCACCTAAGGCACCAAAGTTATCCGTCGAAGCAACCAGCCCTTTACCAAAGTGCCAACGCCACAAACGGTTCACAACCACTCGGGCAGTCAATGGATGAGATCGATTCGTCATCCAAGCGGCCAACTGCAAGCGTCCGCTCTGTTGTTCATCGAGACTTACTGCGTTGTTGAGATTCAAGACTTCAGGGAACCGTCGCTTTACTTCTCCTGCTAACGCCAGATGATTGCCGCGTACATGTAAGGGAACATTCTGAACGCTCCCTTCTTTGACACCCATTACCGTTGGCAATACGGGAATCGCTTTTTGAATGGCGTCAAGCCGTTCCGATAAAGACTTCTTTTCCGCGTCCGTTGCCCCTTCTGCTGTCAGCTTTTCAATCCTCGCTTTGAGTTCGGCGATTTCCGCCTCTTTCGCTTTTCGCTCCAACTCTTCTTGCTCTGTCGCAATTTCATTTTCATGCCACTTAGCAATCTTCGTAAAGCTATCCATAGTATGGGTGCTTTTGAAAACACCTGCCAAACCGTAATAGTCCTGCGTGCTCACAGGATCGAACTTGTGATCGTGGCAACGCGCACAGCCAAATGTCATTCCCAGAAACGCTTTCCCCAACGTATCGATTTGTTCATCGATGATGTCCATTTCCATTTTACGTTCATCGACTTCGGCCAAAACTTTCGGGCCCATCGCTAAAAATGCTGTGGCCGTCAGATTAGCGATACGTTCGGAACGATGAGCGGCAGGGAGCAGATCGCCCGCGATCTGTTCGGTCAAGAACCGGTCATAAGGTTTGTCCTCATTGAGACTATCAATAACGTAGTTGCGATAGCGCCATGCAGTCCCATGCGCAATGTTTTCGTCGAGGCCGTTAGAATCAGAGTATCGCACCACATCTAACCAAAAGCGGCCCCAGCGAACGCCATATTGTGGTGAAGCCAAAAGTCGGTCGATGACGCGGTCATACGCAGCTTCACTGGTGTCGGCAAGGAACGACTCAATCTCGCTCACGGTGGGAGGTAAGCCAATTAAGTCGAAGGTAATACGACGTAACCACAATGACTTATCTGCGGCAACTTGCGAGCGAACTCCTTTCGCTTCTTGAGCTTGTCTGATGAATAAATCGATTGCATTTTGATCCCAAGCAGTAGTTGCGATATTTGGTAATGCTGGTTTCGCGATCGGCTGAAACGACCAGTGTTCGCGACCGATCTTCGGTTTCTTTTGAGTCCCCGCTGGTCCCGCTTCTGGTCCCATTGGCATCACAGCCCCCCCCTCAATCCACTTCGCCAAATCGGCAATCGCTGCTGGAGAGAGTTTGGGAGCAGGTGCAGGTGGCATGATCAGAGACGAGTCAAGTTGTCGCACTGCAACCAGAATAAGACTCGCATTGGGGTCCGCAATTTGAAACACGCCCCCCGAGTCGCCCCCCATCGCGATGGCTTGAGGAGAGTCGAGTCGCAAGCCACCTTCCTGTTTTTCAGCGCCGTGGCAAGAGACACAATGTTCGTGCAAAATCGGCCTGATTTTCGATTCGAAAAAAGCAATTTGCGCCGCCTGCTGTTCGGAAGTCTGCTGTTGGGACGACTGCACGGTGCTACTCGCCTCATCAATCGGATCTTGAGCCAATCCGACGGAGGTAAGCCAAATCAAAACAACGAAAAGCTGGGCGGGGATGCCGAGGTGGGATGGTGACATAAGTTCATTTTGGCCGAATTCGAGTCCCAACTCAAGCGTTTTGCTGTTTACCGCCAGTTATTCGCCGCGATAAAATAGAGAAGGTGACATCGACTGTTACCCCTGCCCCGCAGGCCCTCCGCCGTTAGTCAATCGCAACCATCCTCCCACCCTGCGAATCGACTCGGCTTTGATCAGCGTTAGCTTATGGCGATGGCGCCCATGAATATCGGTATGCTCTCAAGTTCCAATCAGTGCACCACACATGCAATGTCGTGTCTTGTGTTTATCGCTGTCGTAATGAGTTGGGTTCAAAATCCGCAACTCGGACATGCCCAAGAACCAGCCGCCGAAATTCGCGCCCAAGCACCGGAGGAAAATGGGTCACCACCTGAACCAACGGTTGCCCCCACTCCTGACCCTTGGCTGCGGGCAACGGCTCTGCTTGAAAAGCACTGTTACGAGTGCCATTCCCCCGACAACCAAGAAGGAAATCTCAATCTTCAAAAATATGACACCATCGAATCGATCGTAGGCGATCGACACATGTGGGACACCGTTCGTCAACGCGTGTTCGCTGGCGAGATGCCACCACGTGATCACGAACCGATGCCTGTCGAAGATCGGCAATGGCTAGCGGAATGGGTCACCGTAACATTCCGAGATATCGCTTGCCAAGGTAAGCCGCAGCCGGGCCCCAATCCACTGCGCCGACTCAATCGAAATCAATACAGCAATTCGATTCGTGACTTGCTCGGCATTCACTTCGACGCAGGGCATTCGTTACCAATCGACGGTGCCGGCGGTGAAGGATTTGACAATGCAGCCGAAACTCTTTTCTTGTCGCCCATTCATGGTGAGAAATATCTCGAAGCGGCCAAAGAAGCGCTCGATTATTCTGCCAAAGATGAATCATCGCGTCGCCAGATTTTTAATACATTCCCTGACGATAAGACACCCGCTGAAGAAGCAGCCAAGAGTGTCATAAGCCGCTTCGCAAAGCGTGCCTATCGACGCCCACCAACGGACGGCGAAATTGAAAAACTGATGAAGCTCTATCGCGCAGGCGTCGAACGTCAATACACCTATGAGCAAGCGGTCTATTACGCCTTGCAAGGTGTTTTGGTATCCCCTCAGTTTTTGTTTTTGACCGAACCTACCATCGATGCTGCTGAACCGCAACCGATAGACGCCTACAGTTTTGCCACACGGCTTTCCTATTTTCTATGGGATTCTACACCCGACAAAGAGTTGCTTGAGCGGGCGGCTGATGGCTCTATCCTCAAAGAAGAAGTGTACCGCGATCAAGTTGTCCGCATGCTCAATAGCCCTAAAGTCCGACCGATGGCGGAGAGCTTTATTGGCCAATGGTTAGGAACGCGCGAAATCGGTCGACAGATTAAACCGGATGGCGGCATGTTTCCGCAGTTCGATGATGAACTTGCAGCCGCCTTTCGCGAAGAGCCCGTTCTGATGTTCCAACACATCCTCAAAGAGAATCGGAGCATCATTGAGTTTGTCGATAGCGATTACATTTTCGTCAATGGTGAAACGTACGGGTTCTATGGGCTAAAAGAAAATCGGCCGGAGAACTTAGTTCAGAATTTGGTGCGATGCCAATTGCCCCCGGGTCATATCCGTGGTGGAGTGATCACCATGGCAGGACCGCTAACTGTTTCGTCTTATCCCAATCGCACCAGTCCAGTGATTCGCGGAAAGTGGGTTCTGGAAACCATCTTGGGTGCCACTCCCCCTACTCCACCACCCAACGTCGATCCGTTGAGCGAAAAGCCTGAGGACACCGCTGGAAAAACTTTGCGGCAGCGACTGGAACTTCATCGCCAAAATCCAACGTGTGCATCGTGTCATGCAGCCCTCGATCCCATAGGTTTTGGCTTAGAGAATTTTGATGCGATCGGACGTTATCGAGAAAAAGACAACGGCCTCCCTATTGATGCCAGTGGCCAGCTTACCAGCGGCGAGACATTCCAAAACGCAACAGAACTTAAGAAGCTAGTACTAGAGAGAAAGGACCAATTTGTACGGCATTTTACGATTAAAATGCTTGGCTATGGACTTGGCCGCGGATTGGTCGACAGCGATTATTGCATTGTGGACCAATTAGTTGCCGATCTAAAGCAACATGACTACAAAATACATAGACTGATCTTTGGGATTTTACAAAGTCCCGCTATGCAATTGCGACCACCGACCACGCCCACCCCACCACCTACAACGCAAGCTACGAACCCATGAACATTATCAAAAACACATCGCTCTCTCGACGTACTTTGTTGCGTGGCGTCGGCGCTGCTCTCGCATTACCTTGGCTAGAGGCGATGCAAGTTCGTAAGTTGCTCGGTAGCGAACAAGAAAACGCCCCCAGCAAAGCACCCGTGCGTATGGCCGTGTTGTTTATGCCTAATGGTGTTCCTCCCAAAAAGTGGACCCCGGAAGGTGAAGGCGCAGAGTTCAAACTATCTCCCATTCTAGAACCACTTGCCGCGCATCAAAAAGACATTTTGGTGCTGACGCAATTGTGGAACAAGAACAGCGATTCAGGTGATGGACACTATGTAAAGACAGCAGGTTTGTTGACCAGTACCACAATCAACAAAACGGTCGGTGTCGACTTGAATTGCAATGGCGTTTCCATGGATCAGGTAGCAGCGCAGAAAATCGGTCACTTGACGCCGCTGCCCTCGATTGAATTGGGGATTGAACCTGTTGCTGTCGGTATCGATGGAGTAGTCGGATACACCCGCGTGTATGGAGCACATATCGCCTGGCGCGGTCCGACAAGTCCCTTAGCAAAAGAGATCAATCCTCGGTTGGCCTATGAACGAATCGTTCGAGCAGGCCAGCAGGGAGGAGCAAGTTTACAAGCCGACCGTTCGGTTCTCGACATGGTGATGGAAGATGCCCAGGAGTTGCAAGGACGTCTGGGGGCCAACGATCGCCGTCGCGTCGACGAGTACTTGGAATCCGTTCGTGCCCTAGAACAGCGTATGGAGCGATTGGCGAGCACCCAAGGTGATCCTTGGAAGCCACGCGCAAGCTACGATGGGATGGCAAAGCCAGAAGATGCTATTCCGAAGCAGCACTTAGAACATTGCCGTCTGATGATCGATTTAATGGTTTTGGCTTTTCAAACAGACACCACGCGAGTCGCGACGTTTATGTTTGGAAACTCGGTGAGCAACATCAACTTCTCTTGGTTAGATGGTGTAAAGGATGCGCATCATTCGCTCTCGCATCACCAAAACGAAGAAGACAAGTTGCGCCAATATGAAATCATCGCGAAGTGGCACATGGAACAATATGCTTACATGCTTGAACGCATGAAGTCGCTTCGCGAAGGTGAGCAAAGCTTACTAGAGAACTCGATGGTGATGTTTGGCAGCGACTTGCGTGATGGCAACGCGCACGATCCGCACAACTTACCAATCGTATTGGCTGGACAAGGTGGAGGTCGCATCACCACTGGCCGACATGTGATCAACTCACGCAATACTCCGCTCGCCAATCTGTATCTTTCGATGCTTGACGTCATGGGCACACCGGTCGAGAAATTCGCGGATAGCACCGAGAAATTGGCGCTAGAAGCGTAACAGCGTTACAAAGTCGTCGAAGATGGCACCAGAAATGAAACCGTGTAGCGTCGGAAAAGTAAACCCGACGCGAATGCATTGCGGCTGATTTGATCTACTTATAAATCACCACCAAGAACACAACAGCCTCTTGGTTGCCAATGTTGACGAGCGCGTGTTCGATGTCGGCCTGATAGTTGGCTGAATCGCCGACTTCGAGTGTTTCACTGTCGCGGCCAGCTTCGAGCTTTACCGTTCCGCGCTCGACCGTGATGAACTCGCGCGTCCCTTGAAAATGCCCCGCGCTCCGCAACACGCCTTTGGGTTGCAATTGCACTTCGTAGAACTCGACATCCTTTTCGAGATTTAATGGACTGAGCGTTCGAATCCGAACCAGTTTGTCCGAGCGATAATGATAAGTGCGATCCTCCGCGCGGATCACTTGTATTGCCGAACTGATCACGGGTGACTCGACCAGGTCGGCTAACGACATACCAAAGGCCTGGGCGATGCGGAGAGTCACGGCCAAGGTGGGATTGGTCTGCTGTCGCTCAATCTGACTGAGCATCGATTTCGAGACGCCGCTGGCAGCCGCCAGACGATCGAGCGACCATTCGCGAGCTAACCGCAATTGATTCACGCGCTCGCCCAAATGACGGCTCAAAGCCTCAGCTCGCTCCCCCGCTTCCTGGGCCGTAGCCTGCAAAACAGCCTCTTGCTTGGGCAAATCGCTGCTGGCTCGGCTCTTTTTTGCCATAAATTCCTCTTTTCGGCGCCTCGGCGGCCATCTATCATATTGGACAACTTATCCGCTATAGTATACAAGCCAGTAAGCCTCGAAGCCACCAAAAACGAGTCTTGCCGGACTGCCCCGGTCGACAACATGCGGATTCACTTCTTTGACAAGCGAGGTTTTCGTGGCCCAAACTATGAAGGCATTGGTCAAGCGTCATTCACAACCGGGCCTATGGTTGGAAGATGTCCCAGTCCCAGAATACGGTATCAACGACGTACTCATTCGAGTCGATCGCACCGGCATTTGTGGCACCGACTTGCACATCTACAAATGGGATGCCTGGGCGCAAAAAACCATTCCGGTACCGATGGTCGTGGGTCATGAATTCGTCGGTGAAATTGTGGCCGTCGGTGACAACGTTCATGACTTTTTTCCAGGCGAGATCGTGAGCGGTGAAGGTCATGTTGTCTGCGGACGCTGTCGCAATTGTTTAGCGGGTCGACGGCATCTGTGCAAAGACACACAAGGTGTTGGCGTAAATCGACCAGGAGCGTTCGCGGAATACTTAGCATTACCGATGTCGAAC
>JAFLCP010000137.1 GCA_017303505.1 Planctomycetota bacterium | reverse complement strand
GCCCAGCGGTTGAATATGGTTGGTAGCGGATGATAACTGGCCGTCACTGTTCACGCCGGTGAACTTCAAGAGCCATCCATTTTCGGTGGGTGTCCAATTCGCTTCGCCGTAGCCCCCTTCTGAATCGAAGACCCATGACTTGAAGCGTTGGCCAATCGGGTCCCAACCGATGCGTTGTTGCATGGTAAGGGTTACTTGGCCCGCGTTTTCTACGATGATGTTCTGCAGCAAGAAGCTGCCATGATGCACATATTCGCAATGAGTGCGGACTTTGGTTCCATCATTTTCATCGACCCATTCGCCTACCATCCACGACAAAGCCGCTAAGTGATCTCGATGTGAAGGCTTCAACGCGATATCGCGCACCAAACCCATCTTCCAATCTTTGCCATCGAGCACATGCACGCAACTATAACGACTGTATTCAACCGTTCCATCATTGAACGTGATCGCCGTACTTCCAAGTTCTACAGCCAGATTGGATGTTAAAAAACGAATCGACTCAACGTTGGTTTCAATCTTCGAGTCGGGGACACCTGCAAACAAACTTGCAAACGTTGATTCGATATTGGCTCGACCTTGAACGACATCGTCGCGCTCATCGACAAGATAAGCTTGTTCGAGAAAGAGAGAGGCAATTTGTTTGGCATCTTTTTTGTTGTAGGCGTCTACAAACGCTTGGATGTCCGCTCGAATCTCCTTTTCTTGTGGATTGACTTCAGCCGTCGCGTTAGTTGTCGCACGCGGTGTTGCTTCCTGCGCCCAAACGGCGTTACTTGCTATAAGGCAAGTCGAGAGAGAGAGTAAAATTTTTGAGAGGCGGCAGTTCATAAGATCCTGTCCATCAAAGCTGCATTGTTGATTCGACACGCAAACTTATTTTAGGACAGGCAAGTTGAATTAGCTATGAGTTTGTCACCGATCGGTGTGAACCTTGATTTTCTAGCCCTGAAGTGGTACTGGAATGGGGTGGGGGTGTCAAATAAGGCCCCATCCTTTGGCTGTTACGGGGGCGGGCGGCTCTGAGAGGTGTACGTTTCAAAGAGAGATGGTGCAGAATTTCCAGGTTTGAAAGGGACAGGGAGGATCCGGTTTACTGGATAGTTGGCTACTGGAAAGATCGGCCAACAGAACTCATCCCAGTCGGAACGTGAGATAAATTCTGTTGGCCAGTTGAAGCACTAATTTGTTTCCGGTGCAGGAGTTGGCGAGCCAAGTACCGCCCCTTCATCGGAAAATGTTTCCGTATAGGGTTTGCCACCTTCCCAGCTCAGATTGATGTCGGCCGTGTCGGTTGCCGCTTGAATATCAAGCGTCAAACCCGATGTAGCTGGATCTGAGTACTTTTTCGGCGCGTACCAATGAAGAGCCGTAGGACCTTTGCTTTCGTTGGCCAGCACCGTCACGGTGTGATTACCCAACACACAACCATCACCATTATCGAAGGTGGTAAGAGTGAATTTGCCATCTTGGCCAATTTCACCAGATGCCGCTCGAGAGTCTTTGGGTATCACTTGAACGAAACCTCGTTCCAGTGGTTTACCATCGATCGTCACTTTGCCAGAAACTTTTACGAGCTTCACGCCACGACCGCATCCTGTCGTCGTGGATGCAACCATAGCCAGAAGTAAACAGATAAGATGGACTTTATTCATAGCGATTTGATTCATTCAAAAGTTTGAGAGGTGGATCAATATTCCGTATCACGAATGGGTTCTTTCCCTTCGCGAGTCGACAGCGCACGATAGGCGGTCAGGTTGATGGTGTCTGGCAAGAAGCTGACGTGCCCATCCAAAAACGCGAACATCACACCGCCTGGATGACGACTGTGAAATGCGCCGTTAATGCGAACGCCGTAGGGGGATGTCCAAACGCCTGCGCCTGGTGCGGTGTTAATAGGATTGAGCGTAGCGCGAAGCGATTCATGTCGACTGCCATTCGTCCAAATGTTGTAAACCTCAGGTAAGTGGCCATCGCGTACCTCGCCAAAGATCAGCATCGAGCTAGTGCCGTCTAGTGCGTCGCGAGTTTTGAACGATCGCTTGTACATGAACATTCCCGTATTGGCGATCTTCAAGCCCGCTCCAATTCCTTCGTTAGCGCCACGTGTTCCGGAAACCATGGCATAACTTCCGGTCGCCGGTTTGTACGTCCCAAGATCGATGAAGGCCAACGCGGTGTCCGATGGACAAACCACGAAAGGTGGGCGAACCTCTACAGCCCGTTGATTGCGAGCGTTCATGCCGAACTGCAAACTGTATAGTCCGTTGTTGAAGTCCATCGAATCGTACAGTGGACGCTGCTCAAGATAAGGAAGCAACATGACCAAAGCGCTGGTTCCCACCCGTCGGAAATTCGGGTCGTTATTGCAAGGCGAGTTGGTGATCCCGTCGCATCCCATGCGGCCAGGTGGATAGACCTTAAAGGCTCCTTCATAGTTGGCGTTGGCGAGCGCTAGTTGCTTCAAGTTGTTGGAGCATTGCATGCGGCGGGCTGCTTCACGGGCCGCTTGTACGGCGGGTAGCAAAAGACCGACTAGAATTCCGATGATGGCGATTACCACCAATAACTCAACCAAGGTAAAACCAAGCTGCGGTCGACGAAAAACAGTATTTCGGCGCATGAGAGGAGGTGCTCCAAATACGAAAAGAAAAATAAATAGAAATTAACCGAAACTATGGGCCTGTTTCGGTGTTGCGCGGCAGTTTAGAGGCGCAAGTAAGGTGGAGTCAACTCAGTATGTCGCATGTTAGAGGGGGTATTGGAGGCAATTTTACCAAATAGTCGGGCTCAAAAGGGTGTGACGGCCTAATTTGACCACAGCAACTTGAGGTTGCGACGATTACCCCCCCCCCTTCGAACGCGAGAGGGGGCGTTAAGGTCAGGCGCTCAGATTGCGGGATACGTCCGTACGATACGCCGAAAAGGCAGGAATCAGTCCCGCACCAATCGCCAAAAGGACAATGCCAGGGATCAGCATCCATTCCCATGTGTTGATCGTCAGAAAACCGACTTGGATACCGGTTTGATCTTCAACCCAAGGGCTGGCGATGGCCGAAATGCCATGCCCAAGTAACCAGCCGATCACTCCACCAGCTACCGCAATTAAAACAGATTCTGCCAAGATGATTGCCAGCACCACATCGCGCCGCGCACCCAAAGCTCGCATCACGGCGATGTCACGGCGTCGTTCACTCATCGAGTTATAGATACTCACCAAAATGGCAATCGCGCTGACCAAACAGACCATGATGGTTAACACGAGCAACGCAAACTGAACGGGTTGCACAAACATCGACAACATGTTGGCGATTTCACGCACCGGAGATGCTGCTTGGGCCTGCAAGTTCTCATTAATCGTTCGCTCCATGTTGGCCGCAAATATTCCCGACTCTCCACCCGGCTTAACCAAGATCGCAGTCACTTCGCGTTGATGAATGGGAAGCTTCGCTGGCAGTCCGTCGGACTCAGCCGTGCCGGGAGTTTCAGCGTAAGTTAGGCCACTTTCTTTTTCTGCTTTGGCAACTTCATCAAGTGGCTTCGAATGTTTGTCCATCCAATAGAAGCCTTCCATATTGATGAACAAGGCTCGGTCGTTCGGTGTGCCAGTAGGAGCCAGTACGCCCACGATGGTGAATTTCTCGCCATGTCCTTCGCCATCGGGGTTACCGTGAGATGGACTGACTTTATCTCCGACTTTGACTTTCATCTCACTCGCAGCTCGAGAGCCGATGACCGCTTCAAAGTAACCATTCTCTTGTGAGTACTCTTGGAAGTTTCTTCCTTCCGAAAATTTGTATTCCATATCACCTGCTTCTCCATATCGCAGGTTCGCAAAAAAATCAGGTGTTGTACCGACGACCCGAAATGGCCCGAAATAATCGCCGAGGCAGACAGGCACTGCAAAGCCGCCGGCCATATATCTGGAGTATCTGCCGGGGCGATCGGCTTCGTGCATGCGGCCCCCAATCTTCTTGAACGCATCTTGGCGGCCTGTGCCTGGTTGAAACTCCAAGAAATAAGAATACGGTACGTTTTCTACGGGGCGACTCAAATAAAACACGGTATTGAGTGTTAGCTGCAGTGGACTCCCTTTGGCACCAACAATAATGTTGTAGCCCACGCTGCTGTTGCGTTGAAAGGACTCAGTGACAACACCGCTAATCGCCAACACGATCACCACTAACGTAACGCCCAGGGCCATCGAAAAGATGGTTAACCACGAGGAAAGGCCTCGTTGTTGCATATTTCGCCAGGCAATCAGAAGTAAGTTCATGGATCAATTCTTTCGGGTATTACTCTGATGAAACTATTTGGCTACAGCTTGCAAAACGCGATTAAGATCTTCTAGGCGTTCAATGCGAGGAAACTGTTGAGCCAGCTTGAGATCGTGTGTGACCATGATCAAGGCGATTTGTTCTTCCTGACATGTCTCACGGATGAGATCGATGATCTTCTGTTGATTGGCTGCATCCACGTTCGCTGTCGGTTCGTCGGCTAACAGCAAGCGTGGTCGGTTGGCAAGTGCTCGAGCGACTGAGATTCGCTGTTGTTGACCGACTGAAAGTTGAGAGGGTTTGTAGTGCAAGCGGTCGCCGAGGCCGACACGTTCCAGCAATCGCGTGGCGCGGGTGATGTCATGTTTGCCATTTCCAAAGGTCATGCCGAGCCGAACGTTTTCCAGTGCAGTAAATCCTGGCAATAGATTAAACGTTTGGAACACATAACCTAACTTGGCGGCTCGTACACGATCTCGACCTTGCTCCGAGAGTTTGGTCAATTCGATTCCGTCGAGCAGAATGGAGCCTTTATCGGGAGTGGTGATGCCAGCGATAATATGGAGCAGGGTGGTTTTTCCGCCACCGCTCTGTCCCAGCAATACGGTTTGTTCGCCGCTATCTACTTTTAGCTGGGGCACATCCAAAATTTGCACCGTGCCACCACCAGGGAGTGGAAACGATTTTTGGATATTGGTCACTTCGAGGATCATGGATTAAGTTCCCTTGCGACGAACGGCGCGTTCCATTTCGCGTCGGGCATCGTTTTGTTTGAGTTTTTCACGCTTGTCGTGCATTTGCAAACCTTTGCACAACCCGAGTAAACACTTAGCGATGCCTCGCTCGTTGAAATAAAGTTTCAGTGGCACGAGGGTCAGGCCCTTCTCATGGGCCCTACCAACGAAGCGATTGAATTCTCTTTTGTGCAGCAGCAGTTGACGATTTCGTTTTGGTTCGTGGTTCCAAAAACCACCCATTTTGTATTCGGGAATATCGCAACCGACCAGCCACAAACAGCCATTTACAATACGGCCGTACGCTTCGTCCAGTGAGCATTTACCATTGCGCAGGCTCTTTACTTCCGTTCCGCGCAGAATCATCCCGCATTCGACCGTTTCCAAGACTTCGTACTTATGACGCGCCTTGCGGTTTTCCGCGATCATCGTCTCTTTGGGGGCATCGGCGGCTTTCGAGGAAGGCTTTTTCGGAGCCGCCGATGTAGGTGTTGGGGGTTTTTTGTTCACTGGATATCGTTTCGAACTAAGGCCAATTAAGGCTTCAGGGGCTGGACTCCTTAGCCTACAATGAAGTGGGGCATCGGTCTAAATGCCGTCCGTTCTTTCTCAATTGTAACAAAGATTCAGTATGAGCGTTCCTCTACCGATTGTTAACTTAGATTCTGATTCCAATAGTTCTACGTCGTGCGGTTCATTCGCGCAACCAGATTCTAATGCAGGTCGACGGTTGCCGCCGTGGTTGAGACGCGAAGTCCCCAAAGGTAACTCGAATCACTTTACCGACAAACTTCTGTCAGAATTGAAGCTTGAGACGGTTTGCGATAATGCGAAATGCCCCAATCGCATGGAATGCTATTCGCAAAAAACGGCCACCTTCATGATCATGGGTAACGTCTGCACGCGTCCCTGCGGTTTTTGTGCCGTTTCTCGAGGGCGCCCTGGTGCCTTGGAGGCAGATGAACCAGCGCGAGTTGCCGAAGCAGCGGCTCGCTTGGGGCTCAAACATGTCGTTATCACCTCTGTGACTCGAGACGATTTGCCCGACGGGGGCGCCGAACATTTTTATCAATGTGTTTTGGCCGTTCGAGAACGCACTGGGGCCACCATCGAAGTCCTTACTCCCGATTTCGTTCAACAAAAAGATGCGCTCCAACGTGTCGTCGATGCTGCACCCGAAGTGTTCAATCACAACATGGAAACCGTACCACGACTCTATCGCCGTGTGCGCGGTCCGAAGAGCGATTACAAATGGACGTTGGAAATGCTCCGACGTATCAAAGAAATGAACCCCGCCATCAAAACCAAGAGCGGTTTGATGCTTGGACTCGGTGAAACCAAAGACGAAGTACTCGATTGTTTGGCAGATCTCCTCGCCATTCAATGCGATTTCTTGACATTGGGACAGTACCTGCAACCCGGTCCGAAGTATCTGCCTGTGGTGGAATACATTCGTCCCGAAGTTTTTGCGGACTTGGGCGCACAAGCCAAAGCGATGGGCTTTAAGAAAGTGGCTAGCGGGCCATTTGTACGCAGCAGTTATCATGCTCGCGAAATGGCCGAAACCTTTGAATGATTTCAACCTTAGTCACTCATTCTTTCGATGGCACCTCCCAAAAACATTCCACCGTTCACCGGTTTTCCTAAAGAGCTGTTTCGTTTTCTCGACGAGCTTGCCGCCAACAATACGCGCGAGTGGTTTGCGGAGAATCGCGAACGGTATCAACAGCTTTATGTGGAACCAAGCTGGGCTTACATTCAAGCCATGCAACCGAAATTGGCTTCTATATCGAGCCAGATGGCGGGGAACGCGAAACGCGGTGGCGGGACGTTAATGCGCATCTATCGCGACACTCGTTTCTCCAAAGATAAGACTCCCTACAAAACGAATATCGGCCTTTCGTTTCGGCATCAACGCTTAACCGATATCCATGCTCCTGGTTTTTACGTGCATGTGGCCAGCGATGAATGCTTGATTGCTGCCGGCGTATGGTTGCCGCCGCGCGAAGCTTTGCAGCTTATTCGTCAAACGATCGATGAAGATCGGCCGGCTTGGAAAAAGGTCGTCAAAGATAAAAAGTTTGCGGGGCTTTATCAGTTGTCTGGTGAATCTTTGAAGTCCGCGCCTCGAGGTTACCCGATCGACCATCCTCTTATTGAAGATCTCCGACGGACTAGTTATTGTGGTGTCGTGCACTTGAAGCGTTCGGAATTGCAACGCGCCGATTTTGTCGATCGCTCCATCGAATTGTTTCGTCAAGCTCGACCGCTCATGAAGTTTCTGTGCGATGCGCTGGGGATTCCCTACTAACGCGCGGCATTAAACAAATCTCGTTCTCAAATCCAACATTGAGGTTCGAGGTCTCGCTTCCAACCGATTGACTTACCCCAATGAAATCTGACGACTCATCCAATCATGACGAACAGAGCAGAGGAAAGGTCTCGGTCTCGGATCAGTTGCAGAACAGTCTCTTGAGCAATCGGCGGGCGATACTTGTCCTGCTGTGGGGGGTGACTGGATTTTTGGGGTTGCCACTGCTGTGGTTGAGCTCAAAGTTTACGCCAGCGGAAAAGCTTCTCTATTCTGTGTTGGTTACTATTTACAGCTTGTTCTTGATCGGAATCGCCGTTGGGATCGTATGGTGGGCGTACCTCCGAATCATGGGGTAATCCCTAATTTCGTCCGATTTCGGGCGAATTAAGACTAATGTGGCGGACGATCTTTCGTAGTCACTAAAGCTTCTCTCTCTTGACTGACTCCACCTCGCTGAATTGCCTGAATTTACAGATTTACTAGGTCCGAAGAATCTTAACGCATTTGGCGACGACCTAGATTTTGGCGGCGAGCGTCGGGAGATAATACGTGCCTCGACTTTCGATCATTATCCCGTTCTCGGGCGATGAAGTTGCATTAGAGACAACGTTGGTTTCGGTTTTAGAAAACCGGCCCACCGATTGTGAAGTCCTCGTTTGTCATGATGGATCTTACCATGATCCATATGCACTCGGTGATGAAGTTCTCTTCATTGAAACAGCGAAACCAGCAAGCGAAGTCAGCTTGCTCAACGAAGCGATGCGAGCGGCTGTGTCGCCCGTACTGCATATCTTGCGATGTGGCGTTCGCGTCATGGAAGATTGGACGAACGATCCAATGCGCATGATCGCGGAACAGAACACCAGCGTGGTTGCCCCTGTTTATGTGAATAAACAAGACGGGCAAGAATACAGCGGCTTGGATCTTTCGCAGCTATGGTGCCGTCGGCTTATCTCTGCCGACGAAAATGTCGCAGCAGAAAAGTTGGGGCCTATGCTTGCTGGTTGCTTCATCAAGCGACGCGTGCTGTTGGCTTTGGATGGTTTGCGGGCCGATGTCTCAACGGCAGTGGCTGAGGCCGAACTTGGCTTGGCTTTGCGTCAGATTGGTGCAACCGTTGCCTCTTCGGACTTCTCCACCATTCAAGTTCCAGCCGAACAAATTGCAACCTTCGCTGCGGGTGAATACCAAAGCTTAGGGCATGTTGTGGCCCAATACGATGCGATTCTCGGTGGTGTTGGAAGTGCCTCGCATTTTCCAACGCTTGTCGAACGCTTGTTGGGGTCACTATCGTTATCGCGGTTGGCCGCCATTCGCTCGTTTACCAAAGGTTATCGCGAATTGGGAAGCGTTAGTGGCTTGAAGAAACGCTTGGACACTGCAGCTCAGATTATTGCAGCTGGTCATCGACCTGTCTTGGGTGTTGTGGATGGTCAACGATCGACCACCTACAGCGACCAAGTCCGCAAAGCCGCCTAGGTAGTAAGTAGGGTGTGTGGAGCAAGTCCTACCGAATAAGATTCAACACGGAGTAACGCATGATCTCTTGCTCGTTATTCCGTGTATGAAACCTGGACTTGCGTAACACGCCGTAGAGTTGACTCACCGCAGCTTCGACTCACCACTATTTAACTGCGCCCGTGTTGTTGCCACAAATCGAGCAACACCACCAAATGCTCGACCGCTTCGAGCATTTCATCTAAGCAGGCGAATTCCAGCGGGCTGTGAATATTGTATTGTCCACTGGAGAGGTTTGGGGTCGGGAGTCCCAGCGCAGTCAATAGTGCACCATCGGTTCCACCGCGAATGATCTCGCGCTGGCAAGGTCGATTTAATTGAGCGAATGCTTGTTCGGCTAGATCGGCAACCAAAGGGAAGCGGCGAAGGCCATCACCCATGTTGCGATATTGTTGCGTGATATCAACTTTGACCTTGAGCCCTGGCCATAGCAACTCTGTTTCATGTGCCAGATCTTCCAGCAACTTGGCAAATTCGGTTAGTCGCTGTGTGTCAAAGTCTCGTAACAGAATGAGCAATTTAGATTCGGCCACGCCACCTTGTAGCACGTAGGGATGCATGAAGCCTTGCCGTCCATCGGTGACTTCGGGTGCCAAAATATGTTTGGGCATGTGATCGATAAAATGTCCCACGGCTCGAATCGTATTGATCATGCAACCCTTCGCGATAGATGGGTGGATGTTCTTGCCACGGAACAACACGGTCGCCTGATCGGCTGAAAAAGTTTCAACATCCAAGCTGCCAGATCCACCACCATCCAGCGTGTAACCTGCAACGGCTTGCACTTTGTCCAGCGAAACGTGTTTTGTGCCTTGACCAATTTCTTCATCACAAGTGAATAATAGACGCACGGGACCATGAGGTAGGTGCGGATTTTCGATGAGAGTTTGTGCCAATTCCATGATGATGGCTACGCCGGCCTTGTCGTCGCCACCGAGCAGTGTAGTGCCATCGGTCGTGATCAAAGTTTTGCCGATGAGCTTGAGCAACGCCGGCGAGTTGAGGGTGTTGAGCGACAGGCCGCTGGTCCCTAATGTGATTTCCTCACCATTGTAGGAGCTGATCACCAGCGGGCTGACATTCTTGCCCGTTGTCTCTGGGCTGGTGTCGAGATGTGAATTGAGCAAAATGGTCGGGGCAGGGCCTGCTACGGTCGAAGGGACAGTTCCCCACACCAAGCCATGTTGATCTTGATGGGCATCGGTGATCGACATCGCTTTAAGCTGCTGAACCAAGAGCTTGCCCAGTTCCAGTTGGCCCGCAGAGCTTGGGTAATTGCTGGAGTTGGCATCGGCGGTGGTATCAAAACGAACATATTGCAAGAAGCGATCGAGCAATCGTTGACGGTTGATGGCAATCATGTGCAATCGTTTTCGAGGTGGTGAATAATTGGACAGCAGGTTGAGTTATACGAAATCCAATCTAGCAAAGTTCAAGCAGATATGCTTGGGGGTATGGTAGTTTGCTTGGGTTGACTCTGTTACCTTTGTGGCGCTGAGTCTGCGTCGAATTCTCCTATTGCCCAGTTTGTTTTCCGATTGGAACGGACAACCTCAACATGGCTACTCCTGATGTTCGTTATCTCTTGTTTGATATCGAGAGTATTGCTGATGGAAATTTGATTACGAAGACTCGTTATCCTGGCGAAACGCTGACAGCGGATGCAGCGGTACGTCGATTTCGACAAGATCTTATGTTGGAATCGGGACGCGACTTTATCCCGTATACCTATCATTTGCCGATTGCGGTGGTCGTGGCCAAAATCGATTCGGAGTTGAAGCTCCGCGAGATTGTTTCATTGGATCAACCCAATCATCGTCCTGCGGTCATCACCAAGCATTTTTGGACCGGTTGGGAAAAATACGGACATCCCACGTTTGTCACCTTCAATGGACGCTCCTTTGATATTCCATTGATGGAGCTCTCCGCGTTTCGATTCGGCGTGCCGGTACCATCGTGGTTTCATTCCAGCGAGAGAACGTATCAGCAATTCAGAAACCGATACAACGTCCAAGCTCACATCGACCTGCATGAAATGCTAACCAATTTTGGGAGTACTTGGTTTAGAGGTGGTCTCAACTTGGCCGCCTCACTCTTGGGAAAGCCTGGCAAAATGGATGTGCACGGAGATATGGTCCAAGATCTCTACTTAGCAGGGAAGGTGAGTGAGATCAACGAGTATTGCCGCTGCGACGTTCTCGATACCTATTTCGTTTTCTTGCGTTGGAATCTGTTGTGCGGCAAGATTACACTCGATCAAGAGCATGATTTGGTCGCGCACGTCAAAACAATGCTCGAAGCAGAAGCTCACATTCACCCTGCCTACAAAACGTATCTGGAACGTTGGGGCGATTGGGCGAATCCTTGGCAAAAAGATAACCCTCCGAATGCTTCTTGAGTCCCCGTGTTACGTTGTGGCTACTTGCGCGATATTCGCTTCCGAATCGTGACGCGGATTGTTCACTGCAGTGGAAACAGGATGGTAACGCCACAGATGCGGCCCAAACGTTTCGTCATACACCGGTTCTTTCACTAACCTCTCGACTTGCTCTTTGTCCTCGGAGGAAAGCCAAGTCTGATAGTCGGCTGGCTTGATGAGCACGGGCATACGATCGTGAAGCGAAGCGATTTCTGGAGCGGCGGCAGCAGTCAGAATCGTACAGGTTAAAACCGTTTCCCCGGTGGCTTTGGTGTTGGTATCCCACAATCCAGCAAATACAAATGGTTTGTCCTGTGGCAGATGAATCCAATAGGGTTGTTTGGTGGACTTCGAACCGACTTTGGTCGTTTGCCATTCGAAATAACCGTCGGCGGGAATAAGGCAGCGTTGCTTGGCAAATGGCTTGCGAAAGGACGGTTTTTCAGAGACTGTTTCGCTGCGAGCGTTGATCATGCGGCTACCAATGGATAGGTCGTCGGACCAAGAAGGGACAAGTCCCCACCGCATCCAGATAGGTGCTAGTTCGCCTTTGTCGCCGAGCACTGCAATGATGCTTTGCGTCGGGGCAATGTTGAATCTCGCTGGAAAATCGCCCAAGGGAGCGGGGTCGAGCTGCAGGGATAGCTGCTCAAAAAGCTGAGGAGCTGGGGTCTTTAGGGTGAATCTGCCGCACATTCTGTGGAGTCTCCGTTTTTCGATTATAGCTGCAGTAGTGGTTGTGCCGATATCGAATCTTGGAGCTTATTCTGCGCATCGCGCCGCGTGGGAAGCCCGGTCAATAAATATATTCAGGCAGGAAGCGGAATCATGCTGGTAGTAATCTCGGACTTGCATCTAACCGATGGATCAGCAACAAGCACTCTTCATCCCGGTGCTATGCACTTGTTCATCCAGCAAATGCGCGACTTGGCCGAGCGAGCTGGCTGGCGTCTGAACGGTCGCTACCAGCCCATCGATCGATTGGACTTGGTGTTGTTGGGCGATACGTTCGACATTATCAATAGCAGCCGTTGGTTGGAAACCGGCTGCCGTCCGTATGGCACCTCGACGACCACCGAAATTTCGCAAGTAACCGCCGACATTGTCGACGAAATCTTGCGACATAACCAACCAACTTTACAGTTGATTCGCGCGTTGGTTTCCGACGAAATCATTACCGTGGCACCTGCCAGCCAACAAGGTCAACCAATGACCATGGCCGATGGGATTCCAGTTGCCGTCCGTACTCACTATGTCTTCGGTAATCGCGATTGGATGCTCCGCTTGAAAGGCTCGGCGTTTGATCTCATTCGTCAACGCATCTCCCATCACCTGGGCTTAGCAACACCGTACAACAAACCATTCCCACATGATGTGAGCGAGTCCGATGAATTGTTGGAAGTGCTTCGCCGCCATCGTTCCTATGCACGTCATGGCGATATCTTCGACCCGCTGAGTTTTTGCGGTGATCGTGATATGGCTAGTATCTCGGATGCAATTGTTATCGAGTTGTTCGGTGGCTTTATGCGAACATTAACCGAGCAAATGGGTGACACGCTTTCGACAACTGTGATGCAACAGTTGGCAGAGATTCAACATATTCGCCCCATGGTTTTGGCCCCGGTCTATATCGATGGTTTGCTGCAACGCTGTTGCACCAGCCCAGCCCAACGCAAGCAGATCCAACGCACTTGGGATACCTGTGTTGAGAAGTTGCTCGCTTTGCCAATGATGCGAGAGCAAGAAACGATCAACTCGATGAAGGTGGTGGATGGCTTAGATAAGTGCTTGTCGTTCCGAAGTCGTTTGACCAGCGGTTGGGCGGAGCAAAGCCGCACTTGGATCCAACAGTTGCGGGGAGCAATCTCTTCTTCTTTCGTGCAGCATGCCATCGCCGAACAAGATTTCCGCAATCGACGTGCCCGACACATCATCTATGGTCACACTCACAATGTTGAGCAAATGCCATTGGATGCGAGTCATGCCGACGGTTTTGTGCTCAATCAAATGTATTTCAATACTGGCACCTGGCGCCGTACCTATCAGCCGACGCAAATTCCAGGCTGTGAGCAAGAATTCATCGGTACCGAATCGATGAGCACCGTGGCTCTTTATCAAGGTGACGAACGCAGTGGCCGCTCCTTCGAAACGATTAGCGGAACATTGGGTGTTGTTTCCAACTCGATGACCAGCAGCATCGAGAAAAGCAGCCTTACCGAAAAAGTTTCAACCACACCGCGACGTATTCCAGGTGAAGCACCTTCGACTTTGTTGCGAACTTCCATCGCAACAGGCGATACCTTAATGTACTAACAACATGTCTGGATTGGTTGGGTCTTCTTCCAATCCAATGCATCAAGATTTGTGTAACGCAGGGGAGGGTCTGGACGCACTCCCCTGCGTTTTTTGCATTTTGTAGGGTGTTCCGTGTAGAGTGTGTTTCGCAGTCAAGATTCTCTCGTTCGAAATCAAACGCGTAGTTGGATTTTTTCGAACGGTTACTCAGATGTTTCAGACCGCTCCACACAACCTACATCAAGGCAGCACAAGCGATGTTGCCTTCTTTTCAACAGTTCCGATTCCGCGTCGACGGGCTTTGATGCGAATGTAAGGAGCGATGTAATGGCAGCGGTGTCCAAACTGTCCAGGCATTTCTTCAGGGCGCGAATGAAAGGGTTCGACGACATCTTCGATCACAAAGCCAGTACGGCATAAGCCACCTAAAAGCTCTTCCCAGCGATGGACAAATTCCATAGTGCCCGGTTCACGTAAACGATTGGGAGCCGTGGCAGGTGTGACCGGCGATTTGTCATAATAGGCATGCTCAAGGCGATAGTGCCCACCGGGTGCGTCAAGAGTCGCTTGCAGATTGGCGGGTGTTTTGTGTTGGCTGACATAGAGCCCATTCTCGCGGAGCACTCGCGCAACCTGTTGATAGACGGGGACAATCTCCCGCACATAACACGTGCTCACCGGATGAATGACCAAATCAAAGTGAGCAGCAGGTAACATCGAGAGGTCTTCCATCGATGTTTGAAGCAGGCGAAGGTTAAAGCTATGTTTGGCTGCCGCTTGTCTATCGAGTTCAAGCATGCCCGAGCTGATGTCTACGACGGTGACTTCTGCCCCAGCGGCTGCGTAGAGTACGCTTTGTCGTCCGCCACCGGCTGCAAGGCATAGCACTTTCCAGCCATGGATCGATTGGGGTAGCCAGCCCGCTGGGTCAACGACAGCGAGAGGGTTTTGTAATTCTTCGGCGGTGGCTGGTTGAGTCAGCGGATGTTCGCGAGCGGCCATACGGTCCCAGGCCGCTTGATTATGGCGATTCGATGCGTCGAGTGAATGGTCGGAATTCCAAGTCACAATAGTCGCCTTGCTTTACAATCAGTGGAAGATGCTGGAAGCAAAAGCTTCTGGCGACTCGAAGCGTCCTTCATGTACGCGATGGATCGTGAGCGATTGCTCTGGCCAGCCCAAGATGGAGATGAGCTTTTGCCAAGACTCTAAAGAGCAGGTTCCTTTTAGTTCGAGGTACCGTACCGAACCTAAGTGGTCGTAAATCATGCCGTCAAGCTGCCACGATTCGGCTTCGTTCGCGGCTGTCGCATGGCACTCGCCACGCCATACAAAAGAGCCATCCCATTCGATAAACATTCTGGGCAATGGTTCGAGCTGTGAAAGTACATGTTCGAAGGAGACCGATAGCGTCGATTGTGGATCGGCTGCCGCTTGAATCTGAATGACGAACGATTTCAACATGAGCCCAAACTCAAATCGGAGTGGTTTGTTCAGCCAGCCAACTGGCGTATCCTTCGCTGGCACCGATGATCGGGAGGATGATGATCTCCGGTTCGGTATAGGAGTGTAGGTGGCGAATCGCCGCAATCAAGTCTGCTTGCCGAGAGGAAGTGGTCTTGATGGTGAGTTTCCATTCTTTGTCGCGATGGATTTCACCCTGCCAGCGATAAACACTCTCGATGGGCCCGATAATCTGAACGCAGCCAGCCAGTCGTTGTTCCACCAACGCTGTCGCACAAGCTTGGGCAGCTTCTGCGTTGCCAAAGGTCGTAGTGCATTCGATCAAGGAAAAGTCGGCCATCATTTTGCTGAGTGATTCCCGCGTTGTCGTTGGGGATCAGCCCGTCCTTTTCGAGCCTTTGGGGTTCACCAATCGATCGATCAAAGCTTCGATATCAGCTTGGCTGACCGACATCTTCGCAGCCGCAACGGCAAACAATCTCTTTTCGACTTCGGAGAGTTCGCCGTCTGCAGCCATCACTCTCAAAAGGTCAGTGAGAAGATCTTCTTTCTCTGCTTTTGTTGTGGGGAGCTTCAGGGTTGGCTTATCACTCAAGGCGTAATCAATCGCCGTTTCGAGATCGGATTCTTTGAGGCCCAGCTCTGCGCATCGATCGATCAACAATGCGATTTCAGATTGCGTAAGACGACCATCAGCCGCCGCCATAATGACTAGATTTTTGAGTTGATCGAAGCGATTCATGCTACGCGCCTTATGAAAAAAGATGAGTCATGCTGCGTATTTTGACTAGAACAAATCGAAGTTGCTATGCCTTGCGAATAAAATGCGAGGCATAACTGCGAACTTCTTTTCCATTGAGCACATGAACCATTCGCAGTTGTTGGATCATAGCATCATTAAACTGAGATAGAGGAACGTGAACGAGTTTTTTGCCGTAGCGTTTGGCTAAGCGGCGTAGGTTAGCACCGGGGGCCGTGGGAGACAGAAGGGCTACGTGCCGGCCTCGACCATATTTACACGCGGCGGCAATCAGGCGATCTTCTAATGTGTCTGTAAAATCAAGCGATCGATCGCGCCAAATATCCGGAATCTTAACGGGCGGATATAGAAACATGGCACCACCATACGTGGCGAGCGCGATGCCAGGACCGATCATTTCGGCGCCAAAGTTCGTTGCGAAAAAAGCTAAGGTCGACTCTTCTTCATGTTCAGCATACCACGTGGTTCGCCACGGATATTGCCGTGGATCGGGATGGTTTTCAAACAACATCACGCAAGCATCCAAAGTTCCAACACTAGGAGGCAAAACTTTGACATAGATGTCGCCGTCGTACCAGTGTCGCAAGGTTTCGCGAATGTCGATTCCATCCAGTATGCTGGTTGAGAATTTTTCGGTGCGAGCCAAGTCGGCGCCCATGATGCTCTTGGCTCTTTCAAAGACTCGTGTGCGAAAGCTCTCGATCAATTCATCTTCGGGGGGCCAGCTGCATTGTTGATACGGGTTCCATTGCATCGCCCATTTTTGTTGGTCGAGTTTTTCGGGCGATTTACGCAATTGCAAGGATCGCCATACGACGGGTGGGCCTGGTAGTCGATTGACAGTGTTGACAACATCGCCATCAGGCAATTGAGCTTGGTCTACACCGAGCTTTACGACCGACATAGGAGAAGAGTCATCATAATAGCCATACTCTTTGGCCGTGTTGACCAAGTGAATTGCGAATTGATCCCCCATTATTTGTTGAGCGGCAACTACCATCGTATAAAGATCGGGCGTTAAACGGTTCTCCATCAAGGTGAGATTGCGCATGTACTTCAAACATTGCGTCATCAGCAATGGAGTGATCCGGCGAGCGCGTTTGCCAAAGTCTTGTAGGTAAGAGCTGCGAGCAGACAGGAGCAAATGCTTTACCCCATCGATCGTTAGCTGCGCGTTGTCGTCCAGCTTGCGGCGCTGATGTTCATAATAAGCTGTGATAAATGGCAACTCACCGAAGAGGAAAATCAATGTTCGCGGGTCGACGGCAAAGCGCTCTGGTGCCGACAGCGAATCATCTGGTTCGGTGAGTAAGTCATCGCGATTCTTGCGCGCCTGGTCTGTTTTGATTCGATCGCGGAGCCAAGGCCATTCTTGCAGGCTCGTGATCATGGTCACTTGGCTGTACTTTTTTCTGAGCTCATGCAGTCGGGCAGATTGATGTTCCAGGCGGCGAATCACTTCGCGGTTCGCTGGCGGAGTGAGCCACGGCAAGCAGGCTGTGGCAAATTTCTCTAAAGGCAGATGTTTCAGCGCGTAAGGGTCGGGAAGGTTCGACGTGAAGGGAATGTACTCGGCAGACTCTTCATCGATGAATTCAATTCGCCAATGTTCTTCGATGGCCAATCGCAACGCGGCGATAACCGGCTGGCAAGGATCGATAGGGACATAGGTCTGAGTTTGTCGTTCCTCGTCGTCCGTCTCTTCGGCGGTGTACTCCGTTCGATATTTTGGCTCAACGGGCTGCATGACAATCGAGGGATTGGGAAGTTCCAACACACCTTCCATGACTGGGCCAAAGAAAGAAGGAGGGAGCGGAATCGCCAAACATTTCGGCGGGTGTTCTAACAGCCAGTGTCGAGCTTGCGTAGCACTGTCCGCGCTTCCATGGACAACAGGAAGCAAGTTAAGTCGCTCATCGACCTGTAATACGCCCGAAACTTTCGGCATGACAAACTCCTTCGTAAACCCAGCGATTGGGCCATTGGGCTAATTCTATCTCACGGAGTCGGAGGCGTCTTTTCCATTATTTGGAAACTAGCAAAAACGCGACGATGTGTTGCAAGAACGCGACATTGAGAGGGGCGGGGATTGGAGGGGCTGTGGGGGCAAAATTCGGTTTCGATTTGGGCGAATAGTTCAAGTTTTCAGGGAATTTCTTTCGCTGGAGGGTGTGGGGCGGGCTGAGTGGGGCTTGGTCGAGTCGTTGGCACGGCGTTTGCGATTGGTTCAGGGGGTAAGGATTGATGTGCGAAAAATGTTAAGCAAGCGGTCGCTGCTTTGGGGAAATCTGCAGGCTGCAGACAGTAGGGATCGAATTTGCGCTGGGAATTGCAAGAATCTTATCTGTCGGACTGGGAGGTGTTTATGAGTGTCATGTGGAAGCTGATGTTAGCGTTTGTTTTTGGTTTGTTGATGTGCGAGTTTGTCTCGGCTTCGGATCCTGTTTGTTATCGGCGGCCGGTTTATGTTTGGCCAAATCCATGGCGGGCAGCAACTCCCGTTGAGAGTATTCTGCGGGGGCAGGCTGCGTTGATTCAAGCGAACGGTCAGGCGTCGTTACTCAATTCGATGGCTGCTAAGAATTATGAAGATGCCCACAGGCAGTCGTTAGAGAATCGGCTCTTGCACACCGAAGTCTATTTCACGCGCAAGGAAATGGCGAAAGAGTATGAGCTCAAATATGCAGAGAAGCCACGCTCTGAAGAAGATGTCAAACGGTTGGCTCAGTTAGCAGCTCCGAAGCGGCTTACTGAGGAGCAGTTTGATTCATTTACGATGCAGCTCAATTGGCCACAGGTTTTACGACGCGATGAATATGAAGCAGTGCGATTGAAGATCGATCATTTGATGTCTGTTCGTACGCCAGAAGATAGCGGCGACGGTAGTCCAACACATACTAAGATTCGTCAAATGGTTGAGTTGATGAAGATGTTGCTCAAGGAGAATATGGAGAGTGTTACGCCACAGCAATACGCCAATGCGAAAGCGTTTTTGGTAAGTGTCGAGTATGAAGCGCGACAGCCGATAAGCGATTGAGCAGTGGTTGTGAACAGCGCAGCGCGATGGATGTGCGAGCTTGTGTTTGCCGCAGCGTGAGATGTGGGTCTGGCTGGTTGTGACAAACGAAAAAAGCCGCTCGATATTTCGAGCGGCTTTTATGTTTCAACCTGCTTGGATGTTTTGGTTTCGAGCCAACCAGAGTCTAAGCGGCAGTGCAAATCAAGCAGCTGTTAGGCTGCAGGATGTGGGAACCGGGTAAAGCCAGTTCCCAAGTCGCACTACTTCTTTTTCTTCTTCTTGTCGTCGGCTTCTTCGGTCTTGACCTTTTTCTTCTTCTTGAGTGATACCTTGACCACTCGAACTTTCGGCATGCCAACGAGGGCATCGCCTTCCTTCCACTTATCCAACTCTTGAAGTCGCTTTAGTCGCTCGGCACGCGTCAGAACGTTGCGAGCCTTAATAGCGCCGGCTCGGACTTTCAGGCTCTTGTCCAGCGTCATGGCTTTCCCCAATTCAGTACTAACAAATTCAACGGTTTCAGTGACTTTTTTATCGACCCATTCACCTTCGGGTGAAAGCGGAAAGTCTCTCCGATCTAGGGTGTAGACCACAGAGAAATTCGGCTTTTGGCCGCCAAAATATTACGGAAGCCCACGAATATAGAAGTGGTTGTCATTCTTGGCAATGGCAAATAGTAGTGGCTTGCTTCTCTAGTTTAACAGACCCGCAAATCTTCAGTTTTTACCGCTATCCGAGGGGGCTTTGGGGTTAGGCCATAGCACATTCGTTAACCAGGATTCAGCTCCGTAGGCGGCGAGTAGGTAAAGAAGCGGCAGGGCAGGGGCCCTCATCCGCATGTTACTCCAATACACAGAGTGTACTAATGTGAGGCTGATGAGGAGCAGCCAGCCGCACCACCAGCGGGCCGAAAAATTCTTTCGTCCCAACTGCCAAGTTCCCCACAACGCTAATCCGTAAAGAACCACATACCAAAGCGTGATGGGCCACTTGATCCACGAGTCCGGGCGAGGGTTGGGTAGTGGTGTCCAAAGCCAGCCGATGCGCACCACCATGGACCAGCCCATGACCCAAGGGCGCTGGCGAATGGTTTTTAGCGCGATCGATTGAGCGAGTTCATCTTCGGCAACTTCGCGATGCTGTTGGCCAAAATGGATTTGCAAGGTTTCCGGCGATCGTTGTGTCAGGTCGAGATCAGCGAGAGTTGAGGTTGGGTTGTCATTGTCTACATTCCAGAAATCGGCAGCATGCGGATCATGGTCCTTGCGCCGTGCCCATAAACGATGAAACAGATCTTCATCCCAATTTCGAGAGACGGAGCCTTGTTCGAAATGGTCGTAGAGGATTGGGTTGTTGGCAAGTAATAGTGTGTAACCGCCGTGTGTCGTAGCCCATATCGGTTTGTCGAATTGTTCGCGGTTGCGAGCGACCCATGGCGTTAGCGCGATGGTGAAGCCAAGGCAGAACCAGGCAGCTTGTCGAATCATCCCTGCGCGTGAAGGCGATTGTCGGAGGAGGTAATACACGACGATCAATGCGAACCACACAATTGCGGTGGGACGCGTTAACGTGGCGATACCAAAGCTTAGACCTGTTAACAAATGGAGTGTCCACTTGAAGAGGTTTGGCCTGCTGGTTGATGATGCGTTGTCACGCGATTTTTCCTCACACACCATCAGCCACCAAGAAAAGAGTCCGACGGTGGTGGCCATTGTTTCGGTCATGATGAGTTGACTTTGACGAATCAACAATGGATCGACTGAGAACAGTAAGACGGCAGCTAATGCATGTCGGACGTGAAGTGCTCGTCCGATGCTGAGAAGTAGCGAGGCGGAGAGGGTCGCTAGGGCTGCATGTACGGCGGCGATTCCCCATAGTGATGTCGAGCCGCTGCACCAGATGGTGGCTGCTAAAAGCGCGGGGTACAGCGGCGGGCGATAGGCTGTCGCGTGTGGTATCCCCGCATCGTCGATTAAGCCGTACGTTCCGGACTCGACCCAAGCGCTCGCCAGTTTCAAGTAGCTGTCGGGGTCGGTTTGTAGCAGGTTGCCGGCAACAACAATCGCTGCAAACCGAATCACAAAAATTAAAATTAACCAGCCGTAATCAGCGGCTTTCACGGCGAGCACCAGTTG
>JAFLCP010000136.1 GCA_017303505.1 Planctomycetota bacterium | reverse complement strand
GGTTCTTCGCCTGTGGAATTCCATCACTGGTGAGTCACTTCTCGAACGAACCGTTTCATCCGATGCTAAAGCGAACTTCGGTGACAATCGATACTTTGCCGTGTTGGAACCTACGGGCAAGTTGCATTACTGGGACTTGGCAACACGCCAAGAAACGTCTCATGACTTGCTTGCAAGTGAACGACTTCGTCACATCTATCTGGTCCCCGTTTATGACCGTTTTCTGTTGGTGACTGAAAGCTCGAAATACGAACCGGACGATGTGCAGGTTAATCCAAGTCAAAGCACCTCACGCACGATGTTTGTGAACGGAAGTGTTTACGCACTTAATCCCAAGGATGGAGCCCCACTCTGGAAAGAACCTGCGACGATGCTCGCGATTAACATCGCCCGATTGCAAAGCCGATATTCGCCTGTCCTTGCCTTTTATCGAATCATCGATTGGCGTGATTCGGACTTGCAACAAAGGGATTCAGCCTCCGTTGCCTTGATGGACGTACGCAATGGCAGCTTATTGTTCGAATCCAACGTACTCGATTTCCTTCGTACCGATACAACGGGGATCGAGTCCTTCCCCCAACAAAAAATGCTGCACGCCAGACATGGCTTGAAAATGTTGCAAGTACTCTGGACGGACGAAGCCATGCCCGAAACCAAAGCCGCAAACTTTGGTGAAATGTCGCTGGGCAAAATGCTTGAGGAATCAAAATCCCAGCCCCAGCGAACGGGCACCGATGATCCGTTTGATATTTTCCGTGACACAGACCCACCGAGATAGATGGGGAGAATTAGGAATTAAAAATTAGGAATTAGGAATTAGGAATTAAAGGCAGCGCAACGGCCTCCTGAATCCTGAATCCTGAATCCTGAATCCTGAATCCTGAATCCTGAATCCTGAATCCTGAAGTCTGAAGCCTGAAGTCTGAAGCCTGACCCCTGAAGCCTGCCCCCTGAAGAAAATCTATGCCGATTTACGAATATTACTGCAGCAAGTGCCATACGATTTTTAACTTTTACGTTCGTTCGTCTACCAACGACAAGAAACCGCAATGTCCTAAATGCGGCAAGAAGAATCTGGAGAAACAAATTTCTCGGTTCGCCATTTCGAAGGGGCTCTCGGAACCAACTGCCGGCGAAAATGATCCGTTCGCTGGCATGGACGAAGAGAAAATGGAACAAGCCATGATGGGGATGGCGGGCGAGTTTGAAAACATGAACGAAGATGACCCTCGCCAAATGGCAAAGGTCATGAAAAAACTCTTTGATTCCACCGGCATCTCCCCTGGCGATTCAATTCAAGAAGCGATTCGCCGGATGGAAGCGGGTGAAGATCCAGATAAAATCGAAGAGGATATGGGGGGCGAACTTGATCAAGAAGATCCTTTTGCCAATGCGGCGGGCAAGAAAGGGAAGGGGAGCGTCCAAGACAAAATCATGCGAATGCTTGGACGCCCCAAAGTGGACCCTGAGCTATACGATCTGTAGCCCACCCGACTCATTCTCCACAAACAACTTTTGAAACTCTGCAATTGAAACGGCTTACCTAATCACATTCCAACACCTCCTCTCCGGTGACATCATGAGTGCACATCGTTTTGCTTGGGGCATCGCTTGCCTGACTCTCGTATCGAGTTTTGTCGTGGCTGCTCCAACATCAGTTATGGCTCAAGGCTTCAAAGCTAACTATGACGAAGCGGCCGTTCCACAATACACCCTTCCCCCGTTGTTGGAGACCGTTGAGGGCAACACAGTTGATGCCGCTCATTGGCCTGCGCGACGTGAAGTACTCCTCAATCTTTGTCGAGATCAAATCTACGGTGCTTGGGATCTACCTGATTTCCAATTGAATGCAGAAATCGTTGAGCAAGGTGAGTTCCTTGATGGAAAAGCCAAACGAATTCAATGGAAGGTAACGATCTCGAACGAACATGGCAGCCAAGCCATTGACTTGTTGGTTTATCTCCCAGCCAATGCCTCCTCGGATCAACCTGTGCCTCTGTTTTTGGGCCTCAATTTCGCAGGCAATCATTGCGTTGCCAACGATCCAGCGATTCGATTGCCGACCACATGGATGAGAGCCGACAAAGATACGGTGATCGAAAACCGAGCCACGGACAAAGGTCGAGGCATCCAGGACCGACGGTGGCCTGTCGATGAAATCGTCGCGGGGGGATTTGGCTTAGCCACTGCTTATTACGGCGACATCGCTCCTGACGATCCCAAACATTACATGGAAGGCCTGCCACGACTCAATCCGAAATTGAAAAAGAACCTCGGGCCCTTTGCATTAGATGATGCTTACACAGAAACAGAACAACCTACAACGGGCGGGGCCATTGCCGTTTGGTCGTGGGGGCTTTCGCGATTGCTCGATGTGCTACAAAAAGACTCGCGCATTGCAGCGAATAAGGTCATTGTCGTGGGCCACTCGCGGCTTGGAAAGACAGCCTTGTGGGCCGGAGCTACCGATACTCGTTTTGCAATAACGATCTCGAACAACTCAGGATGTGGCGGTGCGGCGATCAGTCGACGCGCCTTCGGCGAAACCGTACAACGCATCAACTCGGCGTTCCCGCACTGGTTCTGTGATCAGTATCGCAAATACAATAAAGCTGAGGATCAATGCCCAGTCGATCAACATTCGCTGCTGGCCTTAATCGCCCCTCGACCACTTTATGTAACCAGTGCCAGCGAAGATCTCTGGGCCGATCCACATGGCGAATTTCTCGCTTCGCAAGAAGCGGGGGTTGTCTATCAATTGCTCAACCAAACCGCTTTACCCGATTCAAAATTCTATGGCTTTGAAAATCTCGGTGATGGGAAGGTCATGTATGCAAACGGTTGGGGTGACGGCCAAACGGAATCGGTGCCAAAGTTTGCACGAGTCGGTTATCACATTCGCAAAGGACCACACGATATCCTGAGTTGGGACTGGCAACGCTTCATGCAGTTTGCCCGCCAACAATGGGAGTAAAAATGAATCCATTAGAGGATTGGCAAAACGATTTAGCACAACATGCTCGACTTGTGATGGAAAAAGCTTACGCTCCATACAGTCGCTTCCAAGTAGGTGCCGCCCTTTTGTCGCAATGCGGTACAATAGTAACTGGATGCAATGTCGAGAATTGTTCGTACGGACTAACCATTTGTGCGGAACGTAATGCAGCCACATCCGCTGTTACGCAGGGCCTTATGCGTTGGAAAGCGATCGCCATCGCGACCGTAGGTGGTGTGGCTCCGTGCGGTGCCTGTCGACAATTTCTCGCTGAATTTGCTCCCGACATGCTGGTCATTTTGATCGATGCCTCGAACAAAACCGATCCCACCATCATGTCGCTTGCCGAACTTCTCCCCCATAGTTTTTCACCCGCTAAACTAAACGATTATCGATCGCAACCTTAGCTTTCCCGCAACTGCAATTCAGGATGGATGCGTCGCAATGGCACTAATTCCAGCCGCCATCATTGGCAAAAAACGAGACGGGTTGGCTCTATCGAAAGAAGAGATAAACGCGTTTATTGCTGGCTTCTGCAAGGGCGAGATTCCTGAATACCAAATGGCCGCACTGGCAATGGCCATATTCTTTCAATCTATGGATGCGGCCGAAACCAGTTTTCTCACTGAGGCGATGCTCCGCAGCGGAGAATGCCTCCGACGTATCCATCCCACGGTCATGCGCGTTGGAAAACACTCAACCGGAGGACTAGGGGACAAGACGTCCCTGATATTGGCTCCATTGCTTGCCTGCTTTCCTGTGCACGTTCCCAAATTGAGTGGCCGTGGTCTTGGCATCACAGGTGGAACCTTGGACAAACTCGAGTCCATTCCCGATTATCGCACCAATTTGACGCAATCAGAAATTGAAAAGCAATTGTCGGATGTCGGTTGCGTGATCACTGGTGCAACGGGCAACATCGTCCCCGCCGACAAAAAACTTTACGCGCTGCGCGATGTCACAGCCACCGTCCCCTCAATACCGCTGATTGCCTCCAGCATCATGTCCAAGAAACTCGCCGAGTCTCTCGATGCGTTGGTTCTGGATGTGAAGTTTGGGACCGGTGCCTTTATGGCAAACCAAGAACAAGCTCAAATCCTGGCCGACTGCATGATCAATATCGGCAAGCACATGGGTGTTGCCACAGATGCAATACTCAGCGATATGAATCAACCACTAGGGAAAGCTGTTGGTAATGCGTGCGAAGTGAATGAAGCTCTCGACGTACTGCGTGGCAGTGGTCCTGCTGATGTTACCGACTTGGTGCTGCAGCTATGTGCCAAGATCTTAGTTTTGGCTAAGCAATTTCCATCCGTAGAAATCGCGCGGAGCGAATTGCAAACCCAACTCCACAATGGTTCGGCCCTGGAACGCTTCGAGCGCATGGTAATGGCTCAAGGTGGAAAACTTCCATCTCCAGTTCTCCCCACCGCCCCAGCTCATCCTTTGCTGAGCGTTCAGCGCGGACGAATTGTTGGAATTGATGGTCAAAAACTTGGGCTCGCCGTTATTCAATTAGGTGGAGGTCGCAAGGTAGCCCACGACTCTATTGATCCAAGCGTGGGCTTGATCATGGAGAAACGACTCGGAGAAGCGATCGAGCGCGATGAACCACTGCTCCAAATACTTGCGACATCCCAAACGGCGCAAGACGTCACCCCCTTGCTGCAGAGTGCTTTCACGATCGTTTAGCTCGTGTGCTCTGGTGCTCTCCTGCTCTCCTTTCTCCCATCTCCTTTTCTCGCGCAGCGCCCTGTCGCTGGGGGTCGACGAAAAATCCAAGATTCGGAACCCCGTGAGCAAATTTTTTTGAGTTTGTTCAATCGACGGAAACCTAGGCCCAGTAAGGACCTACGGCGATATCCACCGTGCTGAGTTCCACGATGTTTCAAAAGTTTAATTGACGCGGCGAATCTCGTGGGTATCTTTGGGGGCATGTGGAGGAAAGTGGAGGGTTTTGGAGGCCGGGGGCGAAATTCATTACCACCCTTAAACAGGGTAACGAATGGATAAGGTCACGAATGCTCGTTGGAAGTTATCGCCGAACGCTAGATGAAAAAATGCGGGTGGCGATTCCCAAACCACTGCGAGACGCTCTTGGTTTCCCAGATAGAAATGAACTCTATTTGACTCCCGGTACCGACCGATCCTTGGCAATCTACACTTCAGAACACCTAAGTCAGTTAGGAGAAACACTGGCTCAAAAATCGCCCGTGGCTCAGGAAACTAGAGCCTTCACGCGGCTGTTTTACGCTCAAACGCAAGTCGCAGAAATCGATAGTCAAGGACGGCTACGAATACCCTCTGAACTTGCGAAGCTGGCGACATTAGATGGAGAAGTGATATTGTTAGGCGTTCGTGACCATATCGAAATTTGGTCTGTCACCGCTTGGGATGCGTTTCTCGAGCAGACTCAACCACTTTACGATCAATTAGCAGAACGAGCCTTTGAGACATCGAACACAAGACCGATAAAACAGAACGAACCATAAAGGAGTGATCCTTCGATTTCGCTTTAGGTTGAGAATCATCGAGCTTGCGGCCACGGGCTTGATGAAGTGAAGCCACCTTCACCATTTCTCTTCCGATCATTTCACGGATGGAATGGTTGCGAAATAGCACCCGCCTACTTCTTGATGTAGGAGGTGTGCATTGCTGTAACCAGCTCGGGAATGAATGGACGCATTCCCGGTTACAGTCAATCTTCTTTTCAATAACTGCGACGCAACTGTTAGTTGTCGTGTCCTACCCAAAAACTTCCCGGGTCGGCTACTTCAAACAATGGTCGATAATAGTCTTGCAAACCACTGAAGCATGAGCGACTTGGAGTCCAAACCAACATCAGGCCCGCTTGCCATTGCTCTTGTTGATGATCGGCCACCGCAACCGCATCACCTGGAATTCCGAGGTTGAATGAGCTTTGCAGGTTCACTTGCGAACAAATTGCGGTCTCAATCATCGCCCCGATAACTGCATGTTTTTTATCCGTCCAGCCAGCCGAAATCTCAAAAAAGGTAGCGCTCTCTTGATCTAGCATGTGCCTTGTAAACAGGCGGTATTGATTCAAGGCTGTCAGCGTACCACTGGTGCTCACCAATGTACCAGCATCATTCAAAATAAAGCCACCAGACGAACTTGATTGCATTCCATTGGCAAAGCGAAATCCAAATTCATGACATGGTTCGAACATATAGCTCAGCTCGCCACGCAATTGGACCAAGTCCGTGTTCAAATACCAACGTTCCGCTAAGTAATCGACAACCAGTCCACCTTGTAGTCCGTAGTCGGCGCGGCGGAACATACCAGCGGTCAAATAGACTTGGCTCCGACCGTCTACAGTAAACTCAGCACCTTCTAAATTTGCTTGCACCGTCCGCACGCCTACCTGGGCTCCCATCTCACCGTAGAACAATCCAGGAATAGGCGTGCTCCATTGCAAACTCTCTTGGAATCCAAAACTCCCCGATCCGTCGCCGCTCCAAGGATTTGTACCAGCGCCCGCGAAATTCATCGCGTTGCTAAAAGCCAATGCACCAACCGATAGACGAAGTCGGCATTCATTCATGCCACTACCATGACTTCGAAGTCCACAACCGCAGCCCATATCGCCGCAGCTATCGCAATAAACACCCTCTTCATACACATTCATCATCGGGTCGCCGTAAACCATTCCCTGCTGGCCTTGGCCTAAGTCCCCTGTCATCGTTTCATCTGCACCAGTCACATCTGGAATCGGGTTCGACGGAGGCAGAGTATCAGGTTCTGCGACTTCCCCAGTATCAATGTTCTCTTGATACGCGGCAGACATGACTCGACCACGACCAATGCGATCCGATGATCGACTCATCGATTTTTGGTTCATGCGTTGAGTGGGATGACCGATGGAATACCCCTTACCGCTGGAATGAGACGAGGACGTCGCGGAAGGCATAGATTGGGGTCCGAGTATGGACTTATACCCAACGGAATTGCGATTAGCGGGTTTGGCCCCTGACTGATAGGAACTACCCGATCGGCTTTGTGCTGGTATCTCGAACTGGCCGTACGAGGAGCGCGCAGTTTGTGCCTGCACTCCAGTGCCAAATGACGATAGCATTACAGCCAATGCCAATAATACCGACCGGCTGCTATGGAAATAGTGAACTCCCGAGTTGCATTCGAAGAGCCCGCGATATACCAGACCAACAAGCAGTTTGCTTAACATACCACCAACCTACGCCTTCCTTGACGTCGGTCGCGGCTAACATCCTCCACCCACCTTTGGTTATCGGTACATCTTCCACAATCGGTACACTCGTTTTGTAAACATTTTTCAGCTTTTGTGAGGGCAGCCTTTTTGCCACCCTCATCGAGAGGTACCACAACGAGCCATGAAACTAAACCAAATTAGCTAGTTACGCTTTCCTAACACAACGTCAATGCAGCCATTTGCTAGCATCAAAGCGAATTGAGGCTCAGGTCGAAACGGGGCGTTGTTCGGCAACCGATTGCTGCTGACACAAGCAGAGATGAATCGCATCGCGAGCATAGAGCCCATCCAACCGCGGCGCGACGACACCCGATTGTACGCTGGCGGCCATGTCGGCAATTTCATCCACAAACGCTGAGACATCATCAGCAGCTGGCAATTCTGGACGGAGCACTTCGCCACTAGTGGTGAGCACCTTCAAGGGCATCGTTTCGCCACCATCGGTGAAGCCCGCAAATTCGAATTGCAGAGTGGCTCTTTCGAGATAGAGTTCAAATCCATGAGTGAATGGGCGACCAGACGGATCAATGGTACCACTGCTGGCGGCAATGGAGATCGAAGGATCGTCGAATTCAAACAGCGAGTGACAAAACTTTGCGACTTTGCCCTTCATCGCACCTCGGCTGTAAACTCGTTTCGGCATACCGAAAAGCAAACGAATGAAGTGGGCATCGTGGACATGTAAATCGACCAATGGCCCCCCGACTCGGTCTGGATCAAAAAAGTCTGGGATCCAATCTGGATTGGAGATGATACGTTTGAAATATCCGCCGATGGGTTTCCCATATTCACCTGAAGCGGCAACTTTTGCAGCGTAGGCAAAGGGTCCGATGAATGGCAAGACTTGTGCGACCATAACAAGTCGACCGTTAGCTTTCGCAGCACTTAAGATCTTGTCGCAATCGGCCGTATTCAGTCCGAGTGGCTTTTCACAAAAAACGTGTTTACCATTTTCAACAGCTTTGATGGCGGCATCCACGTGCAGATGCGGCGGCAAACAAATATCGAGAACGTCGAGGTTCGGATCGCGGACCATATCTTCCAGGTTCGCGTAAGTCTTCAAACTCGACACATCGATTTGTTCGCCAGGAGGGCCAAAGTTTCCACGTATGCCGCGCCAATCGCCGCCGCGTTTCTTTTCATCTCTCGAGCTAAAGGCGCATAGTTTTGCAGCGTTGCTACGTTGATAGGCTAGATAGTGAATCCAGCCCATGAACCCCACACCAACCAATCCGACTCGTATCATGGCATGTGCACCTTATCTGTTCTTATTGTTGGCTAATTAGCTTCAAAAATCGCTGATACGCTTCTTCCCACATCGCGCCATTTTTGGGTTCGTAAACTGCGATTTCATCACTCTTACGAATTCGTTCACGAGCCGCATTCACATCGGCTAGTTCACCAGCCCCAATGGCTTGCATCGCGATATTGCCCAAGGCGGTAGCTTCAACAGGACCCGCGATCACGCGTCGTTGGCAAACATCCGCCGTCATTTGGCACAGAAGTTTATTTTGTGTTCCACCACCGACAATATGAATGACCTTTTTCGTTGAGCCGGTTAGCTCTTCAAGCCATCCCAGGCACAATCGATAACGCATGGCCAAACTCTCTAGGCTGCAACGAGCAACGGCGGCATCGGTCTCTGGCACCGGCTGCCCTGTGCGTTTGCAATAATTGCGAATCGCTTCTGGCATGTTGCCTGGCGCGACAAAATCACGATGATCGGGATCGATCAATGATCGCAGCGGGGCCGATTTGGCTGCGCTCTCAACCAAATGATCCCAATCATAAGTTCGTCCTTCACGGACCCATTGTTCTCGGCACTGTTGGAATACCCACAGACCAGAAATATTCTTCAGTAACCGGGTGCTGCCACGAACTCCACCTTCGTTCGTGAAATTCAATCGCATACAAACATCGTTGATATAGGGGCGAGGTACTTCGACTCCCATCAACGACCAAGTGCCCGAGCTTATGTAACACCACTCTGGTTTCGCTGGTGCAAACTGTTCTGCTGGAATCGCTACGATAGCGGCAGCCGTATCATGGGTTGGCGGCAGAATGACATCCGCTTCACGGAGCCCCGTCCATTCGCGCACCGACGCTTGGATAGTGCCAATCTTGGTACCAGGTTCCGTAGGCTTACTGAAGAGTGGTGGTGGAATGAGAAACGCTTCCAAAATTTTCTTGGACCATTCGCCCGTTTCTGCATTCATCAATTGGGTCGTACTCGCGTTGGTTCGCTCATTACAAATCTCGCCACTGAGCAACCAATGAAACAAGTCGGGCATCATCAGAAATCGATCTGCCACATCGAGCAAGTTTGAGTTTTCCAGCCGCATCGACAGCAACTGATAGGCCGTGTTGATTTCCATAAATTGCACGCCGGTTTCCGCAAAGATTTCTTCGCGAGGAAGCAACCGAAATGCACGTTCGAAAATACCCGTCGTACGTTGATCTCGATAATGGAAACAAGGTCCTACAAAATCGCCCAGCGAATCGAGCAATACATAATCGACACCCCAAGTATCGACACCGATACTCTGGATAGCATCGCCATATTTCTTCGCAGCAACGGAAAGACCTTTTAATGTCTCCTGCCACAGTCCGACCACATCCCACAACAAACGACGACCGCAACGAGTGCCGCCATTGGTAAACCGATATACCTCTTCTAATTCAATACTGTTGGACAGGACGCGTCCTGCCAGAACTCGACCTCCGGATGCACCAAAATCTACGGCAATTCGAATGGGTGATGAACTCATGAATGTTTGTCGTTTAGAAAAAGCTAAGGATTAGAAAATGGGTGGGGTGGATCTCTATCAAAAATGGTCTTCTATTTTGACAGAATGGTCATCAATTCGCTACCATTGATGGCCCGAACAGGGGTGGACAACAGCAAAAAACTGCCCAGCCTCCAATTCCTTTTGCCCCCATTGGCTTGTATAGATCGTGTTTCCTGTGCACACCTTGTCTCTTTGGGACTGTTTCTACTGAACAGTATCCTGTGAACAAAATGTGACAGCCAGAACTCTACCCGATAAGTCATTTGTCGGGCAGTGCCCCGCCCAAGACCTTCGAAAATTACTTTTCCAAACTACCGTGACTTTCGCTCACTACCTCTCTACCTTCTCGATACAGAACCATGCTGAAAAACAATCTTCGTCTTCGCTCCAATTCGCAATCTAATCCACAGTCCCACTCACGCCGAAACTTTATAAAGCTTGCCGCGTCGCTGCTGCTCCTCCCAACCGCACTGAGCCTTGGTTGCCAACCTCCTAAGGAAAACGCGAAATCTTCTGATTCAAAATCGGCAGACGTATCAACCAAACCGAGCGACAAAAAATACAAGATTGCCGTTGTTCCGAAAGGGACGACCCACGTCTTTTGGAAGTCTGTCCATTTTGGTGCCGCACAAGCCGCTGAAGAGTTTGGTGCCGAAATTGTGTTTCAGGGCCCACAAAAAGAGGACGATCGCGATCAACAAATCAGTCTCATTCAGAGCTTGACCATCAAGGGTGTCGATGGCATCTGTTTAGCACCTCTCGACTCTGAAGCCTTAGTGCGCCCCGTCAATGAAGCGAAGAAAGCCGGCATACCGACGGTCATCTTCGATAGTGGCTTAAACGCCCCCGACTCCATTGTTAGCTACGTTGCCACGGATAACTTTCTCGGTGGTAAAATGGCCGCTGAAGCGATGGCCAAAGCCTTGAATGAAAAAGGGCGTGTCATCATGTTGCGCTACGCCGTCGGTAGTGAAAGTACCGAACAACGCGAAGAGGGATTTTTGGCCAAAATCAAAGAATATCCAGGCATAGAAGTTCTCTCTTCCGATCAATATGCGGGCACTTCGGTAATGTCATCCGTCGATAAAGCTCAACAACTCTTTCAACGCTTTGACAATAAAGTCGATGGTGTTTTCGCAGTTTGCGAATCCAATGCGGATGGTGTTCTCAAAGCCATCGAAGATAGCGGCCTGTCAGGCAAAATCGTGTTCGTTGGTTTTGACCCTAGCGAAAACCTGCGGGCTGCCTTAGCCAACAAGAAAATGTCGGCGATCATTCTGCAAGATCCCGTCAACATGGGTTATCAAGCCGTCAAGACGATGATCGAGCATCTGCAAGGAAAAGAAGTTGAAAAGCGAATCGATACGGGTGAATTTGTGGCAACACCCGACAACATCGCAGACGAGAAAATCAACAAACTTCTTAACCCAGCTCAGAAGTAATCTCCTTCTTTACTGAATCTTGCAAGGGATTCGTCATTTGGTCTCAACGTCGCTATTGAATGTAACGGAAGTATCGAAAAGCTATGCAGCGAATCGCGTACTCACCAATGTCAGTTTGGCGTTGTCCAGTGGCGAAATCCTGGCCCTGCTCGGTGAAAATGGTGCGGGCAAAAGCACTCTTATCAAAATTCTAACGGGTGCCGTGCGACCAGATGCCGGCACCGTTATGGTTGAAGGGAAACCCATTCTACATGGCAATACCGCCTTAGCCCGACATCTCGGCGTGGCTGTGGTATATCAAGAACTCAGCCTGTGCAACCACCTGACGGTTGAAGACAACATCATGTTGGGGCGAGAGCAACATCGCTACGGAATTTTGGATCGTCAATCGCAACGCAAGATTGCCGTCGAAGCTTTAGCAAAACTCGGCCAGCCGGAAAGTTGGCTCGATCGAAGAGTCTCAAGTTTGTCTATCGGCCAAAAGCAGTTGGTTGAAATCGCGCGGGCTATTGCGCAAAACGCCAAGATCCTTATCCTCGATGAACCAACCAGTTCCCTTTCCCAACAAGACGTCAGCCAGCTCTTCGATGTTGTGCGTCGTTTACAAGCGCAAGGTTTGGGAGTGATCTACATCTCGCATTTCTTGGAAGAAGTTCGCTCGCTCTGTTCCTCTTACTTGGTGCTCCGCGACGGGACAGTGGCTGGCAGTGGCCAACTTCAGGATACGCCCCCGCGCGAATTGTTAAAGCTCATGGCAGGACGCGACATCGAACAACTCTATCCTGCCAGAAAACCACGGCAAGGCGAATGTCGACTCGAGATTCGAGCGCTGTCTGGACGCCCCTGGCCTGACAATATTTCACTTACCATAAATCGCGGAGAAATACTCGGCCTAGCAGGTCTAGTCGGCTCCGGCAGAACCGAATTATTGCGAACCATTTATGGTCTCGATCCACAGCGAACTGGTGAAGTTGTCATCGACCAACACCCACGAAAGAACTCCCAAAATCCAGCCGAGCGAATTCGGGCTGGTGTCGCCATGATATCCGAAGATCGTAAACAAGAAGGCCTCGCGCAAAGCATGTCGATTAAAGACAATATGACGCTGAGCAACATGAGTCCCTTCAGCTTATTCGGTTGGCTTAATGAAGCCAAACGCGACCAATGTTGCCATGCTTTGAAAGAAAAATTTTCGATTAAAGCGTTCAGTTGTGATGCTCCCGTTTGGACACTCTCCGGAGGCAACCAACAAAAAGTTGCGTTGGCTCGAGCTGTGCATCAAAAAGGGACCATTTGGCTTCTTGATGAACCAACACGCGGAATCGATGTTGGCACAAAAGCAGAACTATATCGCTGGATGGCGGAGCTCGCAGAAAAAGGGGATTCGCTATTATTCGTCAGTTCCTATTTCCAAGAATTGCTGGCTACCTGTGATCGAATTGCCGTAATTTCTCAGGGAAAACTTGTCGACGTTCGACCGACAGAACAATGGACAGAACACGAGCTCATGCAATACGCGATGCAAGGTCGTGTTTGAGAGCACCGCGAGGTTGAGAATCGCTGTTACTTACTTGCAAACCCATATTCGCTATTTGATTTGACTTCACTATGCTGCGCTCACTCATTACGCCTCTGGTTCTCAGCGCGATCTATCTTCTACTGAGCCTTCTGGTTTATGGTGGATATTGTCTCGATTTAGGTTGGGAAACACGTTCCTCTTCACTAGCTGGTTGGCTCGTTGGGTTGGTGATTTTATTTGTGAGTGTTGTTGTTCTCAAGAAGCACATTCACGCCCCTCGCCCCACTCTCATTCGCTGGGTATCCATCAAACAAGCGGACCAAATCGTTAGTATTCTTGGCCCCATGCTCGTCTTGGGTCTCGTAGTGTCTCTGTTCGCCATGGCAGATGCCTATCGAGACTTCCAAGGCAACTTCTGGTCGTTGCCAAGTTTTCGACTCATTATGCTGCAAACTTCCGTAGTTTCCGTGGCTGCCTTAGGTATGACGCTGATCATTGTATCAGGCGGCATTGACCTTTCGTCTGGAACAGCCTTAGCTTTGTCCGGGGTCGTCTTAGGCTTGGGCTTGGAAGCGGACCTACCGTTCGTTGTGGCCGCTTTGCTTTGCATCATATGCGGAACTTTGTGTGGAGCCATTAACGGCACACTTATTAGCCTGATGAAGTTACCACCGTTCATCATCACACTCGGCTCGATGACGATCTTTTTGGGAATCGCCAAAATGATTGCTACCGACGGTGGTACAGTCAAACCTCCAGCGGGAAGTATTCCCAACTGGATCGCGGATATGGTCACGTTGTTCCCTGATCCAGCTTGGATCGCTTATCCGCTACTTCCGAATATGGCCTGGGGAATTTGGTTCGTGTTCGGCTTGGCAATTTTGGCTGCTGCAACCTTAAATCGTACGGTGTTCGGTCGACATATTTTCGCCATCGGATCAAGCGAGTCGACGGCTCGATTGTGTGGTATCCCGATCGCCCGCACCAAGATCGTGATTTATACGTTGGCAGGTTTCTTGGTAGGAATTGGTGGCGTTTTTCAATTCGCACGTCTTTCGCAAGGTGATGCGACAGCTGGCGTTGGACTCGAACTCCGCATCATCGCTGCCGTCGTAATTGGAGGAGCTAGCCTCAGTGGAGGCCGAGGATCGATTATTGGCACACTTTGCGGCGCGGCCATCATGAGTGTGATTAAACAGGGTTGTACAGCGCTCGATTTAGGAAACCAACTTGAAGACATCCTGCTAGGCACGATCATTATTGCTGCTGTCGCTGTCGATCAATGGCGAGTTCGTTCACAGTCCGCCAGCCCCAATTAAAATGGCGTGTATGCGACCAGAATCAAGTCACAGCAAAAAGCTGAATCGGGCCACAACAATACAAGCAGTAAAACTTGTGGTGCCAATGGTTGTTACATGATCCCCGTGGCGACTTCACCATAGACATCCGTCAAACGAAAGTCTCTTCCCGTGTAGCGATAAGTTAACCGAGTGTGGTCAAGCCCCAGCAAATGCAATATCGTGGCATGCAGATCATGTGTCCCCATTTTGCCTGATACTGCCACACCTCCTAGTTCGTCGGTGGAACCGTAACGCAATCCACCTTTAACACCACCGCCTGCCATCCACATCGAAAAACCTTGATTGTTGTGTCGTCGTCCATCACCACCACTAGCTTGATCTTGTGGACTACGACCAAATTCACCACCCCAAAGCACCAATGTATCCTTCAGCATGTCGCGCGCTTTGAGGTCTTCTAATAATGCTGCGATAGGCTGATCGATCGCGCGACAGTTTCTCATTAATGCAGCCTTAAGATCGCGATGTTGGTCCCAACCGGGCTTGCTCACTTGAATGAACCGTACCCCGGCCTCTGCCAATCTTCTCGCCATGAGACATTGCCGACCAAAGGACTCTGTTGCGTTCCCGTTGATACCATAACGCTGCATCGTCTCCGCTGTTTCACGACTGAGATCGAGTACTTGTGGAACAGAAGACTGCATTTTGTACGCGAGCTCGTAGGACTGCATCACACCCTCAAGTTCTGGGCTGTCTGGATGTTTTTCCAGCATCTCGCGATTCATTGCTTGTATGAGGTCGATTTGAGAACGTTGACGTTCTACAGACAAATGTTGATTGCGAACATTGGCGATGCCGCCTGCTTCCATATCGACCCTAGTACCTTGAAACGAAGCTGGCAAAAACGAAGAGCCATAATTTTGTGCCCCCCCAAGTCCCACAGGATTAATAGTGATGAAACCAGGCAAGTCTTGGTTATCAGTCCCCAAGCCATAAGTGACCCAAGAACCAATAGAAGGTCGGACAAAATTAACACTCCCAGTATGCATAGCAATCGTGGCCTGCGGATGAGCCGCATTGGAAGTGTGCATCCCATTCAATATGCATAGATCGTCAGCGAGTTTGCCGAGCTCTGGGAAGAGACTGGAGATATACTGACCGGATTGGCCGTACTGGCTAAATTCAAACTGCGGTGCAAGTAATTTTCCACCTTTCCCTTGAGAACCCTTTTCACTTGCGGCCTTTAGCTTCGGTTTCCAATCGAACGTATCGAGATGACTTGGCCCACCTTGCATGAACAGAAAGATGACTCGCTTGGCTTTCGCTGGAAAGTGCGATGTTTTGGGTGATAAGGGAGAATCGGTTTGCTCAGAGGCGTACGTTGTCCCATGCATGGCAGCAAACGCCAACCAACCGAAGCCAGCCGCTGTTTGTTGCAGCATCGCGCGTCGTGTTTGAGGCACGAAAAAGTCCTTGCAATTTTTGTTCATCGCATTCCTCTTGGCGTGAAGAAGGTCAGGGTATGTATCGGAACTCGGCGGACGCGTAAAGTGCTTGTGCCAACTCTGCCCAGGCCGCTTTTCGATCTGCCCCTTGCGATAAATACTCTAGGGCTCGCTGCAGTTCAGCTTCGGTGGGATAACGGCTCAAGGTATAAGCATAGGCATACTTAATGCGGGCAGTATCGTCCGATACATCCTGCGCAAGTATCCGTTCCGCCGCTCGCTTGGAAGCATCAACGACAAACGAGTTATTGAGCAAGAAGAGTGCTTGCGGCGCGACGGTAGTGACGTCTCGAACGCCATTGACTTGATCTGGCTCGGCAAAATCGAACACAGTGAACATACCCGGCAGTTTGGATCGGAAAACGGGGAGGTAAATGCTGCGGACCGGTTTATTTCCCAACTCTCCCTCAATATCTACTCGGCTGTTTCGAGATAGATCCGCGTTCGGTGGTACTTGAGCTGGAGGCCCTGGTGGCCTTGCTCGCAATAACATGTCTCCTGCCGATAGAAGCGAGTCTCGAATTGCTTCCACTTCCAATCGACGCAAGTTGCTGCGCCAGTACAACGCATTCCCTTCATCGACCTTAGCATTCTCAACGGAATGTTCGCTGCTCAGACGATAGGCACGACTCAATACTATATGACGAACTAATTTTTTGATGGACCACTTCTCATCCATGAATCGATGAGAAAGAAAGTCGAGCAATTCGGGGTGTGTTGGTTGGCTACCAGAAACACCAAAGTTGTCTGCGGTTTCGACCAGGCCTTTGCCCATCAAGTGCATCCACACACGATTAACAATCACGCGCGATGTCAAAGGATGAGAAGGCTGTGTCAGCCAATGAGCCAACTCGAGACGCCCGCTTTTCTGAGCTGTAATTTTCTCGGCTGGAACATTCGAAAAGATTCTGGGAAATCCACGCGCGACAATTTCTCCGCTCAAATCGGGTTCGCCTCGGATTCTCAGCGCGATGTCCTCGACTTTCCCTTCGACCGCACCCATCGCAAGATTGGCTTTGGGGTCGATCTCTGCTGGAGCATTGATCGCTTTATTTGGTCCTTTTTTATTCGGCGTTTTTTGATTCGGTGTGGCGGAGGTCAAAGCTTGAACTTGCCTCTTGAGAGCCGCAACACGATTACGAGCTACTTTTTCTTGGGCTTGAGGCAAATTGCCAGACTTGATCTCTTTATTCAATTTGCGAATCAGCGTTTGCAATTCGGTAATCTGCTGTTCGGTGTTCGCCGAGGATTCCGAAGACTTTGAGGAAGATTCTTCCTCCCTGTTGCGTTGGCTTGAATCAAGCGAAATCAGCATTTCAGGTCGGAAGTAATTTTTCGCTCCCTGTCGATTCGATTGTCCGCTCAAGGTTCGAGTACTCGAGAAGATACCCGCCAACGCATAATAATCCGTTTGAGCGATAGGGTCGAACTTATGATCATGACAACGAGCGCACGCAATGGTCGATCCCAAGATGGCTCTTCCAATGGTGTCGAGCTGATCGTCGATTCGATCCAGTGTGAATTGCTCTACATTGCGTTCGTTAAGGTCCATCGATCCGAGAGCCAAAAAACCGGTGGCTGTAAGGTTTTCTTCCCAATCATTGTCGTGCTTGGGGGGAATCAAATCACCAGCGATTTGTTCACGAATGAACTCGTCATATGGTTTGTCTTGATTGAAAGAGTTGATGACATAGTTGCGATATTTCCAAGCATAAGGAAAAGGAATATTTCGGGTTTTACCAACCGAATCTGCATATCGCGCAATATCGAGCCAATACCTTCCCCAACGCTCACCAAAGGCAGCTGTCTTGAGATAGTGATCCACAACTTTCGCAAGCGCTTCATCATCTGAAGCAGTATCTTGCACAAAGTCGCGAACCTCTTTGACGGTTGGAGGTAAGCCCGTCAAATCTAGGCTAACCCTTCGAATAAGAGCAAATCGATTGGCATCTTTTACGGGAACGATTTGGTTGGCATCGAGCTTTGCCAAAATGAAATGATCAAGTTCATCGCGAATCCAATCCGAGTTCTTTACTTGAGGAATTTCTGGTAATCGAACGGGCTGGTAGGCCCAGTGTTTTTTGCCAGCCTCCCAATCGATAGCGTAAGATTTCTTGGGAGCACCTTTGTCACTTCGCGAATCGGGCGCGCCCATTTCGATCCAAGCTTCAAGATCCTCGATCTCGTCATCGGAGAGTTTGTACTTTGGGGGCATTCTCAGCTTCGGGTTGCTGTAGGAAACCGACTCGAACAACAAACTGGCTTGAGGTTTACCCGCTTCGATCGCCTCTCCACTATCACCTCCCAGCGCAATCGCATCGCGGCTATCTAATTGTAGGCCACCTTTTGCATTACCGGATTCCTGCGAATGGCATTCATAACAATGCTTCACCAGGAGAGGTCGAATCCGCGATTCGAAAAATGCGAGACCTTCCTTCGATGGTTCTTGACTGAACACGTAAGGTGAGGTGGTAGCAACCGCAAGTAGTGAGAAGACAAATACTCGAAATGGAACTCGTGTCATACGATATCCAATAAGTCAGTGCACAATCGGCCTAGTAGCGACAGGGGGGATTTTCGTTCACATAGTGACTAATTGCAAGAGAAATTCACGTTTTGTTTGATTAGGTCATTTCCGACTGGCGATCCAGATAAGCCGACTTAAGATGCAAGTCTACCAAACAGGGACGCGCACAAAAAAGCCGTTGTTATGCGACTCATCCATAACAACGGCTGCCATCGATCGTTTGCGGTTTTGAGACTTGCTTATCGAGTGAAGCCCAAGAAGAAGCTGAAGACTTGACGATCGTCGGTATCTGCGTAGTTGACAGGGAATGCAAAGTCGAACGCGAGTGGGGCAGGTCCCATCGCTGGAATCATTACGCGGAAACCTAGACCTGGAGCCACACGGAAGTTCTCTGAATTGAATTCGATATCCGATTCAACCGTACCATAATCGCAGAACACAATACCACGTAACATGTCATCGGCAGTCAGAGGGAAGATGTACTCAAGCGAACCTAACATCTGGAATCGTCCCCCGACGATCACGTCGCTGTCGCGAGGGCTGGCACCGCGGAAACTAAATCCACGCATCGTGCTATACCCCCCAGCGAAGAAGTTTTCGAAGACAGGCGTATCTTCACCACTAAAACCAAACTTCAACGAGTTGGCCAAAACATGACGACCGCTGCCGTCAGCTCGTTCTCGCATGAGCAAGTAATTGGAGTAATTAACCTGTCCGCGAGGGAATGAAAAGTCACCAAACACTTGGTCATAGATAAGCTCTAACAAATGGCCTTCAGTGGCCATAAATGGATTATCTCGTGTGTCGTGAGCTAAACGGAACCGGGCAGTGTAAAGTTCGTTGCTTCCTAAAACTTCATCGAGTTCGGGAACACCCAGCACGCGTGGATCATAAATCTTGACGTTTTCACCACGAAGCTCAGAGGAGATCGACAAGTCTGGGGTTAACTCATAACCCAACATTACGCGGGCACCTAATCGCTGTTCGTCCCAATCGCGATATCGTCGAGTAAACAAGAAACCGCCAACGGAGAGACTTACCGGTAGATAGCCAAAGAGATTGCGTTCCGTCCAATTGACCGTGTAGCGTTCCACACGATTACCAGGCATGATTTCCAAGCGAAAGTTCTGCCCAGCTCCACGCCAAGCTCGGCCACTCCACACATCTTCCCAACTTGTCGCAGGGCGGAACAAGTCAAAGTTGCGTTCTTCGACAATGAACTGACCAGCCACACCTAAGTCACTATTCACCGAACCACCTAACATCACTCGACCTGTGCGTTCTTCTTGAACATACACATCGATGGGCGCAACACGCTCTCGAGGTTGATAACGAGGCAGAATCGGCGAAGAGAGATCAGGAAAAGTTCCACTTGCGTCGACGCCATATGGATTTACCCCCATAGGCTGTCCGGCAACTGGAACACCACTAGCACCTGTATCAACATAACCGCTCTGAACTGGATTCGTTGTGCCATAATTGGTTGTGGTGTAACCCGGCGGCAAGCCTGTTTGTGGTGCTGCCGATACAACTGGAGGTGCAGCTTGCGAAGGAACGAGGGGCTGGCGGAAATAATTGCCTGAACCAGCATCGGTTTGCGGATAATAGTTCTGGCCATTTGCTCCAGCTACAGGTTGCTGTGGAAGGGGATTTTGACCGCGTGCAACGTCGAGTTGGTTCCATACTCCAGCCAACTCTCCTGACGATGGTGTTTGACTGACTGAATAACCAGCTGGGCTTACATGCCCAACCGTGGAGGTCTGCGGCTTAGAAGATGTACTTAAACGATCATTCTGGGCGGCAGCGGGTAATACAGGATTAGCCGACACGGCTCGCGTGTTGTTGGGTGGCGTGAATGTCTGACATCCAGCCATCAGCAATGCGGCCAAAGCCACCGCAGTGCGGATCAAGCGATTAACTTGCTTTTCCATTTCGATGGCCATGAACTATCCTTGTTCCCACTTTGAACGCTGAAGCGTTTACCATTCCTTGGTGACTACCCGGCGGTTCAGCGGAGAGTAGTCATATTTCACATTTAGTTCAATGTCGTTCTGCTAATCCTTAACGCATTTTCGTACCTTCTTGGTCAGGTGGCTTCACCTCGATTGATGGAGGTGCACCACCGGTTTGTTGCGTCGCAAATATTCCGGATGCCGCTAGACGTCTTTCAGCTCTTTGCAGTTCTCGCATGTCAATAATCGAACCAGGCCGCACTCGCCCCAAGTAGTTCAATGCCACAGTATGTTTCGTGTGGCTTGAGTCTCCTTCGATGTGCACTCGAATATCACCTGCGCGATACCGATCACCTTCTTCGACGCGATACACAATGTCGATCATGCCAGGCTCTTCGAGATAACGCGGTTCGGGTTGCACATCGACAAACACAAAGCCTTGGGCACCGTACAGATCTTTGATCGATCGAACATCACGCATCATCTTGTCTTCGTTGAAGAACTCTCCGCCACTCATCTTCAAGAGTTGGCCGAGTTCGGATTCATCGTGGTATTTATTCCCCATGACGGCAACGTTTCGAACCTTAAAGCGTATGCCTTCATAGATAACAAATGTTAACGTGATCCATTTGCCCGTGGTGTCATAATCGATGCGATAACCAACTCGTGCCTGAAAAAATCCCAAACTTCGATAATAACCTGCGAGTAATTCTTTATCCGCTTCAATCGTCGACATAACCGCTTTGTTGGCCATGTATTGAGTGAGTCCCCAGCGAGAA
>JAFLCP010000135.1 GCA_017303505.1 Planctomycetota bacterium | reverse complement strand
CCGCGTTCTTTCCGCTAACCCCACCCAATGGGATATATTTGACCCCGAGATGCATGTACGGTGCAGCCGCCGATTTAAGATAATTCAGCCCACCGCTAGGTTCGGAAGGAAAGAATTTTAATACTCGACAACCAAGTTCCAACGCCATTTCGATATCCGTCGGTGTGCACACGCCCGGTGAGAATGGCAAACCGATTTCGATCGCTCGCTGAATCACTCGTGCGTTGGTGCCAGGTGCAACTCCGAAATCAGCCCCTGCATCTTTAGCCGCATCAGCTTGCTGTGGCGTGAGGATCGTCCCCACCCCAACCACAACCTCTGGGACTTCAGCCGCGATTCGCCGAACAGATTCAATCGCACTGTCGGTTCTCAACGTCAATTCGATGCAGTCCACTCCACCGGCATGCAAAGCGCGAGCCAACGGGACGGCATCGTTCGCATCATCAATAATCAAGACCGCAATGACGCCACTGCTATGTAACCGCTTATGCAAATCGTTTGTCGAAATTCGCCCCATATTAACTTCGTATTCCCAATGAGTTTCAAAATGTTAGAGATATCGCCTATCAACTCAATCGCGAGTCGCAGCCTTCAAAACTTGGTCGTAATACTTCCGAGCTACGTCATAGGCCGCTGCCGCAGCTTCTTGCTCGGACGCTCGAATTTGCGGTTGTTTCCGTTTCCAACAAACCTCAACAGCATCTCGACACCATTGAGCACTTTTCGCGCTCGGCTGAATTGGCTTTTCACCTACGGTAACAAAAATCGGATTGGTGTGTAATGAGGGAAAAATCCGTACAGCCACCCAGCTCGACTCCTTCAACTCAACATTCCATTTGAGATCATTCCAATTCCCATCTGCCTCGATATTTTGTTTTTCAACAGCCAACCCATTTACGATCAACTCAACCGCTACTTTTCTGCTCTCTCCCACTCTTGATCTTTCAATGTGCCAATACGGTTTTTCATCAAGACGTCTTTGCTGAATTGCTTTCCCTGTTTCCGATTGTGTCTCTGGCAAATAGGCCGCTACCGAAGTGGAAATCGCTACATTTCCGGGCTGAGCCAACTTCACTTCACTCACGCTCCCATCATTCCCTTGATGTCCCATAGCGGTGTCGTTCACACGAAAATGGCGAATGTGACTGGCGCCGTCACCTACGTAGCTGCGACCTTGCACGAGTCCTTTTACCCATTGATCATAGGTGAGGGGCTGGTCTTTATCGATTTCCACGTAGATGCGTCCCAAGCCAACGCGCTCTCCATAAATGCAAGGGAAATCGGTTTCGCCGCTGATGCGCGTTCGCAAGCCGCAATTCAAAACGTGATACCAAATATTCAATTCCCATACAGCCGGTGTATCGACAGTGCTGATGAAGTCACACGCATCGTTTGGGGCAGCGACGACATACTCATTGGCACCGATTCCGTCAAAGGGAGGCATCGCATAGTCTGGTAACTTGTCTGCCGCTCTACCCCCACGCTGACTGTTGCCGCCCCAAGTATTCGGTAGAGGCCCGCGCGAACCATCGGGCATATAATCGGGCAACGCTAATCCCCAGCCACTGTGGCTGTACCCGACAACACCTCCTTGCTCTTTGCCCCACTTCAAGACAGGAATCGTCCACGAAGGCCACTCTTCAATGCGAGTCGTATTCGGATAATCGTCTTCGACTAAATTGAGCAAACATAAATGTCCGGCATGCGACGAAGGGAAGCCACTCACCTCGACGTCATACCGCATCAAATAATCCGTACGGGATAACTTCGAGACCTTGCCGTCGAAGAATTGCTTTTGATGATACCAACAAGGTCCCCAGCTAAGAACACAACCGACGTTGAGATCTTCTCCCAGAATATGACGCATCATATCTTCTGGACCAACACCTTGAACGGGGTTTTCATAGTGCGCACAACCTGCTGCATGCACATGATGATCGCCAGAGAACCAACGCTGTTCAGCCATATGAACCCAACGCTTGAGTTGAACTTCCAGCATCGGAGAAACTTCTTTCTCTGGTACCACAAACTCAAAAGAGCTTTCCATATACTCGGGACCACGCGTCGCTGTCACCAAGTATTTTCCAGCCGGTAATGTCACCGTTTCTCCGTCGTGCCGATAGATCTGGGGGTGAAAGAAAAAATCCGGCGCCAATCGTCGAGCGGGGTTAGGATAAACTCTTCCGCGATGGTCTCGAATCAACAAAGCACATGTTGTCGGTTTGCCATCCTGATCCTTGATTTGCGCAGCGACCTTTTGACTCGGCTGAACACGAAACAGAATGGGCACTTCGCTGCGAAACCCCAAATCCTGTGTTCCCTGTCCTACGTCAAACGCCAGTGTCGCTTCCCAGGCACCAGCATCTCGGCTGTAGAGTTGCACCACCCGATACTCAACTTTCAATCCGGACAGATTGGGGACCATCGGTTCTTGCACGGGCAAAGCGATATCCAACCAGCGTCGATTCGCTTCCGCTGGAGAGATCTTCAGTTCTGGTTCAGCGGCAGAGGTGCTGGGGCGAACCATCGCTTGCGACTCTGGACTGCTACAACGTAAGGGAGCAGTCACTCCACCTTCATTGATGACCTTGACTAGAAAAGTCCGCCATCCCTTTTCAACTAAATGGGGAGCCGCTTTGCCAGCCGCGACCTTCACGCGACTCTCTGGATTGATGGAAACCACTGCCAAACACAGAGGATCGAGCAGCGTCTGAATTTCGTGAACCACTTTCGCGTCATCGTTGTTCCGAGCTAATTCGGCGAATTCGTTTTGGATGGAATCACTAACTGGCTCACCGAGAAATGTAAGCGCCTCGGTCAAGCGTCGAACCGATGCTTCCAAAGGCTGGCGTTCTACATCAAGTACTGGTTCTTGCGCCTGGGACAATGCCCCGATTGCAAACATATTGAAGGATATAAAAAACCAATACGCCGGCAATACCTTCCGTACAATCATATTGGCCTCCAGGAGGCATGAAGAGAAGCGAGGTGGGATCGTTGCAAGTGACGAGCAGGTAAATGTTGAAATGCACAATCATTCCGCTCTTCAAAGTTCTCCGATTGTCGCTGATTCCGTCGCGCAATTCAACCGTACCGCTTCAAACCCTGTGAATGACCTTACCTAGGAACATCGCACGCTCTCAATCAGCCAAATTTTTTCTTCACAAGTGTTGCCCCCCTTTGCTTCGTTCATCAAGACCATTTAGATTCAACACCACAAGAGCCAGAAACGAACCGAGTTTTGTGACGCTTATTGCCGATTGCTCAAATCGTGTGCAAAGTAGAGAGCACAGGGTCGAATGTTATGCGAACATTAGTTTTTATCGCCTCAATTTGGCTGGCGTCTCAATTCTACCAATCTTCTGACACTCTCCCCCTCTGCTTCGGCGGTGAATTGGCCGGGATAACAGTTACACCACACCAAATCGATTCCACACTCCGCTATCGCTCGCCACACAGTTCAGTCTTATCAAGTCGCATTCAGCTTTTCGTCAAAGGTCCTGCGGAGTTCTCCACGATCCAATCAAAAACGCCTGAGGAACTTTTGAAATCAGGAGATCTTGCTTGGCACGACGTTAGTACCGCTTCCGAAATACCGGACGGAGCACTTTCCGTTTGGACGTTCAATGGCAACTCTAATGAATTTGCCGTTGGCAAAGAATTTCAACTGAAATCGACCGGACTTGGCGAATTACAAGTTCCCATCAAAACTCCAAGTCATTGGATATCAGCCATCACATTTTTGGACAGTGATGCGGATAGCACGCAACATCCTAATCGATGCTTGGTTTACATAGAGAATCAACAATCGACCGAATTGCAAATTCAACAGTTGCGGTTGTGGTTACCTAAATCCAACGACACTTGGCAAACGCTATGGCCTCAACCTGAAATCCCCTGCCCCTCCACTATTGCTGCCAACGAAAAAGGCTTCATCGATGTCGTTACTCCGAAACTTCCGCTAACGTACGCAGCCATTGAAGTTCAAACATCAACTGGATCTCTCTGGGCTCATTTGCGAATCAAGCGAGAGCAATTCGATATTAGCGGCGGCTGGGTCTTCGACTCGAAAGGTAAGTGGCAGGAAGCGACGGAAACCGACCCACTCACAGGTAAATCTCGCAATAGTTTTCTCGATTTGCTCTCCAGCCTGCACATCAATACCGCGCATTATGAACAAGCCGCAGGTTACAGTGACAACGAAGCTCTATTAGAGCGAAATCCTCTCAAGCGATTTGCGAAGCTATGGCCCACCGAAATATGGGAAAATGACACACAACTCAGCAAAGTTCATGCCGTGGAATTTCTCGGCGAACCCCAATACGGCGGTGGCCGACCTGTGCCGCCACAAGAAGTCTTTGATGCCTTTTTACCCTATAAGAAAAGCAAACTCCCAACTTCGGTCACCCATAGCGAAGAAAGGATTTGGCGATTCTACGCTGGTCTTTCTGATTACCCTCATTTCGATGCGTATCGTGTCGTAGCTCCCGCTGCCGATTCGTGGCGTTCCTATGATCGCTGGAACGGACAGAAAATTAGTTGGGGTGCGCCGCTGGAAACGATCGGCAATCTCTGTCGCTCTTTACGCGAACTCAATCGGCCACTTCCTTGCGCAGTTTGGTCTCAGGGCCCTCACGATGGTTGGGGTGGTGGCTTTTCTCTAACCAAACGTCGGGCAAGACGTTCTCCAAATCCTGCTGAACTTCGCGCTCAAGCGTTGCACGCGTTGGCAACCCGCATCACATCACTTTACTGGTTTAACCTTAGTAAAAGCTCGCTGGAAAAATTCCCCGATACTTGGGAACCGATGCGACGAATAGGACGTGAGATAAAGATGTTGGAAGAGTTTTATCTAACCGGAGATGCTTATCGTTTCCAAACGCTAAAAAATGCAGCGGGCGAACCAGATTGGGAACTCTCGTCCATCATTGCCCCTCGCGGAATGCTCCTGTTTGCCATCGATACCGCCTACCAAATCGATACCGAAAATCAAGAATTCGTATTTGGTCCACCGAGAGAAGCTCGTTTCTCTTTCACTATCCCCCAATGGCTCAATGGCCCCTTTGAAATCCGACGCGTGGATGCTGATGGTATCCATCCCATAGCCTGGCAACAGACGGATAACACAGTGCACATCACAGATGTCGCATCTGCTGATCGAATCTATATGCTTGCCAAGAATTTAGACTTATTTTAGACGATCGAAGCAAGACGCCAAAGAGCAATGGATCACGAGCAACTTTATCTCAATAGTGTCATGAAGCCCGACGAACCCTGACGCTTCAATCGTTACACCTCTCCAAGGCAACCCGAAGTCAATGAGCCACTCCTCTGAAAAACCATTTGAAAACGCAGAACATAGCGCAGCTCAACCTGACCTAACGAGTGACGGTTGGCAGTTGCGATATGACCAGGGAAAAACCGGCTGGGATCGTGGCCAACCGAATTCGATACTCGAACAGTGGATCGCAAACAAGGTTTTGACGCCATCACGTGTCCTGATCCCGGGCTGCGGTCGTGGCCACGAAGTGATTCGCTTAGCACAGCTTGGATTTGACGTTACAGGAATTGACTTTGCACCAAGTGCCGTTCGTCATCTCCAAGCCGAACTGCTGCAGCGAAATCTTATAGCCACGGTTCATCAATCCGATGTGTTCGAGTTCGATGACGAACAGGGATTCGATTTTATTTATGAACAAACATGTTTGTGTGCGATAGCGCCAGCACGTTGGCAAGAATATGAACGAAAACTACTTCAATGGCTTCGCCCTCGTGGCCAACTACTAGCACTATTCATGCAAAGCGGCAAAAGAACTGAACCTCCCTATTCCTGTGAATTGGAAGAAATGCGAACATTGTTTTCCTGTGTCAACTGGGACTGGCTAAGTGCCCCAATTCGAGTCGATCATCCAGCTGGTTTACACGAGTTCGCTTGCCGTCTCGCAAAAAAGGAGCAAGTTCGATAGGCGCAAGAAATTATTTTTCGAATGCTCGTCATTTGAAATCCTCTCTGCGCCGTCGTGATAACCTTCGCCAGGCCCTATCGAAAAACATGTGAAACAATGAATGAACCTTGGGTTCGCCCAACAGCCTTTGCGATAACGTTCGCCATAATGTTCGTATTCGAAAGCCTCTTTCCGCGACGCATTCGAACAGAAAATCGAATTGCGCGGACTTGGAATAACCTCCTTCTCTCTTTCTTCAACACTGCAGCATTTAGGTTCATTCCTTTTCTTTCTGCAGTGGGAACAGCAAACCTTGCAGAATCAAAAAAACTCGGTTTGTTCCATATGTGGAACGTACCAATTGTACTTCAATACGTTTTGGTCGTAATACTTCTCGATTTGCTAATCTATTGGCAGCACGTAGCCTTCCATCGCATACCAATCCTTTGGCAAATCCATCGAGTTCATCATGCAGATCATGACTTAGACGCAAGTTCTGGCTTGCGATTCCATCCCATTGAAATTGCGGTTTCCCTACTCATCAAGAGCCTAGCCGTGCTCGCTCTTGGTGCAAGCCCAAAAAGTGTTATTCTCTTCGAGGTCATTCTCAATTCGTGCGCCATTTTTAATCATAGCAATCTCAAACTCCCCCAAAACATCGACCAGCTCTTACGGCTTCTCTTGGTCACCCCCGATATGCATCGAGTTCACCATTCCATCCATCGCGATGAGACCCGCTGCAACTATGGATTCAACATTCCCTGGTGGGATCGAATGTTCCACACCTACAAAGCTCAACCTCGCGAACCGCACGAGAAGATGCAGCTCGGCGTGCCCGAATTTCCGGATAGCCAACAAACGGTCTCAATTCTGTCAATGTTGCTCATTCCTTTTAAAGATCGACCTCAGGACGATTCCGTCGCAAAACAGAATGAAACTCGAATACCTCGTTAAGTATAAACGCACGCAATCGAAGACTCACTTCAAACACACAAATTCGATCGACCACAATCCAAAGACAAAATTTTGTTTGACGCCGCTCAGTTCGAGCTCACATAATGTGGCGACTGCGACTTGCCCCCTACCTCTCCTCACCACTTGGTTAGTAATCCCGCTATGAAACTCTTCTATGCCTCATGCAGTAGCCCATCAGCTCGTATGGCCTCGGTAGTGTTTGCTTGGTTAATCCTATTCGGCACCGTTAACCTAAATGCACAGGATCCCCACAAGCCCAAGGCTATTGTGGCAGAGCTCGGCAACGACATTCGCCTTGAAGTGGTCCATATTCCACCAGGCGAGTTCATGATGGGGAGCTCCGCAGAAGAAAAGGCCTGGGCGACAGGTATTGAAGGAGGAGCTCAACCAGGGACCATACGGGAATCTTACGAAGGCGAAGCGCCGCGCAAGATGAAAGTCGCCCACGATTTTTGGATGGGGCGCACGGAGGTAACAGTCGGCCAGTTTCGTCGCTTTGTCGAAGAAACGGACTATGTAACAGATGCTGAAAAACCGGACGGTCACACACAGTGCTTCAACCCTAAATGGACAAGCTATAATCTGCGGACTAATGTGGTGCATCCATGGGATCCCATGAAAGGCAAAAGTTGGCGGGATCCCAATTTTCAGTTTCCGCTAAAAGATGATTTTCCAGTCGTTTGCGTCAGTTGGAGCGATGCCCGCGCTTTCTCCGATTGGCTAAACAAACAACCCGATTTAGCCTCCAAACTTCCCGCAGGCTACGAATATCGCTTGCCCACCGAAGCAGAATGGGAATATGCATGCCGTGGTGGAAGTCAACTTAGCACAGCGTATTGGTGGGGCGATGACCTCGCCGAGGGCGAAGGTCGCTTTAATATATCTGCGGTCGATTTCTTGCCAGACCGAAAACAAAAGTGGCCGTTAGCGAGTGCTCCCTGGAGCGATGGCTATGCGTTCGTAGCCCCTGTCGATCACTTTGGAGACCGAGGTCGAAACGGCTTTGGACTTGCAGATATGTGTGGCAACGTTTGGGAAGTTGTCTTGGATCATTTTGATCCACAAGGAGGCCATGAAGAGTTCTTTACCACACAGGAAAACTACCGACCAGTCTGCAAAGGTGGAAATTACTTCGATGTGCCTGGTAATGCGCGTTGTGCCGTCCGATTAGGCTTGGCAGGTCCCAACTACTCCGATTCGCGCGATGGTTTCAGAATTTGCATTGGCCCCATCATTCGGCTTAAGAATTGATTCCTGCCTCGTGTTGCGGCAGACCGGATGTAACGGCACAATGTAGATCGTTGTAATAAAACGAGCTGATCAAAATTCATCCAACGGATTTTCGCTGGTTCGATATTCCGTGGGTGTTATCCCCTCTTCCCTTTTGAAGACGGCGCATAATCGTTCTTTGTAAGAGTAGCCAGCCAGCGAAGCGATTGAATCCAGCGACAAATCTGTTTCACGCAAAAGTTGTTTCACTTTTCCCATTTGCACCTGAGTGATTTCATCTTTCGGAGATCGACTCAAAGCATCTCGAAACCTCCGCTCCAATTGCCGTCGCGACAAAGTGGAATATCGACAGACATCATTGACATCGATTCCACGACAAGCGTTCTCTCGAATGAATCGACAGGCTCTGGCAACCTCGCGATCAGTAATGGCCTCCATCGCAGTAGATAGCCTTTGCACAACTCGACTTGGAGGCACATACTCGATATTCCATTCGGTTCCTTCTCCCTTCAACATGGAATCGAGTTTTTGAGCCGCACGAAAGCCTACTTGCTCGGCATCGGGCCGAACACTCGACAGTGGCGGATCACAAAGAGGACAAATCGCATCGTCATCATCCACTCCAATCACGCCAAAATCATCTGGTATCGCCAATTCATGAGCCCGACAAACATTGAGCAACTGCTGACCACAGATATCGTTACAAACAAAGATCCCTGTCGGGGGCTGGAGGCTTTTCAACCAGGCCGCTAAACGCCCGTAGTCAACTTGGTCAATATGCTCAATCGTTTGCAAAGATGCCGATGACTCCGCTGGCGATTCATAAATTGAGCAAGGACATCCATGCTGTTGGGATAACTCTTGAAAATATCTTTTCCTTGTTTGGGAGTAATGGGCCAATTGAAATCCACAATACGCCATGCGTCGGAAGCCCAATTGATACAAATGCTCGAAGGCAAGTTTACAAACTTCTCTCTCGTCCGTTTCAACTTGCGGAATTTGAATTTCGCTGTGAGTAAGAACACAGCGAACGTCTACGATGGGTACCCTCATTTTCAATAGAGCCTGAACGTTCCCGGCGCCAACTCTTGCGATGACGCCATCGATAGCGGACGTCTCCCACCAAGCTGGTGGCAAGGACTCAATGGTCATTTCCTGATGAAGTAACGACCACGCCGTATGTGTTCGAGCATATTTGGCGATACCACGCAACATGGCTCGACCATAACCGCGGGAGGACTCGATCAGGAGTCCAACTTTCGGATGTCCAGATTGACGGTTCTCTGTTTTCATCGCCAAAACTGCCCGATTTACGAAAAAGCCAGCCAACCTGCTACTCACTGTGAGACATTATGTCGCAATTCATTAATCTGATGTCGCAAAAATGACTCGATTTTCGACCACAAACTGGCTAAAATGCATTGTCTCTCCTCGATTTATCGGTGTCGCGATTCCATCGCATCGCCCCAATCCATCCTATGTCCTTTGGGGCTTGCGGACAACAAGATTTTCCAAATCGGAATCGACGCGATAGATTGAACTCCCGCCTTAATTGAAATTGCGAGGTAAAGGATGTTTCTTCGACGACTCATGCAAAGGACTTGCTCGCGTTTCAACTCGAACCGCTTCCAACCATCCAAGCTACGCGATGTTGTATTGTTGGCCCTTGCCTGGACTTTGTTTGCATCTTGGACTCCCCATTTTCTCGTAGGCCAAGAGCCAACAGAAGCCACGGCCAATTCGAATTTTAGTGATGAGTCACTCACGTTCTTCGAACGAGAAGTTCGTCCGCTGCTCGTCGAACATTGTTACGAGTGCCACAGCGTCAAATCGATCAAACTACAAGCTGGTCTTCGAGTCGACTCACGAAATGCGTTACTGAAGGGAGGCGATAGTGGCGCGGCAGTCGATTTATCCATGCCCGATGCCAGCCTATTCATGCAAGCCATTCTGTACGAGGGCTACGAAATGCCTCCGAAGGGAAAGCTTGCCGACAAAGATATCCAGACCTTTCGTCGCTGGCTCGATATGGGAATGCCTTGGCCAAACGAGCCGGAACCAACCGCTGAAGTTTCCATGCCTAAGTTTGATTTACAAAAGCGAGTGGCTGAACATTGGATGTGGCGTCCCATCGCCGCACCAAACTTACCCACGATTGGTCAAGCGAACTGGCCCAAGAGTGAATTGGACTATTTTGTCTTGCACGACCTAGAGCAAGCGGGACTAAAGCCCGCTGCCCCCGCAGATCGATTGGCCATTTTGCGTCGCCTGTATTTTGACATCATCGGCCTCCCTCCCTCTGCTGAGCAAGTGGATCTGTTTATTGCAGACACGTCGCCCCAAGCGCTGGAAAAGGTCGTTGACCATTTGCTCGATTCGCCACAATTCGGTGAACGCTGGGGCCGCCATTGGCTCGACCTTGTGCGCTATGCCGAATCACGAGGCCATGAATTCGATAATGATACTCCGAACGCCTACCAATATCGTGACTATGTCATCCGAGCCCTAAACGCTGACGTTCCGTACGACCAATTTGTACGGGAACATATTGCCGGTGACCTGTTGGACAAGCCCCGTCTGAACCCAAGCAACCATTTCAACGAATCGATTCTCGGTACGGGCTTTTGGTTTATGGGTGAGTGGGTTCATTCACCCGTCGATGTTCGCAAAGACGAAGCTGACCGATTCGACAACATGCTCGACGTCATGTCCAAGACATTTTTGGGAGTTACCGTTGCTTGTGCTCGCTGCCATGATCACAAATTCGATGCCATATCTTCTAATGACTACTACGCTTTGTCCGGGTTCTTGCAAAGCAGCGATTACCGACAAGTTCCATTTGAGTCGATGGAACAAAACCGAATCGTTGCCGAAAAACTGCAGCAGCTCAACGCGCGATTCAATCGTGAATTGAACGAACTCCTGTCGCAAGCCCAATTAAATCTCCCGTCGAGCGCACCCAAAGCACTCGACATCTCCAATGTCGTGGTGGATTACAGCCATGTTTCAGCGCAGGACTTCATGCAAGATGGAGTTATTTTTGGCTCCGGACCAAGAAGCAGAGGGGAGTTCTATCTCGATGAAACAGGGGCCGTAAAAGTTCGTCCTCATGGCGTCGCTGTTAACGATTCCTTTTGGCACGGTCTGCAATCGATCACTGAAGGTGCCGTACACAACAGCAGCCAATTAGATCAATTACCCAAACCTGGTCGCACTCTTCGTTCACCCACATTTGAAATCACCGACGGCAACGTCTTTTGTCGTGTAGAAGGTAAAGGCCACATCGTAGCGTGTGTCGATTCCCATCGGCTGATCGCAGGTCCATTGCATGGAGACACGATTCGTGGCGTGAACGAAAATGAGCGGTGGGTTCATCTCAATCTTAAGCGTTACATCGGTCATCGCTTACACCTAGAGTTTGTGCCAGCCACATCTTCATCTTTGGCGGTTTATGTTGTGGCACAAGGAATTAGCGAGGAAGAACGTCGAAAAGTTGACGCTCAATTGGCTGAGGAAGAATCAGCCTTTGCCAAATTTTCTGCTGAACTAGACTTGTTCGCCAATCTTCATGCGGAAAGAACGCGACGTGTCTTCGCAGATTTCGAGTCAGGAAAATATGGCGAGTGGAAAGCCGAGGGTGAGGCCTTTGGCACAGAGCCGCAAACGGCAGAAACGATTGCCAATTACCAGGGGAACGTGAACCATCGCGGCAAGTACTTTGTTAATTCGCATAATATTCGCAAAGTCGGCCCGAATACCCAGGCCGGCGACCAATTGACCGGCACACTGACATCCCCTGAATTCACCCTCGATTGTGATGAGATTGAGTTCCTGGTTGGTGGCGGCCCGCATGCGGGAAAAACTTGCGTGAACCTCATCGTCGATGGTGCCGTTGTATTGTCCGCAACGGGTGCCAGCAACAATCGAATGAATGAGCAGCGTTGGAATGTAGCTCCTTACAAAGGTAAGAAGGCCAAGATCCAAGTCGTCGACGCCCACGAAGGGGGCTGGGGTAATATCGGTGTCGATGACTTCACGTTTGTGGATGTTTCCTCCCAAACGCCTGCTAACGCCAAGGCACAAGCTCTCATTGCGGAGTGGAATCAGCAACGTAAACAACTGCGAGCCGAAGCGATTTTCACATCCCATACCGCTCCTGCCATGATGGATGGAACTGGTGAAGATGATCATCTACTGATTCGTGGCAATTCGTCCAAACCAGGTAAAGTCGAACCACGCCGATTCTTAGCGGCTATCAGTGGCGAATCCCCAATGCCAATCGAACACGGCAGTGGCCGCTTGCAACTGGCTCAATGGATCAACAACCCACAAAATCCGTTGACTCATCGCGTTATTGCCAATCGTATCTGGCATTACCTGATGGGACGCGGAATTGTGCCCACCGTGGATGATTTTGGTGTACTGGGACAACGCCCCACCCATCCTAAACTGTTGGATCATCTCGCTTCGAAGTTTGTGAGCGATGGCCAAAGTATCAAAAAAATGATCCGCTACATCGTCCTCTCCCAAACCTATCAGATGTCCAGCCAACCTGATCCCGAAGCGGTGGCCAAAGACCCCAATAACTTGCTCTGGCATCATCGCCCGCTCAAGCGGCTTGAAGGTGAAGCCATTCGCGATGCTTTGTTGAGCATCTCCGGCACACTCAACACCAAACAATTTGGTCCTCCTGTTCCTATCCATCTCACTCCGTTTATGGATGGCCGTGGTCGGCCTGGAACTAGTGGCCCACTCGATGGCGAGGGGCGGCGTTCCATTTACATTTCCGTGCGTCGCAACTTCCTATCGCCTTGGATGCTGGCGTTCGATACTCCCGTTCCCTTTAGTACGATGGGACGTCGCAACGTTTCGAATGTTCCCGCACAAGCATTGATACTTATGAACGATCCTTTGGTCCTGCAACAAGCTTCGCAATGGCGCAATCGTATTCTGTTCCAAGCGAAAGATACGGACGAGAGAATTCGGAAGATGTATCTCACCGCTTTCGCCCGACCACCGCTAGATGACGAACTTCAAATTGCAAAAAGCGTCATCAAAAATCCAAACAACCCCAATCAATGGGGCGATCTGGCTCACGTATTGATCAACACTAAAGAATTCATTTATCTGAGGTAGCACATGTTTCAGCATTATCCTTGCCAACGCTACCGCTCCCAATCTTTATCGCGGCGCGCCATGTTGCAACAATGTTCGAGCGGTTTTGCTGCTCTAGCATTGTCCGCATTGAGTCTGGAACGCAGCTTCGCCACCGATGGTTCCGAACTCGGTCGCGCCGGGCATGGGCCACATCATGCAGTCCGCGCTAAAAATGTCATCTTCCTCTACATGGATGGTGGGCCATCTCAGATCGACACTTTCGATCCTAAGCCCCTGTTGGACAAATACAATGGTCGAGACCCGGGAGAGCTGTTTACGGTTGAACCAACGCAATTCAACAACAACGGCAAAGTTCTCGCGAGTCCCTGGAAATTCAAACAATATGGCGAATCCGGTTTACCCGTTAGCTCACTCTTTCCACATATTGCGAGCTGCGCTGATGACTTAGCCGTTATCCGTTCCTTGACCTCCGAGTTTCCTGAACACACCTTTGCCAACTACTTCCTGCACACTGGCAGCGGATTGCAAGGTCGACCTAGTATGGGAGCTTGGATCAACTATGGCTTAGGAAGCGAATGCCAAAACCTACCGGGTTTCGTGGTGCTAAACGGTGGATTGATTCCTCCCGGTGGTCTCGACTGTTTTGGTAGCGGTTTCTTACCTGCCAGCTACCAAGGTTCGGTTTTCAAGCCTGCAGGAACCGGTGTGGCCAACATTGAACGCAATGAAGCCAGCGCCGAATCGCAACGGGCCAAACTTGATGTGGTCCAACAACTCGATCGACTCGCTGAAAAACAAGTCGGCAAACATGATGCTCTGGAGTCGGCCATTCGAAACTATGAGCTGGCCTTTTCGATGCAAATGGCCGTCCCCGAAGTGATGTCGCTTGAACATGAAACTCAGGCTACCAAAACCATGTACGGGCTCGACTCCGAATATGAACCTACCCGTATCTATGCAGCGCAATGTCTTATTGCCCGTCGTATGATCGAGAAAGGCGTGCGGTTCATCGAACTGACCTGTCCTCGAGTGGGTGGTGACCGCTGGGATCAGCATGCCAACTTAAAAGAGGGCCATGAAAACAACGCTCGGGCTGTCGATCAACCTATCGCTGCCCTACTGAAGGATCTCAAGCAACGCGACATGCTCAAAGACACTTTAGTCGTCTGGGCAGGCGAATTCGGACGCACGCCGTTTGCACAGGGCTCCGATGGTCGCGATCACAATCAATTCGGATTCTCTGTTTGGCTCGCAGGTGGAGGCGTTAAGCCAGGCACTGTCTACGGAGCTACTGACGATTTCGGATATAAAGCGGTTGTAGATCGCGCCGAAATGCATGACCTACATGCAACGATCTTGCATCTAATGGGCGTGGATCATACCCGCAGCACGTTCCGCTTTGGTGGACGAGATATGCGTTTAACCGACGTAAAAGGACATGTCATTCACGACATCATCGGTTGATAAACTTCGAGTTCAACTGTCGTTCTACGAACACAACATCGCAATCACAACGGACATACCCATGATTCGGTTGGGCTGGCTTATTACTGCTGTATGTTCGTTATGGATGGGTCTCTCGACGGTTGCAACCTGCAATGATTTGCCTCCGAATGTCATCGTCATTCTCGCAGATGATTTAGGCTGGAGTGATACTTCCCTAAATGGTCAGACAAAGTTCCATCAAACCCCAAACCTCGATCGACTCGCACAACGCGGTGTTACCTTCACGAGCGCCTATTCAGCCAGTCCGTTATGTTCGCCAACCCGTTCAGCCCTTTTGACGGGTATGAGCCCAGCGAGAACCGGAATCACCACGCCAAATTGCCATCTTCCCCAAGTGGTGCTCAATGCCAGCCTACCAACAACCGCTCCCCCCAACCAAAAGTCGATTCACCCCACCCCCGTCACTCGTCTGAAAACTGAATACCAGACGTTAGCAGAAACACTCAAACAAGCTGGTTATGCCACAGGGCATTTTGGAAAATGGCACTTAGGCGCAGAGCCTTATTCGCCCTTGCAACAAGGGTTTGATGTTGATCTTCCGCACCATTCCGGCCCGGGCCCAGCCGGTAGCTATGTTGCACCTTGGAGATTCTCGAACTTTGCTCCGAGAGTACCCGAAGAACACATCGAAGATCGCATGGTGGACGAAGCCATTCAATGGATAGAAAAACAAAACGGTAAGCCTTTCTATCTCAATTACTGGATGTTTAGTGTGCACGCACCATTCGACGCCAAAGCCGAACTCATCAGCAAGCACACAGCTAGGTTGGACCAAAGCGATGAGCAGAAATGTCCAACCTATGCGGCGATGCTGGAAAGTATGGACGATGCTATTGGCCGACTGCTCAATGCGCTGGATCGGCTGCAAATTAGCGACAACACCATCATCATTTTTACATCTGACAATGGTGGCAACATGTATAACGAAGTGGCTGGAATTGTACCAACGAGCAATAGGCCTTTGCGTGGTGGGAAAGCGACTCTATTTGAAGGTGGAACACGGGTTCCTTGTGTGGTGGTGTGGCCTGGCATTACAGCACCCAATACAAAAAATGACTCATTGATCCAGTCGGAAGACTTTTACCCTACGTTATTACAGGGACTGAAGCTCGACTCGACGAATACGCAACCCATGGATGGCAGCAGCATGCTTGAAGCTCTTCAAGGTAAGACCATTCGTAACCGCTATCTGTTTCAATACTTTCCTCATAGCCCCGCAGTTCCAGAATGGTTACCACCGGCGATTTCGGTTCATTACCAAGATTGGAAGTTGATTCGAATCTTTCATGGTGGCGAGAACGGTGCCCACCGATTTCTGTTGTTCGACCTAGCCAAAGATATCAGTGAAACACAAAACATAGCTGCCGATTTCCCCGATGTAGTGCATGAACTCGATGCCAAAGTAGAGGAATTCCTCGCAAATACTGGGGCCGTTGTTCCCGTGGCCAATCCCCGCTTTGATCCAACCAAATATGATCCAAGCCTTGAAGGAAAAGCCCAGCCGAAAGTGACCAAGTCCCCAAGAGAGTCCGCATCTCTTAACAACAAGCCCAACTCAACCGCGCTCAAGGAAAATGATCCCGTACTAAAAGGCTGGAAAGTTAGAAATTCACAGGCCACTTGTGCCGACGGAATCTTGAAACTCACTGATCTGAAGGAAAACTCCTTTCTGGGCTTTGCAGCGGGAAAACATCGCGGCGTCAGCCATGTTCGATTTCGAATCAAAGCTAAGGCCGGTGAAGCCCACGTGGACTGGTTACCCGATGGCGTGGGTGGCAACGCGCAAAGCGTGACCTACAGCCTCACCGAAAACGCTTGGCAGGACGTTGCGGTGGAGCTTCCAGCGGATACAACGCTCGGCATCGTAAGAATCTACTTCCCAACAGAGTCAGAATCAGTGGAAATCGATTCCATCGAAATCACATCAGAAAATCCAAGCCAAGTATCATCCGCAGATTTCTAGTTCATTGTTCGCGCAGTCCGCTTGTTGTCCCACCAATCCCCTCTCACGTACAAATGTACGTACAAGCCTGAGCATTAACATGCTATTACATCGCGTTCTCCTCGCTTCTATTGCGATTCTTGTTGTAGTTTGCACTCCTTGTTGGGCTCAGCAAACCCAGGACAAGCCAAGCCACAGAAGAGAGTACCAGATTTTAGACGCGGATTCGGGCAAACCGATCGCCGCTCGGATCTATGTAGTGAACGCAGAGGGGAACCATTACTTTGCTGAAACGGCGAGTACCGTTGGTTCAGCATTTCCCTATGCGGAGGAATGGGTCAACATGCCCGAATCGATAGAGCAACACACAACGGTTTCTCCTCATCCCTTCTTTATCGTTGCTCCTGCTGGCGAATACAAAATCGAAATCGAACGTGGCAAGGAGTATATTCCACTTCAAGAAACCATTTCCATTTGTAACGAGTTGAACGAGCAGCAAGAAATTCACACGTTTCGTTTGCGACGTTGGAGCGAAGTTGCCAAAAGGGGTTGGTATTCGGGCGAAACTCATGTCCATAGGCGCATCGCTGAGCTACCGAACGTCATGCAGGCGGAAGAGCTGAATGTTACCTTTCCTGTTACCTATTGGACCATCCGCTCAGACCGTACACCTGATCGCGAACCATCTCCACTGCGAGCACAGGGCCCATCTCCCTTTGGCCCTCGCGAGGAGCGTGGTTATGAACCCATCGAAGTTTCGCCGCAATATGTTATTTTTCCTCGCAATACGGAATACGAGATCTTTGGCATCGGCGATCGACAGCACGTTTTAGGAGCTGTCTTCATCCTCAACCACCAAACGCCCTTTCAACAAACAGCGCCTCCGATACGCCCTATTGCTCAACTTGCCAAACAGCAAGGGGCGCTACTCGATCTAGACAAGCACAATTGGCCATGGTCGCTGATGCTGATTCCGATCGCCCAAATTGATCTTTTTGAACTGTCAAACAACAGTGTCTGGCGCACCAATTTTGGATTTAAACAAGCAGGTATGCCGCTTCCTCCATGGGCTGAGATCGAGCAAGAATCACCAGGCGTTCTCACCGAATGGGGTTGGCTACAATTCGGCTTCGAAATGTATTATGCGCTCTTGAATTGTGGCTTCCATTTAAGTCCAACGGCAGGCACTGCTTCTGGTGTTCACCCCGTCCCCCTCGGCTATAGCCGCGTCTATGTGCATACGGGAGATAACTTCAATGCAACGGCTTGGTTGGACGGACTCAAGGCAGGTCGTTCCTTTGTGACCACCGGTCCCATGCTGTTGGCTGAAGTTGAGGGGAAACTTGCTGGCGCTGGCTTTGAACGTTCAACTGCAAACAACACACCCTTTCATTGGAAATGTGAAGTAGAAAGTTTAACTCCGATCACCAGAATCGAATGGGTCGTTAATGGGATCGTGCAACATCAAATTGACCCGCCGCAGGTACAGACAAATTCGGGTGCTTTTCGCTTCGAAGGGGAAGGGACCATTGAAGTGCCTAAGTCGGGTTGGGCGATTGTGAGAACATGGACCAAAATGCGCGACGGTCGCAAACAATTTGCGCATTCGGCACCTTGGTACTTCACGGTCGATCAAAAACCTGTCCACCCACCAAAAGTTCAACTTGATTATTTGATTGGCCAAATCGAAGCGGTCACTGAACGGCAACAAGGAATCCTCTCACCCGAAGCCATAGCGGAGTTTGTCGAAGCTCGCGAGTACTACCGAGGCCTACGATCGGCTGAGGATGAGCAATAAGCTGTCCATTTTGCGCCAGCTATGGCAACCAACAGGTCAACTCCCCAAATGATCTTTGAGATGTTGAAAAATCATCGTGTATACCAAGTGAGCTAAGCTTGGATTGTACCGGTGTCCTTCATCGCGCATGAAGGCATGTTCGCCATTGAATTCGTGCCAACTGAATGAAATTCCAGCCTGTGACATGGCCGAGTAGATGATCTTACGTCCCTCTTCTGGAATATGAGGATCTTGTCTCCCCCAGATCATCATCATTTCGGCTTTCAGTTCAGCCATGCGATCGAGCGTATCATCCTGCATACCTTCGCCCAGACTTCGCTTGTGGATGTCTGTGGCATACAAACATACGCCCCCTTTTACCTCCGCGTTCATGGCAGCTCGGAAAGCTAGGTGTCCTCCCAAGCAGATACCAATGGAGCCTAGACGTCCATTGCAATCAGGTGATTGCATTAAGTGTTCCACCAAAGCGCGCGCATCGGAATCATATTGGCGGAGAGGTTTCGTTATTTTCAGCCGATTACCGCGCTCGGTACCCGCAGTATCGTATCCGAAGGCTTCTCCCGGTTCCGCGTACTCGTGATAGACTTCGGGCACCGCCACCACATACCCCTGCCCCGCGATGAGGGCCGCAGTTCGAGCGATTGGGCCGGTCATCTGGTAAATCTCTGAGAACAACATCACCGCTGGCCGTGGCTCTGACGAGAGAGGAGCAAACCAATGGGTGCGCATAAGTCCCGAGGGGGTGGCAATATCGCGATATTCTACCGGTTTAAGTCGCATAGATCGTAGCTTTTTTTCTTTGGTTTTACAGAATACCTTTAGCCAGACAGAGCCCAAGCGACCAAGCTTGCCGCGGCAAGGATAAGAGCAACCAGGCTCGTGATAGCGGCGGCCTTCCAGGTCGGTCGAGCCAACTTGAATGATACACAAAGTCTATGCGAATACGGGTAAACAAAGTAGCTGCACAGAATACTCCCAAGGCTGAGCAGTGGATAGCGATTGCCCGAAATGACTGGTTAGTTCGTTTAACCCGTACGCCGCAGGCTAGGCCCGCGCCGCTGCATTCGACAGCGGAGTAGTCTGATTCGTTAGCATGCGCCTCGATATGCTATTCTTAGAGGCATATTGCCAACCGCCGCATGCGTTGTACGTCCATTGTGACGAGATTTCGCTGCCGTGTACCTTTCCTTCGGAACATGGGCTAAACGGGCAAACTGCCTGCGAACTTTTCCGTGGTATCTGCACCATTTGGGAATGATTGCCAAGCAAGTCTTGGTCAGGAACTTATCAACCCACTTATCTGCTTCCAAGCCTATACACTTTCCCCACACACCCGATCTCCGTGAACACTCAGCCTTGTGTCAGTGTGACGATGAATTTGTGACAAAGCAGTTATCACCGCGCGACATCAGCCTGCACTGTGCACCTGGTTTGCTCTCGGATGGCCCTGCTTATTGACAAGTACATTTGTCTGTATTTCCTCAAAACAATGTTACGTCATCTCGTTGTATCTCTGCCACATGGAATCATGAGAAATCAACGTCTCGCCGACCAGGTGGCTGCGATGCAGTTTCGAGGCAGGTTCTATTTACTAGCCGCCATAGCTTGCAAAGAAGCGACTGACGCCAATGTTTCTTCGCCCCTTGCAAACGTTGGTAGTGTACTCTGGCTCTTTCCCATTTCGTGCTCTTCGTATTTTTCGTGGTAGTACCTGAAGTGCGATCAAGAAAACGTTCACAATGGTCCACTTACAAACATCGTCAATCTTTCACGTACAATAGAACGCTTCAGATTCTGACAACAAGTTATCGTGACAGTACTTTCGACCGGCGTTTTCGCCGTGTGCATCCAATTCGATTGAAGCCGTGTACCGTTGGCGAGGTAAAGCGGACTAACGCGCTCGGCTAATAGGCAGCGCGCTCCCAGACAGAGCCCTATTTGTCCTGAACATCATCTGCTTTATCAAAACCCACTAATAAGCTGGGAATCGTTTAACCCGTAGCTGGAGCGCAGCGGAGGCTAGGTGGACTGGAGTAAATCTCCAATCCACGAATACGCTCTCAAAAAAGATGTGTAGGATATGTAGGGCAAAGCCTAGGAACGAGGGGATCATGACAACCGAGATCAAGTAACACTATGAGTCAAAACACTGAAACAAACCTGAATACCATCCAAAATAACCTTCGCCTGCATGTCGATCGTTTAGCGGGTTTGATTGGTCCGCGTGTTCTGAGCCGACCGAAAACGATCGTCGCTGCCATTGGTTACATTGAAAATCAGTGGCTTGATATGGGCTATAAAGTAGAGCGTGAAGAGTATGAAGTGGAAGGCGTTACCGCAACCAACCTGATCGTAGAATCCGATGGCAAAAGGAATGACCGCCTGAACTTACTGGGAGCGCACTATGACACCGTGCTATCGACCCCCGGCGCAGATGACAACGCTTCCGCAGTCGCCGTAATGCTTGAAGTGAGTCGATTACTGAAGGAAAAAACAACCACCAAGCGCTGTCGTTATGTCGCCTTCGCCTGCGAGGAACCTCCCTATTTCCATCTCGATTCGATGGGAAGCCAAGTACATGCTCGAGCTGCCAAAAAACGTGGCGATAGAATTGATGCGATGCTCTGCTTAGA
>JAFLCP010000134.1 GCA_017303505.1 Planctomycetota bacterium | reverse complement strand
CAAGGGGTAAGGATTATTTGGCATTTGTAAGCCCTGTCCATGCCGGCCCTGTCCATGCCGGCGCTGTTCAGGCGGCTTAGGCGAACGATTGTCCCGTTCCTATTTCGCGATTTTCGTACCTTTCGTGGTTCCCTCTCCGTGCGAAGTTCGTTGGGGTGATTTGAGGTATGAGGTGGTTGTTTCTCAGTCGCGTTGGACGAGCCATTGGTTAGAGCGTTTCGCGGCGTCTCGGCTCGTTAAATGTATATCACGATTACTTCGCGTTGCCGTACTAATGACAACGTTATGGAGAAACACTCGCAGGTTTTTTGCATAGAATAACACGTATGTCTGTGTCGTGATTTTGGGTAACGATTCGTATGTCACTCTCGTACCCTTCACAATGCGTTTCCAGCAGGAATCGTTTCACAAAAGCTCTCGCGGAAAATAGGACTTCAAATTTTCCTTCAGCAGAGACCTTTTTCCCGTCTGGTTTCCAAGATTCTTCTGGATCGTAGACCGAAACGATCGCATCGACTAATGGTGCGCCGTTACCATCAAGCACCACTCCGGTGACGCGAAACAATTGGCTACAGCCATTGGTTAAGAACAACCACGGAAGCACTATGAGTATGTACCACGGGGCAACTTTGGATCTGCGAATTGGCGGTTACTCCTATGGAAAGAAGCGACGTAAGTCGCTGAAGGGAATGCGACTAGTGAAGATGAGATTGGATTCAGGTGCAAGATGATTGGGGGATGAAGGAACATAATATCGGTGATACGAAACAGAAATACAAGGACGAAATGTTGGACGTTACTTGTATTGATGAGACGTCCTGCTATAGAGTCGCGAAATTACTAATTTAGCAGCATATAAGTGCGTGGCTAATTTCGTTAATCTTCACGAAGGGCTTTTCTGTGAGTGCCGTTGGATCGCGACGATTTCGCCACTTCCGAATGGTAAAGCCGCTTTAGCAGTTGTATCTGGCCAGCGTGGTATAGGTCGTGCGCTGCGATGCCGGTGATCAAAGAAAGGAAAGTTGTGGTACCGCCCTCCGCCTTGCGGTGTAATTTTTCAGGATCTAAGTTGGCTACCGCATTTCTGAGTGAGGAGTGGGTTTCCAGTAGAAGCAAAAGGTCGGATTTCCATTGTTTTTCGTGGGGAGAGTCATCGACGGGCCGCAGGAACCAGTTGGATCCTTTCAAGTCAAAAGACCCGCGTTTCTCGTTTAGCAACCTTCGACGAACGGTGTATTTCCAATAGGCGGCATGTAGCGCAATTTCCCAAACGTTGTGTCGCTCAGGTTGGGGACGCCACATAAGTTCATGAATCGATAAGCCTCGAAGTGCGCCGCGCAAGTTTGTGCCATGCCAAGACTTGTGATCAAAGGCCTCGTCGATAACACGCAGCAACAGCTCAATTCTGGCGTCCATGGCGAAGTTCTCGATTGAAAAGCAGTTTCTTGATATTCGTGTTTGATTAGTACCGGTTTATTTCGCGATTTTCGTCCCTTTCGTGGTTCCTTTTAACCGCATAACATCGGCCTTGGTTTTATCTTTTCCAATGATGCCTGGATTCCTATTGCAGTATCACTCGGGCTCATCATGGACCAAGATAACGCAGATACCGTCTCCTTCGGCATCGTCGTAATATTGGATTTCGTCCGATGTTTCATCGCGTCCAACCGGGGTCTGTTCAATGACCTCCAGAACGTCGTAGCCATTTTCCGCGATGGTATCCGCAGCCAGAGAGATCGCTTTTGTAATGCGTTCGCCCGACCAAAAATCGGGTTCCATAGGATCATAGTCGGTTTCAAGGGCTTCATTGCATACCCAAGCAATCGCTTCCACGGCATCGTGCTCGTCGGTGGTCCCACGCACCTTCAATACCATGCGATACACCGGGTACTTCGGGGAAATGTGGAATAGACAAACTTCTCCGTCGGTAAGAGCTTGCTCGAAACAGGATAAGTAAGGATCGTCTTCGTCGAAGTCGTCCTCCGTAACCATGGTGACATCTTCTGTATCGATGATGCTCCACCCATCCGATTCGATCATGGCGTGGGCCTTCTCAATCGCTTCTGCTTCGTCGTCGACGTTAATCCAGCAATTGACGTAAGCTTCGCCAATCTTTCCATGATCAGGATTATCTTCTGTGGTTTCGGCAACTATCGTCAATAGGAACAAGGGAGAATCCTTTTCGTGTTAGGCTTGCTTGAGGAGAGTACCAATTCAGTGAAACGCGATTCGGGGGAGTTTCGGCCATTCCAATCCGCAGTAGTTTCTGGGTTGTATTGAGAAAACAAGTATACCACTCCGATCGAAATGTTGTATCGGCTTCCGGTATCGTAAGTCCATGAAAATGCCCAAATCAGGGGCTTTTACTTGTGAAATCGGTATCGGTCTTCCCTTAGATGTTCACACCGTTGGGAGCGGTAAATGTCGAGTCGACGACGTTACCCGTATTGCGTGTTTCTTTGGGCTCGAAAATGATGACCTCAGCTTCCTCATGAGCAACCGTTCGATGTTCAATACCACGCGGAACAACACATAGCTCACCGGCCTGCAATTCTAGGCTGCGGTCTCGGAACTCCACTATCATGGAGCCTCTCCAAACCAAAAACATTTCGTCCTCTTCCGCATGCGAATGCCATGGGAAGACACCGCAAAATTTTACGAGTTTAACTTCTTGGTCATTCAACGAAGCCACAACTTTGGGACGCCAATGTTCTTGGATTAGCGCGAACTTTTCCATCAAATTGATTTTTGTCATACGGGGGTTACATATAAGAGGGTGATCATGACTTTCGCCACGGCGTACAAGCATGGTTCAATAATTGCGGAGCCGTTTAGGAATCATCCGCTTGATCCGTTGAGGAAGCCATTAGCGTACAGGAGGAGTATGATCGTCAATGAAGTTGCGAAAAGACACCAGAAGATAAATTCTACTCTGAAACGTATGGGCTGAGTGGCTCGATCAAGTTTGCCGCCATTCGTACGCAATTCCCCACGAATGTAAGTGGCAGCGAGTATCCATATTTGGCTAATGCCGATGGAAATTGCCCCCACGGATTTCAGGCGTGAGGACTCGAACATGAACAAAAACACAAATCCCAGAACAAAAAAGAGAACGGCAAGGGGAAAGTGCCACCGTAGTAGTTGAACGATCAAGAAATGAGTGGGGTTTGGCATAGTGAAAAACCGTGTTTTTTAACCTGCCTGCAAAATGACTTCGCGAATGAAATCGTTCACGACATTCGGGTGCGACAATGTCAGAAGATGGCTGCCACCTGCCACGATTTTCGTCGGGCGAGTGTATCGCATGGGAAGAATCCAGTCACGATCTCCATGGATGTGAAAGACCGGACAATCCAGTTGAGGAGCGACATCCCAATCCAACACGCGAGCTAGTGACCATTGAATCACTCTGGGATTGGCTTGTACAAAGTAACGTGAGAATCCATAGACGGCTGGCAGGCAGCGCAAGCGGTGTTTTGCGAAGGGCATGAAGAACAACTGCAGGGAGCGGATTGGCAGCATAAAGAGGAATGGCTTTAACCGGCGACAGCCACGAACTGCCTTGGGTAATTCATGTGGCGATCGTATGCTACCCATGAGAATCACGGCTTTAGGTTTAACAAGTTGGGCGACATGTAACGCCACTATTCCACCGAAGGAAGCACCCCCAAGTATGCATGGCTCTTCTGTTCCGTATTGCTCTGCTATTCGATCGCAGTAAGCTGCAAGCGATTCTTGGGACGCAGGAACCGGCCAGCTTGGAACGACGAGTTGAGGAAACGCAAGCTTTTGCGGTACAAATATATTCGCGTTTGCTGCCAGAGCAGAGAAGAAAATCAGTCTTGGCTCAGGCTGCGAGTTCAAATCGATATCCAGTTTAATGTCGGAGCTAGAAGTAGTGATTCAGTGAGAATGGTACCTTTCTGCAGTAAGCGGGGCTTCTATTGCTTCGAGATGTTGACCGCTCCAAACGTCATGAAAACGCGCGTTGGCCCCGCCGGCCCCCGATATGCACCTTGGGCTTGAGCTAGAAAACAGGCTAACGCAGTGAACTCCCAGCAGCAATCTTCGCTGCAAGTGACCTTGCGTGTGGTAAGATCGGCGATGCCATGCTTTTGGCCATAGTCAAACGCCAATTGAGCATGTTGTGATAGAGGTTCTGAGACCGAGGGATGATCCCAGCCCCAAATCCAAGTACCATCTTGAGTATTGTAGGTACCAATGACTTGTACGGGAGCTTCGACATGAGTTCCATCCTCGGTATCGAAGGTGATGATTCCCTCTTGAAGATCCGCGCCCCACGCAGCGGAGCCCAGCCCCCACATCGAATCGTGTGAAGATGTAAGGGTCTGAAGATGATTCATCGATTTTTCAATCAGTTGTCGAAACTCGTCCGCAGGCTTTGGTGTGTTTTTTTTGCGACGATTGAAAGGATCGGATTGGCTCATCGTAAAATCCTTTGATAACGCTTCAGCTTCGGGCACCATTGGGAATTGTTGAGCTCTGCATTATACACGTTTCATTAGGGCCATATTGCCTTTTGTTTCCTTGTTGTAGGGAAATCCTAGCGGCCGCTCGCAGCCGATTTCGGCTTGAAGATGTTCAAGCCGTCCCGTCACCAAACGCACAATACCTAGATGGACTTGGCCGGCATCGTCACCACTTTCAACGTGTTGATCGAGCCAAGCGAAATTGGCTTTCGATTGGAACTGCAGCTTCCCTTGTTCGATGACTTCGCCACCTGCTGAAGTTGTATACCGATCCCCTTCTATTCGAAAACGAATATCCACGAGCCACATCAAAAATCTGGGAGCGCGATTACCATCCTTGCCAATTCGAATTACCTTCCATTCCCCTTGAAGATCCTTAAGTGAATGAGGCACAACGGTATTCGATGAGGAACCGAGCCAACCAAACATAAAGAGACTCCACCTGTGATGTCGGGATGCTTCCCATACTTCTTTTCGAAAGGGCGTGAATAGTCAATAACCATACCAAGTGAGATTAGTTTCGATTTTCGAATTGTCCAATCTGAACGTGAACCACGCCCAGTTCATTTACCGCATCCAATAATTCTTCAAACACTTCAACAGGCGCCGTGCCAAGATCGATTGAGAGTTGGAAATAGCCGTCTCGCTCTTCGGGATCGGAAAGAAAATGAATGCCACCCGAGATCTCGTCCTCCGGCGGGTCCTCTTCTGCGAACCAATTGAAAAACCAACTTCTCAAGGGTGACCAATCGGTATTAGTTGGCAAGTTATGAAGCCGAAGTTGCAGCCAATTCCATTGAAACGGTGCAAGACGAACCTCCAAAGCCGTTTGTGGCCAAGTGAAATTGATTGGTTCAAAAGAGAGCATTCCATCGGTATCGATTTGAATGGATTTAGAGATCTTTCGATTGTTAAGGACGAATAGATCTCCTCTCATGGGGAGAGCTAGTTTGCCTTCTGTGACCCAATTACCTTTCGCATCTGCAAACGCACATTCATGTGCTACCGATATATCTCGGTTCGCAGATTGCTCTTCGATGAACACGATGAAGCGCTGGATGTAATAGTCGCGAATTTGATCGAGGATGTTGCCGAGAGACATAGGGGGCTTTCAGGGGGCAGGAGTCAGACTTCAGGCTTCAGGCTTCAGGAGGAAGGAATTGAGAATTGAGAATTAGGAATTAGGAATTAGGAATTAGGAATTAGGAATTAGGAGTGCGAGTTTTTTTGATTGAGACGAGGACAAGGACGAGGGAATGGTGCTTGATGGTATGCGTTGGTTGATATATTCCAATTTGGTTTTAGTCGTGGTTCTGCTTTGCGAGGCATTATGCGGTTTAGCCCATAACGCCAAACATTTTGGCTATTGCCAATAGAGTCGTGCAAACAAAACCGAGCCACCAGAACCACGCGAATTTCAAGCGATTCGCTTCGCTTTTCTCTTTGGTTTTGCCCGCAGGTATGACGCCAACGGCGACCAGCAGGAAAAATATCGCAACGACAAGCTGAACGCCACCGGTGATAAGATTGGCTGGATCCATAAAGGCTCTAATGAAAAGAGGCTGACGGCCGAATGCGGTGAAGGAACGCAAGGGTAGCCTAATCGGTGGAGCGGTGTCAATCATTCCACATCGCCAGCGTCCAGCTTATATCTCGAATTCTCAAGCTGGTCGCCTCTCGACTAGCAGAGTTCGACGACTACGGCCGTTGCATTATCGCGTCCTGATTCACGCACCGCTTCGCGAACGATTCGTTCTGCTGGTGGGATATCTTTGAGGTCCGTTGGAGGCTCAACGATGTACTCTTGAATGGCACGATCCCACAATCCATCCACGACTCCATCTGTACAGAGCAGGAAGCGATCGCCTGGTTTCCACTGCAATGCTCCGAATTGAGGCTTAATGTACTGATGGCCCGCACCTAAGGCTTGCTCCAAAACATTTTTGCGAGGGTGCATGCGATGTTCACGCTCATTCAACTTGCCCTGACGACGCAACCAACCACAATGCGAGTGGTCTTCGGTGATCTGTTTCATTTCGCCCGCCGTGTTGAAATGATAAATGCGACTGTCGCCGATGTGTCCATAAAACATCCAGCCACGCGTAAACCAACCCAAACTCAACGTTGCACCCATATTGCGAAGTCGATCGTCGGCTTCGCCTAATTTCGTCAACTCTTGATGCACGCTCATGAACAACTCTTGCAGAATCTCCTGATAGCAAGCTTGTAATCGATGTGGTGAAAGCTTGAAGCGGCGTGGAAGCAACAAGGTGATTTTTTCGGTAGCGATACGACTCGCAAATTCTCCCGATTTTTCTCCTCCCATTCCGTCGCTTACAGCAAAAAGAAAATCGCCTTGTCCCAAAACGGCTTCCCCAATGCGTCCCAGATAACGGACGTCCCGGTAGTCGAGCATAATCGCTAAGAATGCATCTTCGTTGTTGGGGCGAATGCGGCCGCGATCGGTTTTGCCGGACCACCGCACGTGCTGGGCAACGCCTGAATCACCCTTTTCACCATCTTCGTTTGATTCGTTCTCGAGCGCTGGCCCAATGATGGTGGCGAACTCAAAATCGATAACGCAAAACCGACCATCCGAAGCGCGATAGGTGATGTTACGCAGAAAGGCATCGTCGTGACGCACTCCGTAGGATTCGAGTTCTTCGAAGATCTGCTTCATCTTCTCGTCGCTCATTTGTTCCACTCGGGCACCACAATTCGTAGTGACCAGTCTCAATTGATCCGAGTCCGATTCCAGAAGTTTGGGGACAAACGGACACCCCCGGGCTTCGAGATACTTCAAGACTTTAACTTCAGTCGCGAATCGGTCCGCCGCATTGGCCCCACGAAACTCCTTGTGAACTCGTCCGTCATAACCGATGCGAACTACGGCACGTTGCGTATTTTTGGCTTCGTACATGAGAGGGTACTGAATGTAGAGTTGGAGAGAAATTCGAGGCGCACAACGCAATCAGGCCCAGAAGCAACGAATCACTCCTGGGCCTGATACAAGCTTAACGACTTGGTATTCCGCAAGAGGCGGATGCCGGCTTAGCCGACAGTCTTGATCGTCTTGACGATTCGCGAAATGATCTTGTACGGATCAGCTTGCGAGTTTGGACGACGGTCTTCCAAGTAACCCTTGTAATTGTTGTTTACGAAGGCGTGTGGAATACGGATCGAAGAGCCACGGTCAGCTACACCATAGGTGAACTTGTCGATGGATTGAGTTTCATGCAAGCCGGTCAGACGCAAATGGTTGTCTGGACCGTAAGCGGCGATATGTTCGTCGCGGAACTTGGCAAAAGCGGCCATGAGTTTCTCGAAGTACTCTTTGCCACCTTTGTCGCGAAGAGCGTCGGTCGAGAAGTTGGTATGCATACCGGAGCCGTTCCAGTCGCCACGGATAGGCTTGCAATGGAATTCAACATCCACTCCGTATTGTTCGCACAAGCGAACAAGCAAGTAGCGCGATACCCACATGTCGTCGCAAACTTTCTTCGCACCCTTGGCGAAGATCTGGAATTCCCACTGACCCTTAGCGACTTCAGCGTTGATGCCTTCCAAATTGATACCGGCATCCAAGCAGATGTCGATATGCTCTTCAGCAATCTTGCGAGCCACACAACCTACGTTTTTGTAGCCAACGCCGGTGTAATAAGGACCCTGTGGTGATGGGAAACCGTTAGCTGGGAAGCCGAGAGGTTTGCCATCTTTGTAGAAGAAATACTCTTGCTCGAATCCGATCCACAGATCAGACATATCTTCCACGGTTGCGCGGAAGTTGGATGGGTGAGGTGTGCCGTCAGGAAGCAACACTTCGCACATTACCAAGTAGCCGTTCTTGCGAGTGCTATCTGGATAAAGAGCGACTGGCTTGAGCACGCAGTCTGAACTGCGACCTTCTGCCTGCTGAGTCGAGCTACCATCAAAGCCCCAAACTGGGCAATCAGCAGCGGAACCAGGAGCCTTGTCAACGATCTTGGTTTTGCTGCGGAGGTTCGGTTCAGGAAGGTAGCCGTCCAGCCAAATGTACTCAAGTTTGAATTTAGAAGCGGATGACATTCAACAATTTCTCTTGTCAAAAGACAGTGACACTTACATGCCGCCTGATGTTCGATGTCGAGTTCTGCCTCCAAGACATCTGTCAGGCAAGATGACCACCCAGGCCACTCTTTGAGCAATTTCTTCTTCGAATCCTAAAGCGATCGCATGTACCACGCTGACCTGCGACAACCTACCCCTAGCCCGCGCAGACCAAGCGTCCAATTCCGCCTTGGAGCGTACCGCTTCAGTCGATTCCGAAAATTGCCGTACGGAAAACGTCGACAGGCTACCACACAACAAGGAGGTTGTTCAAGTTGTCGACGGGGGAATGGGGCTAGAATTTCAACTGGAAATTCCGCTAAAAGAGCGCAAAAACCGGGCAATTATAAGCCTAGCAAATAACGGATTGCGGATTCGAGGGTCGGGTGCCGGAATGAATAGCCCAGTCCTTCAAGCTTAACAGGCTGTACCCGGCAACTATCAAACAAGAGCGGGTCGGCCATTTCCCCCAACGCCAAACGCAGGGCAAATTTGGGCGTTGGGAAAAAAGAGGGGCGATGCACGATTCGGGCAATTTTTCGAACAAAATCACGGTTTCGTTCTGGGTGGGGAGCGACCAAGTTGAAGATACCTGTGGCTCGATCGTCCAGGCACAATTGATAAAGTGCGCCAATGCAGTCGGAAATCGAAATCCAACTCCAATATTGTCGCCCCGTCCCCATCGGCCCCCCTGCCCCGAACCAAATAGGAGTGAGCAATTTGGCCATAGCGGCTTGCCGAGGATGGAGCACAATTCCTAGGCGAGTGTGAACGACGCGAGTCCGTCCCGATTCCTGAAGCGGCTCAGTGGCTTCTTCCCAGCCTGCACAAACATCGGAAAGAAATCCTGTCCCTTTAGCACTCGTTTCATCGAGCATTTCGTCGCCCCGGTCTCCGTAATACCCGATGGCACTGCAGGAAATGAAGGCCTTCGGTGGTTGGTTCAATTGAGCCAATTGCTTCGCTAGGATCGCGGTCGCTTTCACTCGACTATCGCGAATCATCTGTTTAACGGAGTCGGTCCACCGTTGATCGCCAATACTTTTTCCCGCCAGATGAACGACCGCATCTAAGCCCTCGGCCGCAGCAGGATCGGCAAGTCCCTCCGACGGTGACCACGCGAGTACGCCAGATTCCTTAGAGCCGCTGATTGGCGATGCCGATTTACCACGCGAGAGTTTGAGAACTTCATGACCGGCTACTTGAAGTAAGGCAACCAAGTTGCTCCCTACCAATCCACTAGCACCAGAAACCGCGATTCGCAATTTACGCTGCGGCAGTCGATGAATGAGTTCTAAATCATCGCGCGTTGTTGCGTGACGATAACGAAACATCTTCGTCAATTCATTGCGGAAGAAGCGATCCCCAAGCAGCGCCCCGACCGATCCAAGCGGTAAGCGATACGAAATGTCATCAATAAGTCGACTCGTTTCGTCCGTTACGGATTCGAAGCGATGTTGATGAGTCCAGCTGGCCATAGGACCGCTGGTCTGAATGTCTTCAAATAAACGAGATGGTTCTAGCTTAGTGTGTCGGGCATGCCAATGTATGGGAATACCAATAGGAGTGCCCAAGCGTAGCACAACTTCCGTGCCTACATCGATCGAAGCACCCTTCTTCGCGATCTGTACGTTTTGCCAAGGAGGCAGTAAGCGATCAATCGCACCAGGCAACGCATGGTAGCGAAAGAGTGCTTCAATCCCAACCTGAAAGGTAGATTCAGCAGTAAACTGCGGCATGGAGAGACCTTGATACGCAGAACTTGCTCACACGAATGGGCCAACGAGTCGATCAGGAAGCATAAGCCCATTGACTCCACTCTGCCAAGAGGAGGTATCCTCAGTGCCACGCTATCCCAACGCCCAGCAGATTTTTCACTCCTCAGGCGGGCTCAATTCGGCGAACTGCATTTCGTCTGCCATGCCACGCAATTTGTCCAACGCTCGCTTTTCAAGTTGTCGGACTCGTTCTTTGGAGACGCCCAACTTGTCAGCTAATCGTTGTAGAGTTTGAACCGTGCGATGCCCCCCCAAAGAAAATCTTGCTCGAATGATTAGCTTTTCGCGACGATCGAGATTGTCCATCAGCAAGGCTAACCGCGAGCGTAGTTCGTGCCATTTGTGTTCATCGATGGTAGGTGCTCGATCTTCATCCGAGATATCCAGCCCGTTCTCCTGCAAGCTGCCGACGATCTTCATTCGCTCGCGTTGCTTTTGGACAACCATACGGTATGCGTTACGGCGCACGACCTGCGTCGCGTAGGTGCTGAACCGGAAGCCGCGATCGTAGTCAAATTTGTCTACGGCTCTCATCAGCGCGACAATACCGTCGCTCAACAAATCATCGAATGCATTGTTGGCATTAACGAACTTCTTCACGATGGAAATCACCAAACGCATGTTGGCTTTGACAACACAATCGCGATGCCAATCGGCTGCTTTGAGCAATGCCAGTACTCGCAAAACATCCCACGACGTGGCTGTGGCTGCGTTGAGTGAAGCGAGAAGATGTTGGGCTCGGTAACGCAGATAGTTAAGGCGTTGAAACAAATCTTGTTCTTCGGTTGGCTTGAGCAACTTGGTTTCGCACAACCGCGCCAAATGGGGAGGAAGATCGGGAACCTTGCTGAACTTGGTTTTGCCACTGGCATCACCAAAATCGAGCAGGCGTTCTCCCAAAATCGATTCGCTTCCATCCAAAGCAAAGTGAGGGTTGTCGATCCACTCGATGGGTTGTGATTGCAGGCGGCGACAGAGGACCACCGGGCCCAGGTGCAGTTCGCAATCGGCCATGGTCATTTGGCAGAATTCCAGGAACGATTGCTCGAGGTCTTCATTTTCGAATGTTCGTGTAAGAAGTGAGCCCCCGGCCGACTTCTTCTCCACCTTTACAACCGGGCGATCTTCAATCACCTGTGGATTTGTTTTGCGACCTGTCGTTTTTCGTCCTGCTCCAGCTACTGCTGACATCATGCACCCCTTTGCTGACTACGGCGGAATCACCATCAACGCGATCTACAGACTCTTGAGGCAGGCTAGAAGCATCGCTTGCTGACCAAAGCGGCTCATGAACCCATCCTCATTCCGACCCGATCAAATCGTTCATGGTGTCGGCTATTGCTCGTCCAGAAACGTCCAAATCGTTCATTTGTTGTTATATCGAACGTTTCGGTTGACTGCAATAAGTTTTGCTGGGAATTTGCGAAATCGCGAAAAACTCTTGAAATTACGCCTCGAACCGGCTAAAGTTTGATCGTTTCACCGAAAAAAGCCGAAAATCGTTCAATGAACGAATTTTTGTCATTACGGACAGGAAAACGTTCAGCTATATTCCGTGAACCGTTCACCCACCTGGGTAAAAACGGTCATAAGTTCATTCTTTACTTTTTCATTGGTCTCATCACTGTGGAATCCCAACTGACAACTCGGCAGGTTGCTTCGGCGCTCCAGGTGAGCGAATCGTCGGTCAAGCGCTGGTGTGACGCAGGGGTCATACCAACCGTGCGGACCGTTGGCGGCCACCGACGAATTCCCCTAGATGGATTGTTGGAGTTTCTTGAAACGACCAACCGTCAATTGGTACGCCCTGAGGAAATTGGGCTGACCATTCCAGCGTCCCGCATGGGGATTGAGACACGCCTTCCGGAAGAAAACACAGAAGACGTTTCCGAGGCGACTCACTTATTGCGAGCCAAATTCGAAGAAGCGGTCGTAGCAGGAGACGAGAAAGCGTGTCGGAGAGTTCTTTCGCAATGGTTTGCCATCGAGCAGAAATTTTCAAAGCTGGCAGATGAATTGATCGCGCACACGTTTCATCGTTTGGGAGAAATGTGGAGTTGCCAAACACTTGAAGTATACGAAGAGCGACGCGGCTGCGAAATTTGTACGCAGTTGTTGTATGAATTGCGGAGATTGATTCCGGAGCCAGCCCCCAATGCGCCATTGGCCGTCGGCGGTTCACCTGAAGGAGATCATTATTCGCTGCCAAGCCAAATGGTAGAAATTGTGTTGCGGGAGTGTGGTTGGCGTCCATCGAACTTAGGAATCAACTTACCGCTGAAAACAATGGCAACCGCAATTCGCCGCTCCGCACCAAAAATGTTTTGGTTGAGTGTTTCGCATATTGAAGACACGGAATTTTTCTTGCGAAGTTACCGCGAATTTTGCGATCTGATCCCGAAGGAAACGGTCATCGTGCTCGGTGGACGAGCTCTGGATGACCGCATTCGTCCGCACCTCAAATACACGGCCCACTGCGATAATTTGCAGCAGTTGGCCCGCTTTGCCACCGCCATGCACGGTGGTGATTACAACTTAAAAGCTTCGACCAATTAACCAGGTTACGAATACTCAGTTTCACGGTATATCTAGGAAGGCATTGATGATGCAGCGACGTTCATTTTTGCAAGGCTTAGCATTTTCGTCCGCAGTTTGTGCTGCATCCCCAGCTGTTATGGGTGGTCAGCGTTGGCCCAGTTGGCGCGGTCCGAATCGAGATAGTTACGCCCCTGCTGAGGCGTGGCCTACTTTGTTGGCGGACGACCATCTCAAGATGCTGTGGAGCTGCCCACTGAGCGACAGTTACAGTGGACCCATTGTGAACGATTCGCATGTGTTTGTGACCGAAACGGTGGATAAGAAAAACGAAACCGCACGCGGCTTGCAGCGCACAAGTGGTAAGCAAGATTGGATCGTGGAATGGCCCGGTTCGATGAGCGTACCGTTTTTCGCAGCTCGAAATGGAAGTTGGATTCGCTCCACACCTGCGACCGATGGAAGTTTGCTATTTGTCGGTGGTATTCGCGATGTGTTGTTGGCACTTGAATGCGGTTCCGGCAAAGAAGTTTGGCGCGTGGACTTCGCCGCCTTGGCAGGTGGAAAAGTACCGGACTTTGGAATGGCTTCGTCGCCGCTGATCGATGGTGAGCATCTCTACATTCAAGCGGGCCAAGCGGTTTATAAGCTCGATAAGGCGACGGGTAAAACGGTTTGGAAGTCGTTGCAAGATGACGGCAACATTATGTCCAGTGGTGCTTTTTCGTCACCGATCATCACCGAATTGCATGGTCAGCGACAATTGTTGGTTCAAACGCGAACACAATTGTGTGGTTTGGATTTGGATTCGGGCAAACCTTTTTGGACATACGAAGTCGCAGCGTTTCGCGGCATGAACATTCTGACCCCAACGATTTACGACAACGCGATTTTCACCAGTAGCTATGGTGGTCGTTCGTTGTTGCTGGATGTGAAAGATGGGCCAGACTGGAAGCCCAAGGTCCGCTGGGAAAACAAGATCGAAGGCTACATGAGTTCCCCCGTTATCATTGGTCCGCATTGTTACATGCATCTCCGAAATAGACGCTTCGCCTGTTTGGATCTCAGCAAGGGTGAGACGACTTGGACAACCCGACCTTGGGGTGAATACTGGAGTATGATTACCAATGGACAGCAAATTTTGGCGTTGGATCACGATGGTAAATTGCGGCTTATCCAGGCAAATCCAGAGAAATTTGAGCTTCTCTCCGAGCGTGAAATGACGACTGAGGAAAGCTGGGCACATTTGGCAATGGCGGATGGGCAGATCTTTATCCGACATCAGAAGGGTTTGGACGTTTATCAGTGGGCTTAGCCCTCCAAAAAGTGGGGCGAATTCTTTTAAACGGACCCACGAATCGGTTACAATGTGGGAGTGAATACCTCATCACCTCCTAGTAACGATTCAAATTCTAACGGCTTCGGTACCGGTTCAAGTTGGTTGAATCGGTATCGCGTCGCTTCTTCGTACGCGATCACTAAATATTGGCCCGGTGTGCTCGTTGGCTGGTTGCTTGTGGGAGTGAGCTTGCAATGGCTTGCCCCATCTTGGGACAGTGTTGCCAAAGATGGCGACTTTGCATTTATGCCATCTTCCATGCCCAGTATTCAGGGCCAAGCGTTTTTGGACGCAGGTTTTCCTGAAAACCGCGTGAAGAGCCAGATCGCGATCGTTCTAGCTCGACCCGACGCATCTCTCCAGGAAGCGGATCTGGCGGTGGGCTTGGATGTCGGACGAAAGCTGCTGCATCAATTGGCCGAAGTCAGTTGGAAAGAAGCGAGTAAAACCAAGTCGTTAAGCGACCGACAACGCCTGCTGGATAAGGCGATGGATTCGCTCAATCAAGCGATTGGGCTCGATGAACAATTGGCCGCGCTCCTCACCCAGTTTGGCGACGATGCACCCATTCGAAAAAACTTGGATCGTCTCGCCTTGATCTATTGGGATCGTGGGCAATTAGCTCGTTTGCTCGGTGATTATCAACAAGCGGAAGCGGATGAAGAGACGGCCCAGATCATTGATCCCGATATTCGTCAAACTCCAAGTGTCGATCAACGCGAGACCAACGCCATCCAGGCTCTTGTGGGAGTTTGGACTTGGCACGACCCTGTACTGGGGAGCAAGTTAGGGGCGAAGCATCCGCAGGCTCGTCTATTGTTGCTCCAACTATCGAGTGAATTTATCGCGACGGGCAATATGGCTTTGCTAAAGCATGTTGAACAGGTTTTGGCCCAGTCGCGAGCGGCAGTCGGTGAAGAACTGTTGGCCGGTTTGCAAACGGAACTCAGCGGCTCGGCAGCATTAGGTGGCGATATCCGCCGCGCTTCATTGTTGAGTGTGAAGCAAACAGAAATCGTCACTTTCGTTTTGATCCTCGGCATTTTGACTTTTGTGTATCGCGGTCCGATGTTGATTGGGATTCCTTTAGCAACGATCGGCATCAGTTTTTGGATTTCCATTTCAACGGTGGCATTAGTATCGCAATGGAGCCAATCGATTCAAACCTTGACAGGCTGGGAGATTCCGCCGCTCAATATCTTCACCACCACCAAGATCTTTATTGTGGTGTTGCTATTTGGTGCAGGGACCGATTTTTGTCTCTTCTTCTTAGCGCGATGTCGGGAAGAGTTGACACTCCGACCATCGACTCAACGCCGCGGCATGGAACGTTTAGTCGCGCGAAGTTGGCGAGCTGTGCATGATGGACTGATTGCGAGCGCTTTCACGACCATTATCGGCTTAGGTCTGCTGTGGTTTTCTGAGTTTGAAAAATTCCGCTCAACGGGGCCTATCATTGGGCTCTGCTTGACCATCACGATTGTGGTGAGTCTTACATTTACTCCGGCTGCTGTTTGCGGATTAGGTCCTCTTGCGTTTTGGCCAAGCTTGAAACGCAAAGATGGCCAGAGTCAAGTGAACTCTGAGATGCCATGGTGGTTAGCTGCTTGGGGCAAATTGTCCGTCTGGGTGACCTCTCGTCCATTGTTGGCATGCTGTTTGTGTTTAGCATTTATGAGCGTGCCCGCAATTGGTGGCTGGGTTTGGCAGGACCAAGTCTCTTACGATCTTGGCAATGAATTGGGAGAAGAGTCGCCCAGTCGTCGCGGTCAAAAGATTATCTCCCGTTTTTTCCCGAACGCGGACAGCAGCCCCATTCATTTTGTATTGGTCCGAGAAACACCCTTTGCGACTCCTGATGAATGTGTCACTGCATGTGAAATACTGAGCCAAAAGTTGTACCTGCCTGGAGTACATAGCGTACGTTCGCTGGCAGATCCGCTAGGTGATTATCCGCCAGGTCGCCAGATGGGCTTGTTTGAGAAGGATGCTTGGCGAAGACGGGTGTTGCAAGCTCATCGATACACCAAAGATTATTTTGTGGCTAGCGAGACACCTTATCGCGATCGAATGGCTCGTATCGATGTGGTGGCGACGGAGAATCCCTTCTCGCTGCCGGCGGCCGACCTGCTACAAAGTTTGCGAGAAGTCTTATCGACCGAAGTGCTTGATCCCAACTCGCCTTGGTTTGGCGCCAACTATAGTTACACGGGGACAACTCCTGGCATCGTTGATTTAAGAGATGTCACTCAAAGTGACGAGGCACGTATTCGGTGGCTAGTGCCAATCGGCGTTTATGTCGTGCTGTTGTTTACGATCGGTCGTCCGCTGTTATGTGCGTGCTTGATGGCCGCCGTGATGTTGAGCTATTTCACGACGTTGGGCATCACGCACACGATGTTTGCTTGGATCTACGAAGGTGATTTCCAAGGATTGGATTGGAAGGTGCCGTTCTTCCTGTTTGTCATTTTGATTGCGGTCGGACAAGACTACAACGTCTATTTGGCAACTCGTGTGTTCGAAGAGCAGCAGCAATATGGACACCTTGAAGGGATTCGGCGAGGTTTGATGTTGACCGGAGGTATCATTACGAGCTGCGGGGCGGTGATGGCGGGAACGTTCATCGCGATGTCTGCCGGGCCAGTCTTGCATTGGTTAGCCGATTTGGGGATCGGTTGGAGTATTTCGCCAGCCGATCGAGGCTTGTTGCTAAAGAGCATGATTGAATTGGGGGTGGCCCTTACGATTGGCATCGTTATCGATACTATGGTGGTTCGCAGTATTCTGTTGCCAGGTGCGATGGCGCTTTCTGCACGATGGATGGAGAAAAAGTCTGGCGTTTTGGTGCCCTGCACTGAAGAAGCGTAACAGCACCGTAGTCCGCGAGGGCTAAGCAGAATTAAAGGGCTTATTTCGAAGTCGGAAAAATCATGAAGCCCACATGTTGGGCGTTCATCTTTAGGAAGTGATCTTGGGAGTTGTACATGACGTTGCGTGAGGATTCAGGCTTTTTCAGTTCAGATAGGAAGAAATTGCCCGTTACGCCAAAAGACGTTTTGGCTTATTGTCGCGAAAAAGAGGTGCGAAGCGTTGATTTGCGATTCACCGATTTTTTGGGGCAATGGCGACATATAACCGTGCCCGTGTCGCACCTCCGCGAAGATTCCTTCGAAGATGGATTCGGATTTGACGGTTCCAGCGTTCGTGGATGGCAGTCGATCAATGAGAGCGACATGCTTTTGATCCCGCAACCTGAAACCTCCTTCATCGATCCGTTTGCCCAGTTGCCAACCTTGGTGTTGATCTGCAACGTTCAAGACCCGATCACCCGCGAAGATTATTCCCGCGATCCTCGGCATGTGGCTCGCAAGGCGGCCAATTATTTGTTGAGCACAGGGATTGCGGATCGAGCATTTTTCGGGCCTGAGTGCGAGTTCTTCATTTTCGACGATGTGCGATTTGATACGCGCGATCATGAAGCGTACTACTATTTGGATAGTATCGAGGCGGAGTGGAATCGAGGTCGAGACGAGCGGCCAAATCAAGCCTATAAGGTTCGAGCCAAAGATGGATTTTGCCCCTGCCCTCCTACGGATCAACTATTCGATCTGCGCAATGAAATGATGCAAACGATGATCGATTCGGGCATCGATGTCGAGTGTCAGCATCGTGAAGTGGCCAGCGCTGGGCAAGGTGAGATCGATATCCGCTTCAATGAGATGGTTCGGACTGCAGATGATGTGATGAAATACAAATACATCGTCAAGAACGTGGCTCGCAAATATGGCAAAGCGGCTACGTTTATGCCTAAACCGATTTATGGCGACTATGGCTCAGGGATGCATGTGCATTTTTCGCTTTGGAAAAATAACGAGCCCTTGTTTGCTGGTCGAGGTTATGCGGGATTGAGCGATACGGCGATGTATGCGATGGGTGGTTTATTGAAGCATGCGCCTGCTTTGCTGTCCATCACCAATCCGACCACGAATAGTTACAAACGTTTGGTGCCCGGTTTCGAAGCGCCTGTGAACTTAGCGTACTCGCAACGCAATCGTTCCGCATGTTGCCGCATTCCAATGTACAGTCCAAGTCCTAAGTCGAAGCGAATTGAGTTTCGCGTGCCTGACCCAAGCTGCAATCCTTACTTGGGTTTTGCGGCGATGTTGATGGCCATTATTGATGGGATTCAAAACAAGATTCATCCAGGTGAACCACTCGACAAGAATCTCTACGATTTGCCGCCCGAAGAGCGGACAACAGTACCTCAGACACCAGCTTCATTGGATGCTGCCTTGGATGCGTTGGAAAAGAACCACACCTTCTTGCTGCGTGGCGATGTCTTCACGGAAGATACCATCCGCATTTGGATTCAGCACAAACGCAGCAAAGAGACCCGTGTGGTGAATCAACATCCTCATCCGATGGAATTTGGTCTCTACTTCGATTGCTAATGGATGTGATCCGGAGCGATGTAGCTGACTCGACATAAGCCTTTCGGTTCATCGACGAACTCACCGTTCCATTTTATACGCATCGAAAGTGCAATGGGCTTGAAGTTTGTAAAGAGGTCCAGTAGACGACAGCCTTCTGGACCGGCTTGCAATTCATGAATATTGTCGGATGTTCGAGTCAATGTGGCAGTGGCACCTACTCGAATAACCTCATCCCTTGTCCGCTGCAATGTGAATTCAACGCCCGGTTCAGGCCATGTCTCCGCGAGCGGGTTCCATTGGACAGAATTCGGTTCATTTTCGGTTACGAACGGTTCGAAACATCTCAATCGAGCTTCACCTTTCTGGACACAAAGAACGCCGTTGTGATATCGGTGATCATGAATGTCAATCTTCGCCCCTGGCTGCATATCGATTTGGTACAAGAGGATCGGAGGTACAAATGCGGTAGGCTCCATAGTCCAACCTTCTCCACCAGGAAAATTGCGATACTTTTCTAGTTCCGCGCTTTGCGATAGAAGGTGAGCCATACGTGCAACATAGGAGGCTTCATCAGGCTCGATAGAGGAAATGAGCTGAGTCGCTTCTGGTCTGATTTTGGCAATTAATTCTTCCAACGTAAGTCGGTTGGTTGGTAAAGGCTCATTGAAGCCTCCGGCCAAGTTGCTTTTTGAATTAGCTATCGCGCAAAACGCGGTCAAAGCGCTCAGTTGAAAAATGGCTCGCCTCAGCAGCTTGACACCTGGAGCAATCTCCTCGATTTCTCGAGGAGAAGTTTCGAAAGACGACGGATCAGAAACAAGCGATTTGAATTGCATCGTGGAGCATTGCCAGAAGTTGAGGTTGAACGGAAAAATTAGGACGTTCACCAAAGGTGAGTTACGCACGCCCTACCCATTCGGCGAAATTGACAATAGCACATAGCCGCGCTTCGTTTCCGTTCATTTCAGGCGAACGATGGTGGACGTTGTGTTGAAACGTTGGATGTTTTCCTCCCTTCAAGAAGACCCATGCATAATGCGGCGCTGTATGTAATTCGTCTGCTCGATCGAGGTAGACATATTGAGTTGTCGGACCGAGGTAGTTGACTATGAGTCGGGCAAAGACGTTGTCGCAGTGAAACTTTGGGCAAGATTGCTTCTTGGTGTATTCAATGCGAAGTTCCAATGTCGAGCGTTTGAATACCTCGCCGAATGCATTTAAGGAGGTGACAATGTCGTGGAGGACGAGAGGATCGGCAAGCCCAACTTCACCGGCTAACTGCGCGACTTCTTCCGTTGCGTGCCGGAGGCTCACATTGCTACGGACATCTGCGATTCGAAGGGAAGATGTTTCAATTTGGGCAAACGTCTTCGGTCGAGGCACCACTAAGATATCCGTTCCCGGTTGTTGAAAGAGTCGTTCAATTTCTTGGTTTCCAAGCGATTCGGAATCCAAGGATCGAGTTAAAGGCGTCGTAGACATTGGAGCTCCTCTCGCTGAGTGGGGAGCAAGTCCCCATGGACGTTCTGTCGCATAGTTTGCACGTGCAAGTGTAATGGAGATGCATAATGGTTGCAAGAGAGCTTGTGGTGCTGAGTCAATCTATTGAGATCCGGAAGAGTGGGGCGAAGGAAGCGTTAGTTTTATCAAAGAAAACTGGGGATCGAATTCAATGGACCTGTGCCGCGGATCCATCGTATTAATTGAGTGTGGTGCAAGCTCGTGCTTGCAGCGTTTCGAAATGAATTACGATCGATTTAGTTGGAAGGAGCAGAACATGATTACTCCACGCTCACAGGGAGGAAAGATTCGAAGGCTAATTGAGCTCCAATTGGCCCAGCCTGAGTCAGTGGTATATGAGCGTTATCGCAGACTCTATTTAGCAGATTACGATCGACGAAAGTTGAAGCAATACACGGGAATCGAAAATAGTGAGCTGATTCATAGGCTCTATTTGGCGGGGTTTCGAAGTGAAAATGTCATGGCACTGAATACCTTTCCTGTGGTTATGACCGCCTGGGCAACTGGTACGGTAACGATTGACGAACGGCGGGCCGCTGAAGCGATTGTTTTTGAGCCGGACATGATCGCCAATGGGCCCGCAATCGAGATGTTCCGGCATTGGCTTCAGGAGAAACCGCCAACTGAGTGGTGGGTATTGTGGGAGGAGTTCACACAAGCTCGGTCTACCGTGCTCGCGCCCCGAAGAGTTAAAGAGCTAAAACGAGCCGTCATGATTGCTTGTCGAAAAGTTGCCTTGGCGTCAGGAGGAATCTGGGGACTTGGAAAAATCTCGCCAGCCGAGCAACGTGTGTTAAACCGAACGAGCCGCTTTTTTCAACGTCTGGGGGCCCCAATCAGCCGTGACGTGTGAGCGTCTGGTTGCATATTTTCCAACAGCCCAAACCTTCGGTCGCGCCAGCCTTTTGTTGGCATAGGTTGGATAAAGTCGCACGGCTAACAGAAGACATCCCTGTTTCGCAGCCTTCATGTTTTTCGTGTTGCGGCGCAAGCCTCGATCCGGGACTTAGCAATGGCACTAATCGTTTCGATTGCGGCAAATTGCCAAGACTCCCGGATGCTTCATTTTGCGTTCAATGGATACGGCAAAAAATTGTTCCTGGATACCTGGTACTTTGC
>JAFLCP010000133.1 GCA_017303505.1 Planctomycetota bacterium | reverse complement strand
TTGGCCGTATGAGAATAAGAACTTACCTGAAGTCGTAAGTCTCAATAAAGAACTCAACCTTTCGGTGGCACAATTCACTGCCTGGGGCTTTGACCCAGGTATGAATCACCCTAGCAACGAAGAGGCTTTCGAAAAGAAGATCATCGAGTCATGCAAAGTGGCTCATCAATTGAATTGCCCCAAGATGACCGTTGTCGCGGGCAATAATCAAAAAGGAATGACCCAAGATGCGATGCTCGCACAGGTTGTTAAAGCCCTAAAACGTGTGAAGCCGATCGTCGAAAAAGAAGGCATCATGCTCATCCTGGAACCGATGAATGGTCGTGTCGACCATCCCGGCCATTGCCTATACGGTAGTGTCGATGCCGTAAAGATTTGTCGCGAAGTCGATTCACCGATGGTAAAAATCAATTGGGATCTTTACCACATGCAGATCAGCGAAGGCGACCTCTGCGGCCGCCTCAAAGATGGTTTCGATCAAGTTGGCTATTTACAACTAGCTGACCACCCAGGCCGCAATGAACCAGGCACGGGAGAAATCTATTATCCTCGCGTGCTGCGCGCTGCTCAGGAGTTGGGCTACAACTATTTTGTTGGCTTGGAATGCCGCCCTAAAGAGGGCGAAGAACTTGCTGCGAAAAGAGTTAACCAAGCCGATCAATGGTAAAACACTCCGGCTGGTAAACCGCTCGTGCCTCCTACGTCGTACGTCGTAATTCGTAGTCGTGATCGTGATCGTGATCGAGCGAGCACGAGGACGAGGACGAGCACGAGCACGAGCGCGAATTACGACGTACGAAGTACGAGCTACGAAGATCAAACGCTGCTACGAGCGTATTTGTTTTGGGGAGACTACAAGAGTTCGTTGAGGGCATCGATCACTTGTTGATCATGACCATCAACACTCACCTTCTTCCACACCTTCACCACCTTGCCATCAGGGCCGATCAAGTAGGTGGAACGTTGGATTCCCATACTCTTTTTTCCGTACATATTCTTCTCCCGCCACGCCCCATACTTTTCAGCCATCGCGTGATCAGGATCGGACAAGAGAGGAAAATTCAAATTGTATTTCTGCTTAAACTTGACGTGCGATTCGACGGTATCGGTACTGATCCCCATCACCTTGGCCCCTAATTTCTCCAGTTCGGAGCTTCGATCGCGAAAAGCACACGCCTCTTTGGTACAGCCTGGAGTGTCATCTTTGGGGTAAAAATAAATGACGACTGGATGTCCCTTGAGGTCCGAAAGTTTTACTTTCGAACCATCGTCCGCTTTGAGTGTAAACGCAGGGGCCTTGGTTCCCTCTTCGATCCAGTCGCTCATGGGCCTATCCTAATTCTGTGCAAAATGGGCTTGAATTGACGATTTGGCGTCTCAGAGGACGCCAAACGAACTTTTTTCAAGGTATTGTTGTCTAAGGGTCAAGCGTTGACGCCATTCCCCTTTTAGACGTTCACTTCTTGGGGTTGTCTGGGTAGAATATAGGTTGATACGCCAAGTGGGTAGGGCGGGCCTTGGACCACAAATTGCCCAGCCTGCCCCACCTGCTCGACAGAGTTTCAGCTCGACAGAATTCGCGGCAGTTAGAATTTCAGAACCGATTTTTGGCACTACGCCACGAAAATCGATCATTTTTGATAGGACCCGTACGAAGAATGACAGAAAAGGCCCATCGGGAAAAAGACACCCCTGTGACGGCACCGATGGTTCCGGCAGCTCAAATCGCCTATAGCCTGGATATGGCCAAAGCTGCGGTTAAAGCAGCGGCAGAGAACCGAGGACAGGATGTTACCGTCCTTGATCTCACGGGTGTGACCTCGTTATTTGACTTTTTTATTCTCATCACTGGTGGCAGCCGACGACAATTGGCGGCTATCGCTGACGAAATCGAGCGCGCTCTTAAAGCGATAGGTGAGAAGAAGCTTTCTGTTTCAGGCCTAGAAGAAGGACGCTGGGTCGTTATGGATTACGGCAGTATTGTCATTCACCTCTTCGACGATGAAACCCGCAGTTTCTATAATCTTGAAAATCTGTGGGCCGATGGTAAACCCGTCGATGTCAGCGACATCGTGCAAGCCTCCTCGGCGACGATGGCACGACACTCCTAAACGCATTTTTGCTTTGACGTTTCATGAGACAGGCTTGTAGTACGAGCCTGTTTTTGTTTTTAGATTCCATTCATTCGATTCTTTGAACTGTAGGAATACCAGCGATGTTGTTGGTGGATTTGGTCCGTGAACGATTTGCGGCTGCTCTAAATCAAATGGGTCTCGATGGAACATCGCTCTCTCAACGCGTCACGGCAGTTCGCGATACTCAGTTCGGAGATTATCAAGCCAACTTGGCGATGAGCTTGACCAAGCAATTGGGCATTCAAGACCCAATGCAAATCGCTCAAGACATTGTGCAACGGGTCGATCTATCAGGACTTTGTGAGCCAGCAGAAATCGCGCCGCGTGGCTTCATCAATCTCAAGCTCAAGAATAGTACGATATCCAAAGCCCTCAACGAAGTGGCCCAGTCGAATCGCTTGGCCGTACATCCAGTTGCCAAACCACGAACCTATGTGGTCGACTATTCATCACCTAATGTCGCCAAGCCGATGCACGTCGGTCATATTCGTTCGACCGTTATCGGAGACGCGATCGCCAAGATTCTGAAGTTCCTTGGACACAAAGTGATTACCGATAATCACCTGGGAGACTGGGGAACGCAGTTTGGAATGATCATTTATGGCTATAAGCATTTTCTTGATCCGGCTGCGTTTGCTGCCGATCCAGTCCCCGAACTCTCCCGGCTATATCGGGTCGTCCATCAGCTGATCGATTGGCAAAGCACCGAAAAGGAACTTCCCAAAACGAAGCTAGCTGTCGAGAAGGCCGAAGAGAAACTGGCAAAGGTCCAAGCCGAGTTTGGCGCGGTAGCCGCAACCGATAAAAAGGCCAAACGATCCATTGAAGATGCCCAGAAAGAACTTAAGAACCATCAAGAGAAACTCAAAAAGCTGGAAGACACTACAGAAGCCCGAAAGCAACAGCCCGATTTGAGTTCCGCTTGCGATAAACATCCCGACCTCGAAACCAGAGTATTGCAAGAAACGGCCAAACTACATGCAGGTGATGCGGAAAACAAAGCCCTTTGGGACCAGTTCCTCCCTCTCTGCCTAGAGTCGATCCACCACATCTACGATCGACTTGATATTCAGTTCGACATGGAGCTTGGCGAAAGCTACTTCCACAATCGTCTTGGCCCACTCGTTCAACGACTGCTCGATAATGGCATGGCCAAGATCAGCGAAGGGGCCGTGTGCGTCTTCTTGAATGGCTTTGAAGTCCCCATGCTGATCCGAAAACAAGACGGCGCGTACCTATATGCAACCACCGACTTGGCCACTATTGAGTATCGAGTTGAAACCTTTAAGCCTGATGCCATTTTGTATGTCGTTGACCATCGACAAGGCGATCATTTCTCGAAACTATTTGCCACAGCCAAACAAATTGGTTACGACCAACTTGAATTGAATCACGTCTCATTCGGCACTGTGCTCGGAAAAGATGGTAAGCCCTACAAAACACGCTCTGGTAGCGTTGTTGGCCTAGAGCCTCTATTGGATGAAGCGATCGAACGAGCGTTTCAAGTAGTAGAATCGTTGCCCATCCCCACCGAGGAAAAACGAGAAGTTGCCCAAACAGTTGGCTTGGGTGCCATCAAGTATGCCGATTTGGTTCACAACCGAACTAGTGATTACGTATTTGACCTCGAGAAAATGGTTCGCCTCGACGGCCATACCTCCGCTTACATCCAATACAGCTATGCCCGTACGTGCAGCATCTTGCGGAACGCTGGGATCTCAATGTCCGAGCCTATTGCACCCGAAGTTGATTTTGTATTGGACCATTCCGCTGAACGAACCTTAGCATTAATGCTGCTCAAATTTGAAGAAGTATTGCTGCATGTAACCAACGATTACATGCCCAATCTATTGGCCGATTACCTTTATGATGTCTCTAAAAGTTACTCGTCATTCTTCGAACAATGCCCTGTGATTAAAGCTGAAACAGAAGCATTGAAACAAAGTCGGCTTGCACTTTGTCAACTCACCGGACGCACGATAAAGCAAGGTCTTGAATTGTTGGGAATCAATGTGGTAGACCGCATGTAGCATCCTAAATAGGGGCCCCCGCAGAGCTACGCCAATCATGCAAGCCCATATTTATTAGCATCTCGTGGAGTCCATTTCTTTTTCGTAATTGTGCACTAATTAGCTATCTTATACGCGCTAAAACACTTTGAATTAGGGTTTTGTGTGTTACTATTCCCTTAAGGTTTGTGATTGTAAAAGTGGGTGCGTCAATCCCTGAGACATTGACCATGGACTCACAGAATTCTGCAATCGTTATTCTGTAATCGCTGTAAAGGGATTCGTAGTATGGCTAAGAAAGCGGCCGCTTCTGGGATTAATAAGTCCGAAGTTATCCGAGAGTACAAGAGCAAGAACCCAAGCATGGGTCCAAAAGCAATCGCTGAAAAACTGAAAACCGATCATGGTGAAGAAGTCAGCGCTCAATTCGTAAGCACCGTATTGTCCATGGCGAAAAAGCGGGATGATAAAGGTGGTCCTCGACGCGGTCGTGGTCGTCCACCAGGATCCGGTAAAGCAGCAACGGCTGCCAAGGCAACAAGCAAAGCCTCCGGTGGTCTGTCGTTAGAGCTATTGCTCAAGGCCAAGAAGCTAGCCAGTGAATTGGGTGGAGTTGAAGAAGCGAAGGCCGCTTTGGATGCTCTCGCTCGTATTATCGACTAACGCCAGTTAGTTCGATCCTCATTCAAAACTAATTTCATTTAACAAAGCCGGGAAATTCCGCTGCATGTGCAGCAGAAATCCCGGTTTTTTATTTCAAACGCCCCCTGGTGATGGCGGCTTGAACAGAAAGGGAACAGGCACAAACTGCTTGGTCATTCAAGCAGCATCCTTAAGTTCCTTAACCGAATTCACTAATTCTAGGGCTGAATCCAGATCGCCAGCGATTTTGATGAATTGCCGAATAGCGCCAACTTGCGCCCCACTGAGCTCTAAGCCTGCTTCGTCTTTGAGCAAGTCCGACAACTCGGAATCGTTTAGTTGTTGCACTACTTCCCAGGTGATTTCTTGGTCGTCCATTTTCGAATCCTTGGCATCCTGCTGCGATACTTGTTCGGCCCCAACCCCATCAATTGCCCTGATTCTTCGCAGGTGACAGAGCGGACTGGGTGGAGTATCGGCATTTTTCACCCCCACCCATTAGCCGGGCAAAAGAGAAAATATACTACCTAGGTAATCTATGCTCCCTGATATTTCTGACTTCATTTTGCTGGGGAGAATCGCCGATGAGTCGACGATGGGTGGGTAGACAACGGCACGGAACGGCTGCACTCATTCCACTCCTGAGATTGCTATCATTTCACGGAAGAGTCCCTTGGATCCGAATACTCACACAACAACGTCCCCAACTGAGCAAGTGCGCGTGGCGTTCGGTCGCTGGGTTCTGCAGCGGACGGGAGTAGCCTCGGATGAAATCCAAGAAACGATGCTGATCCGGCAAGGCTGTTATTGTGGCAAACGCCTGAGCTGCCAAGGCTTTTCTGGCGTATGGTTTGTCGAAGAAGGCCAGATCAAGTTATTAGGTCCTGACGGACATTCTTATGGGACAGTAGGGATTGCTGCCTTTATGCAACAATCCAACGACAGCCCAACTCAAAAAGCTGCGTAATCGGGTGTGTGACCCGATTGGGGCCACAACACTTATACGATTTTATTTCGCTCGACCGCATAGCATGAAGTTTCAGCCGCGCGAGGGGCCCCTCGTAGCTCCTACTCAGCGCAGCGGTGAGCGTACTCGTACTCGTTATCGTGCTCGTCATCGTGCTCGTTATCGTCCGCGAGTTGCGGAGACTCGACGACGAATTACGACGACGAATTACGAAGTACGAAGTAAGAGCTACGACCTCACCGCACAGAACTTCAGCCGCGCGAGGGGCCCCTCGTAGCTCCTACTCAGCGCAGCGGTGAGCGTAATCGTCATCGTGCTCGTTATCGTGCTCGTCCGCGAGCTTCGAAGACTCGACGACGAATTACGACGACGAATTACGAATTACGAAGTACGAAGTAAGAGCTACGACCTCACCGCGCAAAAAAAAAGCTCGTTGCACCTTCCTCCGGCACAACGAGCTTCTCGATATTACTTGATGCATCGACTGGCGATGCACGCAACCAATTTCTTAGTAGCGATAGTAGTTAGGCTTGTAAGGACCATCGACACTCATGCCGAGATACTCCGCTTGGGATGCAGTCAAGCGAGTGAGCTTCACCCCCAACTTGTCGAGGTGCAAGCGAGCAACTTCTTCGTCCAAGTGCTTTGGCAAAACATACACGGCTTTATCGTACTTGCCAGTGCTGCGTTCGGCCCACAGTTCCATTTGAGCAAGAACTTGGTTGGTGAAGCTGGAGGACATCACAAAGCTTGGGTGCCCGGTTGCACAACCCAAGTTGAGCAAGCGACCTTCGGCCAAAACCAATACGGAGCGACCGGTTTCCTTGAAGCGGAACTGGTCGTATTGTGGCTTGATCTTGACGCGTTCGACTTTGCCTTCCTTTTCCAAACGATAAAGACCAGCCATATCGATTTCGTTGTCGAAGTGACCGATGTTACCGATGATGGCCTTATCCTTCATCTGCTTCATGTGTTCGACGGTAATAATGTCCTTGTTACCGGTTGCAGTAACAAAGATATCGGCGATACCGACAACGTCTTCGATCGTCTTAACTTCATAACCTTCCATTGCAGCTTGCAATGCGCAGATTGGGTCGATTTCGGTAACGATCACGCGGCAACCTTGACCACGCAACGATTGGCAGCTTCCCTTACCAACTTCGCCGAAACCGCAAACCACGGCAACCTTACCACCGATCATCACGTCGGATGCTCGGTTCAAACCATCGATCAACGAATGGCGGCAACCATAGATGTTATCGAACTTGCTCTTGGTAACCGAGTCGTTCACATTGATTGCTGGAACAAGCAAAGTTCCCTTGGCTTGCATTTCATACAAGCGATGAACGCCGGTTGTGGTTTCTTCACTGACACCCTTCCACTCGGCGGCCATAGCGGTGTAACGACCTGGGTAATCGCGAAGTTGCTGACGCAACAAATCGAGAATAACACCCCATTCTTCTGGTTCGCTTTCTGCGTTGAATGCAGGCACAACACCAGTAGCTTCGAACTCGACACCCTTGTGGATCAACAAGGTAGCGTCACCACCGTCGTCCACAATGAGGTCAGGACCGGAACCATCAGGCCATACCAAAGCCTGCTCGGTGCACCACCAATATTCTTCAAGCGTTTCGCCTTTCCATGCGAATACTGGTACGCCCTTAGGATTGTCGGCAGTACCTTCTGGACCAACCACAACTGCGGCAGCTGCGTGATCTTGGGTCGAGAAAATATTGCAGCTAACCCAGCGAACGTCAGCGCCCAAAGCGGTCAACGTTTCGATGAGAACAGCGGTCTGAATGGTCATGTGCAAAGAGCCCATGATTTTGGCACCAGCCAATGGCTTGCTCTTGCCATATCGAGCGCGAAGAGCCATCAAACCAGGCATTTCATCTTCAGCCAATCGGATTTCGGTTCGACCGAACTCGATCAAGCCCAAACCTTCTGCTCGCTTGCCTTCAGCGATGTAATCGAAAGCCTTTACCTTAAAGGGTGGGCGAGCCGTTCCGCTTGCTTTACCGCTTTTTTCCAAAGTTGCACTCATTAGAACTCTCCGGTGAATGAGTTCGGCAGGAACTCATAAACTCATTTCAACAAAACAACAATAAAACGTTACTTTCGTAAACGATACGAATTCAGTGGATTGAGAACTTTATCAACAAACTTCATTCTCAATTTATCGTTCCGTTATCTGGTCGCTGTGACGCAGAACAACGGTGGACCTTTCGCTTCTTGTTCGGGTGGAACAGGAAGTTTGATTACGCTTGAAAAGGATTTCTGCCCCAGCCATTCATCGATTTGTGTCCATTCGAAGCCTAGCCAGAGATGTCCCAGTTCCTGTTTCAACGATTCACGATCATGTCTCAGCATATCGATCAGTACCAATCGACCACCAGGCTTCAGCGTTCTTCGCGCTTCTTCGATGGCTTGTCGTGGTTCATGCAAATATGCGAGTACCAATACCATATACACCACATCAAGTTCCTGATCGCCGATTGGCAAAGCAGCCAAGTCGCCTTTTCGGAACTCAACGTTATCACATTTCTTCAACTTCCCCTTGGCTGCCTTGAGCATCGCGGCAGAGGAATCCACAGCGATTACTTGTTTGACCCAAGGAGAGAGCAAGTGGCTCAGTGGGGCTGTACCGCACCCTAACTCGCCCACCACTAACTCACTTCCTAAGCTGGCTGCCAGCGCCCAACTATTGACCGATCCGCCAAACAAATCACTTCTTAACTTGTCCCATTGATCAGCGGCCGAAGAAAAGAAAGCTTGAGCGCGACTTTGTCTCTCTTCTAAAACTTTTTCCAATCGAGCGTCATCATGTTCGGCAAACTTGGTGGTGGCCGCTTGCTCGCGGACCACTTGCCATAACTTGCGTTGCCCCGACTGCAATTCGTTGATCTGCAATCGATACCAGCTGCTGGTACCTTCTTTGCGCGACTGAACCCAGTCCGCTTCTGCCAATACTTTGAGATGTCGGCTAATGGTGCTCTGTGGTGCTTGGAGCACTTGGCATAGTTCGATGACGGTCAATTCATTTCGATCCAACAACCGCAAGAGTCTTGCGCGCGTTGGATCCGAAAGAACTTGCAACCAGTCGAACATTTCTCCAGCAGTCGACATCAATGATCTCGATTCTTCCGAATCTCGTTTGTACGTACGGGGCCAATGCATCCGAGACTCAATCGCCTCCAGTCCGCCCCACCCCCGGACGGAGAAAAGCATTCATCCTTTCATCCGGATGAATGAATTATTGCCCATGCCCTTCAAATCGTCAAGCTAAATGAGTTTCCCGGGGTGAGATAGGCCTTGCCGCTGTAGCTTCACAGAGCAAAAAAAGCCTGTTTTTCCTGACTTTTTCGCCCCTACAGCCACTGGTGGAAACGTCGAAACGGGAGCTCAAAACGAATTGCCGCCCCCCTCAGGCGGTGGCCTCCGTGGGCGATTTTTCCGCTGAAATCGGTTCGGATTTGTCCGAAAGCGGGAGATTTCCGATTGGGAACACCCAGGCTGCCAGCGACGTAATAGAGATCACAGCAGCCACAATCACCAAGACCTGTACCAAAGAAAAATGACTTGCCAGTCGCCCCCAAAACGCCGAACCGACCGCCATACTGGCAGCAAACACCATCAGATAAATCGCCATACCACGGGCGCGATGCGAGCGAGCGAGATGAACCTGCGCTGTGGTATTCAATGTGGTCAGCGTGGTCATCCAACTCAAGCCGGCGAGTGTCATCGTAAGTAGCCGAATCCACACATCTACGCCGCTTGCCAAGAATAGGTACACGAATCCGTAAAGAATGGCAGCCAGCGCCAACATCCGATCGCTGCCCAAATAATGTCGCACAACCGGTAAAGCCAAAGCTCCAGCCACGGCTCCGGTACCAAACAACCCAAGCATCGCGCCATATCCTGCTTCTTCTAGACCCAAGCGTTGTCGAGCGATCAAGGGCATCAGTCCCCACAACGCACTGGCGGGTACTACAAACAACGTCAGACGAATGCAGACGTTGCGTATGGCTCTGCGTTGGATCACATGCATCACACCGTCGACCATCGCGGCCAGCACTCCATCTTTGCGATCCACGACTTCTTGAGGTTCGGCTGGTTTCCAAAAAAGCAGCGCCAAGAATATTCCCAAAAACGACACCGCATTCACAGCAAACGAAACCCACGCACCGAATAGCGACATCAACACACCCGACACCGCCGGCCCAATGGCTCGCGCCAAATTGAACGACAAGCTCCCCAGACCGACCGCCGCCGGAATGCTGCCTTTGGGTACGAGATCGGGGATAATCGATTGCCAAGTAGGAACATGAACAACCATTCCCAATCCCATACATAACGTCATCGTCAACAACAACGTCGGGGTCATCCAATTGAAATAGGTCATCGCAGCCATGGAGCTAGCGATCGTAAGCAGGTAGAGTTGAGTGATGATCAAAACCTTGCGTCGATCAACCCAATCGGCGACAACACCTGCAGGCAAAGAGAGCACAAAAACGGGAATGGCCATGGCGGTTCTCACCAAAGATACATTCCACGGTGAGGCATCCAGTTCGGACATCAACCAAGACGCACCTGTTTCATGTACCCAGGTACCGAGATTGGAGAATAGTGCGGCGAGCCAAAAAACGCGAAACACCGGGCTCTGCAAAGGGACCCAAGCTTCTTTCCACAGATCGCGTTGATCTTGACTTGCGGGTTGAGAAATGGAAGTAACTCCGCACCAAAAAAGAAAACCGGCATCCGCAATGAATGCCGGCCTTCTAGTATTCTAATAATCCAAGCGATTTACGCTAGATTACTCATCCGCAGGTTCGCTCTTGGCACCTTCGGCAATCGCAAAAATGCGGTTGCGGTTAGCAATATAGAGCGTTTCGTTGGCAAACACAGGTGTCGTGTAAACCGCACTACCCATGTTGATTTCAGCCAAAGGTTCGGTCTGCTCTTTGTAGCTCACTTCGAAAACGGCGATATCACCATCTTCGTCGCCAATGTAGACCTTGTCGTTGACGATCAAAGGCGAAGCCCAAGATGCAGCCAACATGTCATAGGTCCAATGTGCTTTGCCCGTTTTGGCATCGACGCAGTGGAACACACCGCTAAAGTCGGCGACGAATAGCAAATCATTCTTGATCGCCACGGTACCGCAGGTGCGGTGCATGGTGGTTTCGAAAACTTTAGGATCGCTGCCAACATAGTGCCAAACCGCAGCCGAATTGGGGTTAGGACGCTCTAAGTCACCATCTTTAGCCACCAACGCCTGCAAGCGTTTAGGAGCGATTGGAGTCTTTTCGTCTTTGGCATTGAACACCAACGAAGGGCTAACATCGCCACGCTTGGTTGGGTCGATACACCACAAATGACCTTGGCCTTCACCATGCTCAGGGTCTTCACCAACGGCCACATAAACCATGCCGTCGTAAATCACGGGTGTCGCAATCAAATGATTGCGGGTTGCTTTGTTGAGCATGTAGATCGAATCTTTTGGATTGCAATCGAACTTCCACAACAACTTCGCCTTACCGTTTTCCCCTTCGAGAGCGAAACTATAAAGCCAACCGTCACCGCCACCATAAATAGCTTGAGCTACACCGCCGAGAACGCCGCAAGCTGGCGACGACCATTGGCCGTGAAGCACATTGTCTCCAGGAGAATTGTCGGTCCACAACACTTCACCGGTGCTGCGCTTGCAAACCATGAAGCTAGCCGCTGCTGGTTGTGGCAATTCTTTGTGACCTTCATCCACACCATTACCGGTGTTGACCAACAAGTAGTCGTCCCAAGCGGTAACCGAACAACTGCACATGTTGTGCTGGGATACCTTGAGCTGCTTCATCATATCGATGCGCCATACCACGTCGGCTTCGATCTTTTCATTGACCAAAGCTTTTTGATCTGGTTTGATGGCGGTGATTTCATCTTGAACCACACCATCATTTTCGCCATCCAAGAAACCTTCGGTGTCAAGACATACGACTTCGCCGCGGCTTGTTACATACCATAGGCGATCGCCGTCGACCAATGGTGCAGCGCAAATGCCTTGGTTCGGCCAATCGTGCACACGACCAGTGGGCAACTTCTCATTCGAGTGTTGCCACAGGAACTTGCCATCAGCTTCGTTAAAGCACACGAGGCAACCAAGGTCGATCTTGTTAGGATAACGAGCAGCATAACCATTGCCGTTGTTGGTACCAACGTAAACTTTGCCGTTGGCGACAACAGGGTTACCGTAGGTCTCCGAACCGAGTGGCATAGACCACTTGATTCCATCACCTGTCTCTACATCCCATGCCGTTGGTACGTTGGTGCCTTCGCATACGTTGTTGCGAAATGGCGATCCGGCCCATTGAGGCCAATCTTTCGGCCCCACCTTGAGCTTCTCGATCATCTTTTTGTTTTCGAGAATCACATCAAAGTTCTGGGCACTCGCGGTTGTCGAGCTGACAGCCACCATCGCCCCAACGAAACACCACATGCTTTGTTTCAAAGCTTGTTTGAAGTAACGTCGCATATAAAAACCACCTTATGAAACAAATAACCTAATTTACAAATAAAGGATCCCTACCGGACGCACTTCCCTATTTCTTGTTGGGCGAAACCTCTACGTTGTCAATGTAGAATTCCGCATCGCTAGCGTTGCCGAATAACCCCGGACTTCCGATCGTGTTCGGAACCGCGTCGGCTGCTTCAATGGTCCAAGCTTCTGGCTCAGCTTCCCCTCGTTTCCAAACTTTACCACGCAATACGGCTTGGCCATTTTCGTTGGCCGCACTGAACTTCATGGTGTACCAAGTATTGGGTGACCATTCGAACGGAATTGTTTTCGCAAAGCGGAGTTCAACACGCGAAGTCCACGAGCGAATCTGCAATTCCTTCTTGTTGGTCATGTCCAACGTATAACGCTGAGCGATCAAGCCCATGCTTGGAATCTTTTCATTCTTTTCGGTCGCATAAAAATCAGCTTGAATCGTGTAGTCGGAAAGCGATGTCCAACCCATCCAAGCTTGGCTGCGCGTTCCCTTAGGAATCGTGCTGATCTTTACCAAAACATTTTGGCCTTCGAATTCTTTGGGTTGATGACGATACGATGCGCCGATCCAAGTCGGTGGCACTTTCTTGTCTTCGAAATCAAACTTCCACGGGAGAGCAGGGACCAAGCGAGCGCGAGCCACTGAAGTTAGCTCGCCAACCTTGGCTGTGATCATGGCGACTTTTTGGCCAGCATCTGCTGGAACTGAATAGACGTCACCGGCAACAGCTCCTGGTCCATCCACTGCGAACTCAGCTGGAACCGTTTTCAAGAACTGTCCCTTCTTGTTGTAAGCTCGCACTTGCAATTTGGTTTGCTTACCTGGTTGCATCAAGATTTCAACAGGAGCTACTTGAATGTGGGCTACGGCTTGGTCATCAGCAACATTTGCTTCAGGCTCACCTGCTGGAATCGGATCTGCAGATGGAGCGGCATCTTTATTGCCTATGCAATACAAAGCCGTAGTTGTTGGGATGTAGACGCGACCGTGCGAAGCGATCGGCGAACCAAAGATTTCTTCGCCGTTGAGACGCACCATACTCAATTGCTCAACACCTTCTGGCGTTGGCTTGAAGATATAAACGCGACCTGTGTTTTCAGCGATGTAAAGTTTTCCATCCGCAAACAGTGGGCTGCCAAACATGATACGGCCCACTTTCTTATTTTGGATGATCTTGCCATTGGTGGCATCTACCACAAACAATGTGCCACCATCCTCGACATAGTAGAGTCGGCCATCTGCATAAACGGGAGAGCTGCGACCTACGGCTTTGGCAGGCACTTTCCACAACAGTTTATCTTCAGCGATCTTTCCTTCGGTTCGTCCGTCATAAGCGAACAACGCACCCAAGACGGTTGTATCCGATGCGTTTTGTTCTGCATGGCTGCCGTAAACAATTCCGTTCACTGCCAGTGGCGAAACATTGATACCGCGGGTCGATGCATCGTAGGTATTGATCACTTTGCCGGTACGTGGCTGGACCGCATAAACCGATCCGTCACCACCACCAAACAACATGGCCTTTTGACCATTGAGAACCGTAAACGATGGACTGCTGTAAGTCGTATCTTCCGGTCGGAGTCGAGTGCTCAAAACCCAAACGGCAGCACCGGTGGCTTTATCAAATGCAATGAAGCGGTGAGCAGGGACAGCGTAGTCGCCCCAACCCGTCATAACACCGCTAACGATAACCAAGTCTTCAAAGACAACAGGGAAGTTGGTTCGACCACCATAAGTCGAGAGCATGCCATACTCTTCGCTCATGGAATGTTCCCACAACACTTTGCCTGTTTCACCGTCCAGACATTGGAAGTGGCTGCCGAGCCCTAACAAATAAATCTTGCCCGTTGCCGGATCACCGCAAACACTCGACCAACCAACGCGCTCAGCAGGTGCGTCTGACAAAAAGATGTTGTGAACGCTTTCCCAAATGAGTGCACCCGTAGCAGCATCAGCGCAAACTACTTTTTCACCTTCCATGGTCGTTTCTGGAAAGGCGCGACAAACGGTATAGATCTTGCCATTCATCACGATCGGTGTCGCGCGAGTTGCGTACTCTTCTTTACGCCATAGCAAATTCTCACCTTCGGTCGACCATGTTTCAGGCAAACCCTTTTCGCGCGATGTTCCGTTATATTCCGGACCACGCCAGTTCGGCCAATCGAGAGGATCGCCGCCGAAAACAGGCGCGATCATTAACGCTGCGCTTGCCAGTGCAGAAAAAGCAAAACGCGAAATTCTTGAACATGTAGATAGGAATCGAGAGTCGCGGAGATCCCGCATCACATCACTCCTCGATTCGCTCGAAAACGGTGAGCATTTCATGGTGGGCTACCTGGGAACGGAGAAACCGAAAAATTGGCCCGCTGAACGCGATCCCAAACCAGCTTCAACGGTTCGGAATCAAATTAACCCGCAGGCCAGGGGTTACAACCCTGAACCAAACCAACAGTATCACCCGCCCAATCGTTAATGACCAGCCCTTAACGAAAAGTAACTACGCCCGTTTGGGTTATTTTAATGTGAATTTCGACGGTTTGATCCGAGAATCTCGGGGGACAACATCCTCGCTGCAGCAAACTGCCATCTGGAAACACTTTACGCACGCGTCTAGTACGCCCACGATCGAAGCTACGTTCAGAGCGAATCTTCAACGGCTTCCGATTTTGCCAAGCCTGGTCGCACCGCTTGAGTTTGAAGATGGGGACCTTTCAAAACAGCTTGGGGAGATTGAGAAGCTTGTGAATGGCGCCAATCGACTAACTGTAATTCAACGCTCCGAAATCCGTTGTAGTCATTGATGGCTGGACGAAAAACAATATCCAGCGGCCCTTGTACTTGGGCCAATTGCTCGACCCACTCACCTTGCCCCCAAGCCACCGCGCGGAACTTCGATTGATGCTGCTGAAAGTGAGCCGCAAAATGTCGTTCACCCGAGCCAAGATACTTAGGTGGAGCACTTAGAAAAACGCCCGTTGCACACAAAAGGGGGCGAGTGTTTGCTTGCCCAAACGGCGCCAACATATCGATCTGCTCCACCATCCCCAACGTCACTTGCACCAAAGGGGCTTCGATGTCGACGACCAATTCACCTTCGAGCGGACCTTGGCCCGTTTGAATTAATACTTGCTCAATAAACGCTTCACGAAAAGCGGCGAGATTCGCTTCTTCAATTTTGAGACCCGCTGCTGCCGCATGACCACCGCAGGTCACCAATAGCTCGCGACACTCTTGCAACGCAGCATGTAAATCGATGATACCTGCCGAGCGAGCCGAACCCGTGCCCGGTTTACTTCCCACTTGATCCAAAGCGATCACAATCACCGGCTTGTGATACTTCTCAGCCAACTTACCTGCCACAATTCCAATGACGCCAGGATGCCACCCAGGTGCAGCCAATACAAATGCCGGATCATTCTCTGCATCATACACTTCTTTGATTTGTTTCTGCGCAGCCAGATAAATGCTTCGCTCCAAAGTCTCGCGCGTACCATTGAGCTGATGGATATAGTCCGCCAAAGCTTCTGAGCGAGCTTCGTCTTCGGTGGACAACAACTCGATCGCTAATTGAGCTTGGCCTAATCTCCCTGCCGCATTGAGTCGCGGTGCCAACGAGAAACCAATATCTTCACTCGATAGTTTGGGCTTCTCCGATAGTTGCGCAAGCTTCATCAGTGCCTTTAAGCCGATGAGTTTAGTCTGCTGCAACGAACGCAATCCGTGCTTTACCAAGACGCGATTTTCATCGATCAAAGGGACCACGTCGGCTACCGTACCAATCGCCGCTAACCCCATCGCATCCAATAAAAACTGCTTTAATTCAGGCGTTACACGCCGTGAACCACTATGCCGTTGACATAAAGCCCAAGCCAACTTGAAAGCGACCCCCGCACCACATAAACCTGTGAATGGATAATCGTAACCGGGCAGGGCAGGGTGAGTGATCGCTGCGCATTGAGGCAACTGCTCACCGAATTGATGATGATCGGTAATTAACAATTCCAAACCGATCTCGCGGCACACTTCGGCTTCTTTCACACTCGCAATACCGCAATCCACGGTCACCACAACTTCTTTGCCGCGTTGCTTCAGTGTTCTCAACGCTTCTGAATTAAGTCCGTAACCTTCTTCGAAGCGGTTGGGGACAAAATAGGTAACGTTCGCATTGAGAATCTTGAGACAGCGCAACAAAATCGCCGACGACGTCATGCCGTCTGCATCATAATCACCATAGATGACAATATTCTTCTTCTGTTGCACCGCCTCATATAAACGATCTGCAACTTGAGTGAGACCAGGTAGCGATTCGGGATCACGCAATTGATCGAGTTTGGCTTCCAAGAATGAAGCGATATGCGTTGGATCAACGACACCTCGAGCCAACAGAATTTTGGCAATCAGTGGCGAGACATTGGCTCGCTGCGATAACTCTTCAATCCCTTTTCCGTCGTGTGGAATGATCTTCCAACGCTTTGCCATCCTGCACCATCCTTACTCTCGTCGATCCAAATCAACGCAACAACTCGATCGATGTGCTGCGGTACAAGGGCCTACACAGGTCGTTCGTATCGAGCGTCAAATGTAGATGCAAGAAGGTTTACGTCAAACCAAGAGCAAGGTCAACCAGTTGCCTAGTCCCTTTGCTTTTTTTGCCGAGGTAGTTCGTGTGTACAGAGAATACGCAAACGAAAAAAGACCTGCATACCATCGCATGCAGGTCTTTGAGTTGACTCGATTTTTGAAATGATCCAGGTTCTGCTCAAAGTACACGACTAACCGCAGCGCGAATCATCCCAACAAGAAGACTACTTCTTCTTCTCGTTATGAATTGTGTGACGGCGAAGGCGAGGTGAATACTTCTTGAGCTTCAACTTCTCACCACCGGTTCGGCGGCGGATGGTGTAGTTGTAATCGCCGGTTTCTTCGCAAACTAGAAAAACAACTTCTTTCTTCTTCTTCGACTTGGCCATGTTACACCAATCTCACTAACAAAACGCAAATATATGAATCTTTGTACCTATGTTTGAAAGCACTTCGCCCTCGTTGAGACAATGGCGAATTACGTAGCTTTTCAGGAAGCCCGAGATTATGTCGAGAATTGGTTAGTTCGGCTAGGTCAGCCGTGTGATCTTGAGAAAAAATCCTTATTGCGGCCCAGAAACACCACTTTCGGGGAGTTTTCAATCTAAAAATCGCCCCGGATTCACCGCACTAATCCCCAAAGTAACTACCCGTCAAGCCAACCACAAACCCAAAAGTAGTATTTTCTACCAGGAACGCGCCGTCGCTTGGCCCTTCAATCGGGCCTTCTCGTTTGTTATTTGGCGGTTTCAGCGATGTAGGGGGAATCGTATCGGAAGATTCTCAATTAATATCAGTAATACGGCGATTTCGGACCTGTTTTCCTCGCCCTCCCGTCTCGACTTTTCTCCACTTGCGAACATCGATTGGGTTCCCTCGACCATGATCCCGTTAAGAAACGTCTCCTTTCGAATCAAGTTTGCTATTTTGTTCTTCACCTATGCGGTTGGTCTGATTCTTGTATTCACAATTGGATTCTACGCCCGCCTCCAGGTGAAAGTAGGTGGCCCAATTTATAAAGAGATCCGTCAGCTTCAGGACTTAAATGCTGACGTTGTCCCACCGCGCATGAATTGCTCCGAGGCCTATGTGGCTCTGTTGCAAATCAGAAACACTGATACTCAGGAATCAGCGCGAAAAATTGAACTCGCCTATCGACGAGCTGTGGAGAATTTTAAGGAAGGTTATCAGAAGTATCTAGCGCTTGAGCTTCCTCCCAAAATTCGCGATTCTTTGCAGTCTTCGCAATCAACGGGCCTGGATTTCTTTGCCACAGCCGACCGCTGGGTTGAAACACTGCGACTGCCACCAGAAGAGTCCGCAGCCGTCATGGACAAACTGCGACCTGAGCTACAAGCGGCCTATGAAGCGCATCAAACAGAAGCCAACAAATTGATGACTCTTCTCGCCGACGAACAAACAACCGAAGAAGAGCAAGCGCGGACAGTCATCGAGAGTTGGACCACCTGGATCGTGAGTATCGCCTCTGGAACGTTGTTGTTGGCCGCTTGGATCATTTGGCAAATTGGCGCTGCCATCATTCGCCCCACCGACAAGCTCATTACCAAGATGCGCGAAATGGCCGAAGGGGCAGGGGATCTCACCACCAGAATTGATGTGGACTCAAGTGATGAAGTGGGCCAACTCGCGGCCACGATCAACACCGTGATTTCCAAGCTCCATGATCTGGTAGCCGAAGTAAAATCCTCTTCATTGGATTTGCTCACGACAACGGCTCAAATCGCCAGCACAGCTCACCAACAAGAATCCACCGTACAGAGCTTTGGGGCTTCATCGTCAGAGATTGCTGCTGCCGTTCGTCAAATCTCGGCAACCAGTCAAGAGTTGCTGAGCACGATGAATAAAGTTACGACGAACGCTGAGCAAGCCACGATGTTGGCCACCTCAGGTCGTACAGGTTTAGCCGGAATGGAAAATACGATGGGTCGTTTAAGTGACGCGACCTGCTCGATTGCTTCGAAGCTTTCGGCCATTCGCGAGAAGGCGGGCGACATTAATATGGTGATCACGACAATTACCAAAGTGGCCGACCAAACGAACTTGCTTTCGATCAACGCGGCCATTGAAGCTGAGAAGGCAGGAGAATTTGGTCGTGGCTTCTTGGTAGTGGCTCGTGAAATTCGCCGTCTCGCAGACCAAACAGCGGTAGCCACACTCGATATTGAAAACTTGGTTCGACACATGCAGTCTGCGGTTTCAGCGGGCGTTATGGAAATGGATCGCTTCAACGAAGAAGTGCGGGGTGGTGTGAATAAAGTCGCCGAGATTAATTCCCAAATGGGACAGATCATCGAAGAAGTTCAAACGTTGGGCGAACAATTCCCGCCACTTCATGAAGGTATGCGTCAACAATCGCTGGGAGCTCGCCAGATCAACGAAGCGATGGCCACACTTACCGGCGGCGCGACACAAACGGGCAATTCGTTGCGCGACCTCAATCAGGCCGCTGCCAATTTGCGGGAATCGGTCGATCGACTTCGCAATTCGGTCGTCCGCTTTACCGTTGCCGGACAAGCCTAATCCATCGATCACTGAAACAGATTTTCGTTGGGAGTTGAAGCATCGTGTTGTGGATCTTGGCCGAACTTATGCAGGAATCATTAGCTATCCCTGGCACTGATGTGCTTGAGGTTGTGCCTGCCATCGCGCCATCCTCAATCGCAGGTTGCCGCTCTCCCTGGCTAGGAGTTATTTCCTACCGTGGCGACATCGTTCCCGTCATGGACTTGGGCGAACGATTTGGTATTCCACCGGTATCTTCGTCGATGCGACAACGCATTTTGGTGATGCGACCTCATGATGGAATCAAGGTCGCCTTAAAAGTCCCCAGCGTACGAGCCCTCACCGACGACGAAATTCGTGTCGCACAAGAATCGCAACATTCCCCGATGATTCGACGCATAACGTGCTGTGAGATCTTCGCCGACACCTATTATCAAATCGCCGAGTCCATGCTGAAGGGAATACAGTCATGAACTTTCAGCGATTAAGAACTTTGCTTGAACGCCACTATGGTTGGGCGACAGAAGCTATCCATGATCGTGAGCTACTCAATGCCGTCCAGGCACAAGCCCTGGCATTGGGAGTGGACTTTAAGTCGCAACCTGATCGCGTACTCTCCATGATTTGTAATGATCCAAGGCAACTTGCCAAACTCGCGGAATCCCTAGCCGTTCACGAGACTTGGTTTTTCCGCGGCAGCTCGCAATTGCAACATGCAGTGGATCACTTGGTTTCAAAACGACAACAGCTCGCTCTCAATCAAGAGCGTGTGCCATTGCGAATCCTATCTGCACCATGCAGCACGGGTGAAGAAGCTTATTCACTTGCGATTCTGCTGTCACAACGCGGCTTGACTCATCGCGATGTTACGATCGACGGCGTAGACCAAAGTGAACTTGCCATCCAACGCGCGAGATTGGGACTCTACAACCAAAATTCGTTCCGCGAGGCCGGCTGGGATAAACCGCACATGGTGGCAGGGATTCACGCCAGCCACAACTTGTGGCAAGTCGATAGCTCGATCGCATCCATGGTTCGCTTGGATGTCGGCAATCTCTTAGAAATGCCAGCACCTCTGCTCCAGTACGACTGCATCTTCTGTCGCAATTTGCTGATCTATCTTTCGCAACCTAAACGAGCCGAATTGCTCAAACGACTTTCGCAATGGCTAACGCCTCAAGGCCGCATTTATGTGAGCGCGGTGGAAGCACCCATTGCGCATGAAGCGGGCCTCACTGCTATAGCACCTCTGGAGCTACAAGTTTTTAGCAAAAGCGTAACTCCCGCGCTGACATCCGAACCTCACCCGTTCGTAGTTCGAAGTAAACCGCGAAGCCCATCTACGCTTACCACTTCACGCTCGAATTTACATACTTCGGCGCCTAGTTCCTCTATTGCGGTTGCAGATCTGGTATCGACGCGCGAACCCACTGCAGAATTAGCACACAACGATTTGGCCCACAGCGAATTAACCCGAGCCGAGCAAGCAGCTGATGCTGGGCGTTTTTCAGAAGCCGAAAAGATACTCGCAGCTTTACCACCCAACGAACGCTTTACGGCCGCTGCCCAGTTTTTGCGCGGTGTCATTGCACAAGCCCAAGGCAAACTCGACGAAGCTCAATATGCGTGGGAGCAAGCGGTCTATTTAGATCCGCAACATGGTCCTGCTCTTCAGCGCTTGTGGCTTTCAGCAACTGCGCGAGGTGACAGCCGTTTGGCTGAACAATATCGACGCCGTTGGCTCAAGCGGAGAGTAGAAACATGAGCCCTACGGAATCGGCAACCGAAAAACTATCGCTACCATGCTGGCAAGAAATTGGGATTTACGGCGATCGTTCTTGCGAGCAGCTGAAAAAGTACCTTCATTGTCGCGATTGCCCTGTTTACCAAAACGCAGGCTGGAAATTACTCGACCACCAAGCACCCGCCGGTTATTTGACCGAATGGACCGAACGCTTGGAGCAACCACAAGATCCAGGTCTGAGCTGTGGTCGCCCCATGATCTTGTTGCGAGTAGGTCATGAATGGTTGGTGCTCAGCGTACAACCCATCAGTGAGATCACCAACGTCCGTCCCATTCACACGATACCCCATCGAAGCAATCAAGTCTTATTGGGCTTAGCCAACATTCGTGGCGAACTCCCTTTGTGTATCGCCATGCATCGATTACTGCATGCAACCGATCCTGAAAGCGAACAGAAAATCGCTCGCATCACGCGGCTAATCACTGAAGAAAAGCCAGAAGAAAGCTCTGCCTTAGGGCGATTTTTAGTGGTTCGACTTCATAATGGTATCTGGGCACTTTGGGTCGACGAGGTTCATTCCGTGGTGCGTGTCGAAGCGGAAAAAGTCGAACCCATTCCCACCACGCTGAAGCGCAATACACAATCCATTCTCTCCGGTGTTTATTCTTTCGATGGAAAATCGAT
>JAFLCP010000132.1 GCA_017303505.1 Planctomycetota bacterium | reverse complement strand
CGATGGAACAAAACGAATGGGCGATACTGTTCGTGATTCATCGTCCATTCGTCGTCGGGCGAATGTTCTTTGCAAAAGTCCATCAAGGCCAGAGTGTGATCCGCGTCAGCACAAGCGCGACGATAATATTGCAATCGAAGCCAGGAGATACGGCGATGGTAGTACTGGACGAACTCTCGATCGACTTCAAAACACTGTTCTTCGTCGAGCACCATGTCGGGTGTTTTCGTTTGGGCATCGAGTAAATAGGCGAGGTAGGTTGGGAACCCGCTTGGCTGCGATCCATCGGGCCGACCGCGTGTTTCCATCTGCAAAACACCCATGTCGACTCTCATCTGCACTACATCTCTGCCGTCATCACCTTTGATGAGTCGGACGCTCAGAGAGTGTGGATCGAAGGACCAGTCCTTGAGAAGTTTATCTAGGTTCGGATGCCGCATTTTTATTTTCCAATCTTTTCGCGATCAGCGTCAGTAAGAGTATAACCACCTACTGCTCGACGTGAAGGTTGGCGGGTGTTGTAAGGGACCGAAAATAGGTCACGCACCCCCAAACATGCGTACCATCCGTTAGACTTGAATCGAGACCCTGCTGGGACAAGCTGGCGGATGTTATAGTTAAGTCTATGTTAGAAAAGACTTTGCGTCGAATGCACTGCGGTTGAGTTTGGCTCGTTTTTCTGGGAAAGAGTCCCTATTTAAGCCCGGTTCTATGTTGGGGAAGTTTGGGGGCTCGTGTGGACAGTTGTTTTTGCGTTCATTTGGCAACATTGCTCAGCTTGAGCCTGTAAGCGGCTGACAAGCCAAGATTCAGGATAAACGGCGAAGCTGAATTCCCGGGATATTCTCAATTGGGCTTGTTGCAATTCATGCCACGCAGCGGCGATCTTGGCGGAATATTCGTTATGACTGAACCGCACGCGTTGGGCGAGTTGATTTCGAACACGTTCAACATCCTGGTGCCACTGCTTGCGACTTCCTTCGACAGGCCTTGCCTTTAGCAAGTTCATTTTTTGTGCAAGAAGCTCTCGTTCATCAGGGCTTGATAGAGGCAGTGTTTTTTCTGGATGGTAGCGGTGTTTGCGTTCCAGTTGTCGCGCATCGAGCCAAGTTGTTTTCGCAGTTTGGAACAGCATGTAGTTCTGGAAACATGGGTCGCGTGAGATCGTACGATCGGAGACAAGCGATTGTTGGACGTCTTCGAATGGGAAGTATAAGGTCCCACTGATGACGGAAAACTCGGGCGGTTGGAAATCAAAAAAACTCGCCATGATCCGATCATTGAGTTGATCGTATTTGCCACCCCCAATGCCATGAACAAACCAATCAGCTAAGAGCATGCGCAGGGACATAGTCGTTAGCAATGCACGCGGTCTTAGAAAAATTCCTGCTGCATCTAAGTTTGCGAGACGATGCAAAATAAGTTCAGCACTATCGTGTCGAGCCCAGCTACAGAGTGTGGTTTTCTGATCCGTCAAATAAACTTGATTTCCATTTGCGCCCGCGAACACAGCGCGACGTCGGGGATCTTCACTGGTATGAACCCACACAGGGATTTCAATTTCCGTGTTGATCTTCCTCAAGTCGGGGACAGGGTGCGACGTACTGCGAATACGATGAGCCTCGCGATAATGCTGAAGAGCCAGATTGTGCACATCGCGAAATCGTTCGCGGTGAGTCACCAAATGGAGAAGCAAGAGTCGAAATCCGGTTGACTGCACAAGTTGTCTGCTAAAAAACTCTCTGTTGTGGACGCCATGTTTCGTTTCGAGCGAGTGTCGTAGGGTGGCAAAGATATGGCCCACAGAATGTCCCGAATCGCGCAGGTGGAGAGCATGTCCCCACATCGAATCAATGAGCGGCGTGAATCCAAAATGGGACAGTGTCGAATTCAACCGGCTTGCAAAAGTATCAAAAAGCTTCGCGTCTTTGAGGAATTGACGTTCCCACGGAACACCTGAAGCGGACGAATCCCATGGTATTGTCTCAATTTCTAATGCTCCATCCGCAGCTCGCGAAGGAACGCGAATGGAGACGTGATTGCAAACATCGTGATCTACAACCAGATTCAATGCTATGGCCGAATGTTGTTTTGCCATTTGGTGAAGGGCAAAATTTTTCAACCAAACGCCTGGATGAAATAGCTCGGGCTGATGTCCGCCGACGATCCAAGGCTGAGAGGGATCGACATGAAACAGTGAACCAATTTCGTGCCGCGTTTGCCTCCGCACATCTCTCAGAGCGGTTCCATGTATCGAAACATGAGAACAGTCTAGCGATCGAGAATTTTTGGCAATTCCTGCTGAAAGCTCTTCCGTCGATGCGGTGCAGAGAATTTCCCCATGTCGGCGCGGAGCTCGAAAGTGAAGATAAGATTCAGCTTTCGAGCTTGTGGACATCAAGGACACTCCTGGCAGCTAGCGGGTTTGGATTCTGGAAGTGAAAATCCAAGGGCCTGCATTTCACGAACACTGCGTTCGATCACTTCATTGTAATATTTTAAGCGTACTTCGGCTTGATCGAGTTGACCACCAAAGCTTCGAGAAAGATCGAGGTAGATCAAGGGGACGGGGATCTCAATAATGTTCATGCGGCGCATGGCTGCCTGCACCCAAAGTTGTAGCGGCATCGCATAGCCAAACTCGGTAACGTTTAGGCTGCGGAGCGCATCGACTCGATAGGCCTTAAAGCCGCAGAACGCATCGGTGAGTTGCAGCCCCAATAATTGGTTCAGTTGGCGGGTGATTGTCCGGTTAACAAACAAACGTTGCGCTGGGGGGGCGCTATCGCCTGGGTAGGTCTTGAGGTACCGACTGCCGGAAACAATGTCTGCCGTGGTCGCGGCTGATACAAAACGTGGGATACGTTGTGGTTCGTGTTGTCCGTCGCAGTCGAGTGTTACGATGACTTCAAAATCGTTATCCATCGCATATTGAAACGCCGTATTGAGGGCGGCCCCATAACCGCGATTTTGAGGATGCGTTAGGGTGATGATGTCGTTGCGAGTTTGGAGTTGTTCAGCAGTGCCGTCCGTAGAGCCATCATTGACAACGACTACGTTTTGGGCGTGTTGAACAACTTGGTCCAATACTTCGTTAACAGAACCAGCTTCATTGTAAACTGGCAATGCTGCGAGCCAACGTGTTGTCATTGTTCAAAACCCTCCAAGTGCGTCGACCGACATTCGTACAGTCGCATTTTAGAAGGTCGGAAAGTAGGGTCAACGTTCGATGGCGGACCGCAGGCGGGAATGTGCCTTATTTACGGCCTGATTGAGGGGACAGTAACGTTTGGGAAAAAATGAAGGGACGCAAGGCGGCTACAAAGTGTCCAAAACAGCGAACAATGGTCCACTAGGTTCGGATTCACGTTTGCTTCCCCAAACCTCAATGTTGGGGTATCGGTCTGAAATGAGCCGACCTAGGTGGTTCATCGCGAATTTTTCACTAGCGAAATGTCCCAACAAAAGCAGCGATATGCCATACGACTGGGCTTCGAGACATTGATGAAATGTAGCTTCCCCTGTCACAAACATGTCGCACTCATTTTCGCGTGCGGCTGCGATTAGGCTCCCTCCACTACCACAAACGATACCCACCTTCGTAACTGGTGCTAAACGCTCTCCAACAACTGAGACCGAGCCGATCGTCAAAGTTCTTTGAAGCGTTTGGGCAATCGATTCTAGTGTGGCTTTTCTGGGGACGGTCCCCATGCGGCCCATACCGAGTTGGCGTTTGGCAAGTTCGGGTAGCTTGGAAGGGATCAGAGGAACACAGTTGGTCAAGCCAATGATCTGGGCCAATTGTGCATTGATGCCACTAGTGGTGTTGTCCCAAGCGGTATGCAACGAAATTACTGCGATACCAGCTTGAATAAGATCCAACAGCATCGAGCCAGGAGTCGTGTCAGCCGTAATGCGTTTAAGTGCATGAAAAGGAAGTGGATGATGGACGACCACCAAATCCGCCTTGAGTTCAATCGCTTCGGCGACATTCTCGGGAACCAAGGTCAGTGCGGTCATGATCTTGCGAACCGGAACATTGTTCCTGCCCACCAACAGTCCCACGTTATCCCAGCTCTCCGCTAATTCCAAAGGAGCAACGGATTGCAGATAGCTAGACACTTCTCCAACGTAAGTCATTGGCCACCCTCGATGCCTTGTGATTGGGACACTTTGTCCGCTGCAGCGATCGAATAATCGCTTCTACAATTGGTTGTAGCGGAAGAGGTGAAGAAATGCTACCGAGGGTGTTTCTTACCAGTCCACGTTCGTGCGGTAGTTCAAGAAGCGTCCGTTATCGAGTTGTTGACATCGCAACCAAATCGTTTTTCCCTTCAATTCCGTTGCTTTTTCCAAACGGTAATAACGAGTGACTCGGCCAGGTGGAATCTGCAGTAGTTGCTGGCGAACGTGGACGCGATCGGGCGCAAACAAAGTGCATTCAAAATCGAGCACTCGATCGGTGTTATTCACTAAGTCCTGTCGAATGACCAAGTTGCCGTCTGGATCAACTTCATAGGAGAGCTCAACCTCGATATCTTGAGCTCCGATGTAAAGCGGATGGAATACGCGGAAGCGATATTGAGTTCCCGATTGGATTTCGAAGATGGCTGTTACCATTTGTTTTCCGGTAGACGCATCAGGGCGTAGATTCAAATCGATAGGCAATTCGACATCTTGACGACTGGTTAAATCGAACGGTTTTTTCACGCTGGAGTTATGGATCAATTCGGGAGCAAATAGTTCGAGCGAACCGACGACAGATTGATCAAAACCGTTCGAGAAAGCGGCCTTCAATTTAAATCTCGCTGCACCAGGAACTTGATTGTCGTAATTGCTTAACTTGAAACTGATTCTCCAGCGAGCAATCGGCAAATTCAGGCCCGTGACAATTACGGGTTCACTACCGAACTCGACGACCTGTTCTTTGAAGGAGCCATCAACCACGGTCTCAGGAGTGCGGGTATTACCCCATAAATCACAGACTCGAATGTCTTCACCCAAGTACAATTGTTCGGTGGTTTTGCTGTGGTTCCAGCCTATGAGTATCGCTTCACCATCGCGCTCAAATACATAATTTGTCGTACCGCCACGCAGCGCGAAGGCGCCGACATATTGAGCGCCAGTTAGATGGTAGGCGAGCGTTCGCCACGGTAAGAACAAAACCGTGGGAGAGCCATCAGACAACATCATGCCGGTGTGCTCGTGGATTGGATCGGGAATAAAGGCCGCTTCCACTCGATACTTCGCGGCGACGATCATACGTTCCACCAAGTTCTGTATGCGATGCTCAGTTGGATAACGCCGAGAATCAAGCGGTTCTAAAGCAATCCAACGCATATGGGCTTCTTCGCCCAAGAGTTGCACGTAAGATTCGAGCTCATCACTGGTTAAAGGTGGATAGGCTCGCAGTGTGATGAAGTCGCTCGGCGTGTTGACATTCACTGGACCAGCATCCAGCCAATTCCACGGAAGTCCGACTTGAATGTCTTGACCGAACTCTTGCAAATGTTTGCGAATGTCCCCTAAACGTTGAGCGAGGTTGGAATATCCTTGGAAGCTCAAGTCTTTATCCGATCCCAGTTGGAATAACACCAAGCTCAATGACATACGCGTCATCACCGGATCTAAGTGTGGTTGCCAAAGATCTTTATCTTGGAATAGTTGCGCAGCGTTAGCCGTGCCGGAGGTTGAAAAGGTGGAGCGAATATGTTTGGGTGGTAAGTCCAGTACACCAATGCACCGGAGCCCCAAGTTTTGCAATCGATCAATCAACCAAGCATACTCATCACTTTTTTCTAAATCATGTGGGTCATACCACACGGGGATTTTGATCCAGCCCAGGGCTGCTTGTTGTGCGAGTGTCGGTAAGTGATGAAAGTCAGCTGGCATCGAATCGGCTGTAAGGCTCCAACCAAAACGTCCTTTACCACTGGAAACATCCGAGTTAATAACCGCAAGCGAGACAATGCGGTACAGCGTCTGATTGGCAGCTCGTCCTAGTTCGACTCGCACGGAATAGAAACCTGGTTCGCGAACCGTCGGTTTCCATATCGCTTCACCGTCGACTTCAAGTTCATTGAATTCTTGGATTCCAAGTTCGGCGAGTTCCGTGCTTATCAACGTCTCTCTATCTTTGGGACGTTCAAAGCGTATAGCGGCTTCTTCGATTTTCTTACCGAAGCGATCAAGCAGTTGAAATTGCACCACTCGATTTTCTTCGCTGAGGCCTGTAGCGACGACGCGCACTCTTACCTCTTCACCTTCGGCGAAAATGTTGGCAGCTCGATCGAGCGTCATACGAATGCGAGGTACCTTCCAAATCCGGATGCGATCCACTCGTACGACACCCTGAGCCGAGGACGACTTGGGGCCTTCTACCATAATGCGAACGCGTCCCTTGCGAGCAAGAGGCATTGGTTTTTCTTGTAAGGCATTAATTTCTAAGGAATGCCAAGGCGCATTACCAGTCAATTGCGAAGTGGCATGAGTGCTTATGATATTGTCTTGCTCATCGAGAATCTCGAGCTGTGCCCAGACGCGGTGGTCAGATAAATCTTGGCACTGCATGTCGAGTTGCATGCTGTAGTAGAATCGCGGCTCGATGGTGATGTTAGGGCTGCAAAGATTGATCGAGCCACCATCCAGACGCATTTCCAGACAGCGATCGATGGCCTTATCGAATAGCTTGTCGATTTCTGAAGGAAGTGATTCCAGAACGACTTTCGAAGGTAGACGCCCCCGTTTCCAACCGACATACATTTTGCCGATCGATTTTCCAGCTTCAATCGAAGCCTTATCCAAGTCTCGGTTGCGAGCGACAATTTCGACAGGTAGATATTTAGGATATTCGCGACTTACGGTCCTTTTCCAATCGTCTGGCCAAAGGTCTAAGTTGTTGTCACCCTGTCGTTGAAAATCCCAACTTGCAGTCAACTCGGCCAGAGCTTTCTCTTGAGTGCTGGCGTTAACTTTCGAGTGATCCTGGCGTGTCATCCAGCGATAGAGTTTAGAGAAGAAGCTGTCATCTTCCTCTTCTTCGGATAACGTCGATATCGAGTTGTTGACATTTTGGGGAGACTCGACGCTGATGTCCGTCGGTGATTTCGGAGGGGAAACAGCGGCCGAATTCGCCCCCGCTCCGGAGTCCGGTTGGGAAGTGACGGTTGGCGATTTTGACAGCGTATCGGAAGTGGTGGGCGTTTCATCAGCGGTAGACCGACCCGACGCCAGCATTACAATAGCCACGACGAACCATACGATTGTCTGCGCAAGTCTCTTGGCAGGAATCGTATTCCCTCCCTCAACTTGATGGTGTTGTGGAGGATAGAGTCTCTTGAAAGGGGAACTCATCATGGCACAACTGACAATAGGAATTCAACCGGCTAACTTAAACGTACCGCTTAAGCAAGGTTTGCACATTGCAGCGGAAATGGGTGTCCAAGTCGTCGAGATTGATGCACGAACTGACATTTCCTTTAACGATCTTTCCGACACAGCCGCGCGGCAAATTCGGAAAATGATCAATGATCTGAATTTGCAGGTTGTAGCGTTGAAGTTTGTAACCCGACGTGGGTACGGCGAGGCGGATGATTTGGAACGTCGAGTCGACGGGACGAAGCGGGCGATGAAGCTGGCTTACGCTCTGGGAGCTCGGTACCTGGTGAACTCGATTGGTAAAGTTCCCGCTGATGCCACGGACCCTAAGTGGCAAATGATGAAAGAAGTTCTGACCGACCTCGGCAATTATGGGCAACGCACTGGAGTGTTTCTAACGGCCGAAACGGGGAGCGAACCTTTAGCGGATCTGTACCAGTTGATTCGGGCCAGCGCCGAGGGAACTGTGGGCATCGCGCTGAATCCAGGGAACCTGTTGATCAACGGTTTTGAATTCCATAATCAGTTGTCAAGTGTATCTGATCATGTTTATCTGGTGCACGCCCAGGATGGTGTACAAGATCGCGCGCGAGGTCGCGGTTACGAAGTGCCGTTGGGGCGAGGTTCTGCTGAGTTTCCAGAGATAGCCGCCATATTGGAAGAGCGTCAATTTCGGGGTGCTTATGTGATCCAACGCAGTGTGAGCACCGGGGCCCGAGAAGAGATCGAACTCGCAGTCAGCTTCCTGCGGAGTCTCTAACATAATCGTAATTGGAAGATGATTTTCTCATTCGAGTCCGGTGGGCAGGTCTGCCCCTTGCCCAAGTCGTCCCCTTCATGTTAGCTTCTGGAAATTTTATTTTTCTGGCGAAGGTTTTTGGCCCCAGAAGAGGGGGTTCTGCTGTAGTGGTTTTGGCCGCGAGGTGGAATCGGATTTTGGCCGCTAACCTCAGCTGTACAACATTCACGCATTTACCCTGCGAGGGAAAAAGTGCCACGACGCGACGATTTGCGCAAGATCTTGTTAATCGGTTCAGGTCCTATTGTCATCGGACAAGCCTGCGAATTCGACTATTCAGGTACGCAAGCCTGTAAAGCACTTCGAGAAGAAGGTTACGAAGTCGTATTGGTCAACAGTAACCCTGCGACCATTATGACCGACCCTGCATTAGCAGATCGAACCTACATTGAACCGCTTACTTGGGAAGTGGTTGCGAAGGTAATTGAACGCGAACGCCCTTGCGCCTTGCTGCCAACATTAGGGGGACAAACGGGCTTGAATGTTGCCATGGACTTACATCGCAACGGTGTTCTCCAGCAATATGGCGTTGAGATGATCGGGGCGAAACCTGATGTCATCAATAAAGCCGAAGACCGAGATCTATTCAAGCAAGCGATGGACAAGATTGGCTTGTCCGTGTGCAAAGGGCAAGTCGTTCGATCCATCGAACAAGCCCGGCAAGTGCTGGCCCAAATTGGCTTGCCGGCCGTGGTGCGTCCAAGCTTTACCCTCGGCGGAAGCGGTTCGGCGATCGCGTACAACCGCGACGAGTTTGATGCTCTCGTTCTCAATGGCTTAACACAATCGCCCATTCACGAAGTTCTGTTGGAAGAGTCCATCATCGGCTGGAAAGAGTACGAGATGGAAGTGATGCGAGATTTGGATGATAACGTCGTTATCATTTGCTCCATCGAAAACTTTGATCCGATGGGAGTGCACACTGGCGACTCGATCACAGTCGCTCCAGCTCAGACGTTGACGGACAAAGAGTATCAAATGATGCGCGACGCAAGTTTGCGCGTGATTCGAGAAATTGGTGTTGAAACGGGGGGCTCGAATATCCAATTCGCCATCAATCCACGCGATGGACGGATGATTGTGATTGAAATGAATCCGCGCGTTAGCCGATCGAGCGCTTTGGCGAGTAAGGCGACGGGATTCCCGATTGCAAAAATTGCCGCGAAACTTGCGGTCGGATATCGATTGTGGGAATTGCCCAACGACATTACCCGCAAGACCAAGGCCTGCTTTGAGCCGACCATCGATTATGTTGTAACCAAGATCCCACGCTTCGCATTCGAGAAATTCCCCGAGGCGGATCCAACGCTCACTACTCAAATGAAGAGCGTTGGTGAAACGATGGCGATTGGTCGAACCTTTAAGGAATCGTTCCAAAAAGCCTTGCGAGGATTGGAAGTTGGCGCCTTTGGATTTGGTTGCGATGGGAAAGATCTGTGGGGAACCGATCGGCAGCCTGACGAAGAAACCATTCGCAGCAAGTTGGCTGTTCCAAATGCCGACCGCGTTTTTTATCTCCGTTACGCGATCAAGTTTGGGATGTCGCTCGAAGAGATCTATCGCATTACGGCCATAGATCCTTGGTTCTTGGATCAGTTATTTCAACTCGTTGAATTGGAAGATCAGATTCAAGCCGTTGGCTCATTGGATGCGATTTCCAAAGAACTATTGTTGCGAGCTAAACGCTGCGGTTTCTCCGACCGGCAGTTAGCCAAGCTCTTGGGAAGTGACGAAATGGAAGTTCGTCAGCGTCGCAAGTCGCTAGGAGTCATTACAACCTTTAAGTCGGTAGATACTTGTGCGGCGGAATTCGAAGCCTATACGCCGTACTACTACAGCACCTACGAATCCGAAGATGAAACGCCGCCTAAGTTAATCGACAAGAAACGTGTGATGATCTTGGGGGGCGGGCCAAACCGTATCGGTCAAGGTATCGAATTCGATTATTGCTGCTGTCACGCCAGTTTTGCCCTTCGCGAAATGGGCATCCAATCCGTGATGGTCAACAGCAATCCGGAAACGGTCAGCACCGACTATGACACCAGTGATTTGTTGTTCTTCGAACCGCTGACAACCGAGGATGTGCTCAATATCTGCGACCGAATTCAGCCAGATGGTGTGATCGTGCAGTTTGGTGGCCAAACTCCCCTGAATTTGGCGCGAGCATTGCACAGCGCAGGTGTTCCCATTATCGGTACATCGGTGGATACGATTGAAGCTGCCGAAGATCGCGAGAAGTTCCAACAGCTTCTAATTGAATTGAATTTGAAGCAGCCAGCCAACGCCATCGCGCGAACCATGGATCAAGCTCGCAAAGAAGCCCAAAAGGTAGGCTTCCCTGCCTTGGTACGCCCCAGCTTTGTGCTCGGTGGGCGTGCCATGGAGATTTGCTATGACCAAAGCCAGTTCGAACGTTTTGTGGCTGAGGCATTTGTGGTCGCTCAAGGGCAACCCGTTCTAATCGATCGCTTCCTAGAGGACGCAACCGAAGTAGACGTCGATGCTTTGTCGGATGGTGAAAATGTCGTCATCATGGGCATCATGGAGCACATCGAAGAAGCTGGTGTGCATTCAGGTGACTCTGCTTGTTGTATTCCTCCATTCAATCTTACTCAGGATGTGCTCAGTGATATCCGCAGCGCGACCATCGCCATGGCGAAACGCTTGCGCGTGGTTGGATTGATGAATGTGCAATTTGCGGTCAAGTTTGAAGACGGCAAAATGAATGTCTACGTTCTGGAAGTGAATCCACGTGCTAGCCGTACCGTTCCATTCGTTGCCAAGGCAACGGGTGTGCCTGTTGCCAAATATGCAGCTAAAGTTATGGCCGGCATGACGATTAAGGAGCTGGGTGTTGAGTCCGAGCCTATTCCTCGCCATGTCTCCATCAAGGAAAGCGTGTTCCCATTCCGCAAGTTCGCAGGCGTGGACATCGTTTTGGGGCCAGAGATGCGAAGTACGGGTGAAGTGATGGGGGTCAGCGAACGCTTCTCCATCGCTTTTGCGAAGAGCCAGTTGGCGGCGGGCGTTGTTCTACCTTTAGAAGGAAATGTCTTCCTCAGCCTAGCGAGTCGGCAACGTGGCGGTGTCGAAGAAATGGCGAAGTCCCTGCATCAATTGGGATATAAGATTTTAGCGACCGCTGGAACTGCGACAGAGATTGAGCGATGTGGGGTACCCGTTGAACGAGTCAAGAAACTTGCCGAAGGTCATCCCAATCTCATCGATTATCTCAAGAACGGTGATGTTAAGTTGATTATCAACACACCGAGCGGGAAGGGAGCTCGCACCGATGAAGGTCGAATTCGCGCTGCCGCCGTTCAGCACGGCGTACCGTGTATTACGACACTGGCTGCCGCAGGAGCAGCGATTCGAGCTATGGAAGCTCTGCGACGCGAAGAATTGACGGTGCTGTCGCTCCAAGAGCGATTTGCATAATCGTATCGGTTGCAAAATCGCTACAAATGGAATGAGCGAATCATCTCGGAATCCAAGCGGTGCGGGTTTGACCCACACCGCTTTTTTCGTATCCCCATCCAACGAGAGTTCTCCCACTTTTTGAGGCAATTTCATCCGGTTTATTTGCCTCTCCCCCGATATGAACTAGTTTTTAGTTGGAGTTGCTAATTTACACGGGGACTCTCGCTGCACGAGGCTTAGCGTGTTGGTTTCCCGACCAGAAGATGATTGACTTGGAGTTGCTTACATGTCCCTGGTAAGAGACATTCGTGATCTAGAGGAAGTATTGGCAAACGCGCAGCTTCCAGCGCTGCCACAAAGCGCGATCAAATTGTTGGAGCTTTCGAAGGATCCGGCCAACGGTCCAGCAGATTACGCAAAACCCATCGAAGCTGATGCTGGCTTAATGAGCCAAGTTTTGCGATTCGTGAATTCTTCGTATTTCGGATTTTCGCGCGAAATCGCCTGCGTTCAGCAAGCGATTACGTTAGTTGGCGTTAGAACGGTTAAGAATTTTGCTCTGTGGAACGCTGTCTTTAGTGTGGTACCGAATCCAAAATTTGGCCCATTCGATTTAAAAAATCTGTGGCAGGATTCGCTGCGTCGCGCCGTGTTTGCTCGCTTGCTCGGACGAAAGCTCAAGATACACAATTCAGAGGATCTGTTTGCGGCGGCGTTGCTGCAAGACATCGCTATTCCCATGTTGCTCAAGAGCTTGCCTGAGCAATACGAGCAATTGATTCAACGTCGAGCAACCGACAAGATTCGTCTCTCGTCTTTAGAGCGAGAGGTATTTGGTTGGGATCATGCTGAAGCCGCTGCTGCGTTGGTTCGTAGTTGGCATCTCCCAGAAGAGTTTGCCATATTGATTGAACGGCATCCAAGTTTGGAAGAACTGTTGTCGTCGAATCCTCCGAAATACGATGCCTCATGTGTTGCTCTCGCCTCGTTGCTCCCAGCTTGCAAGGATCAAGATTGGAGAGAGTTGAACGAGTTCATTAATGGTATCGAGAAGTTGCTTCCTGGTTCGGCTTCGAATCTGGAGAGCATTCTTGAGCAAACAGATAAACAATTCACCGACTTTGCTCCAATGATGAAGCTGCCCTGTCCTCCAACGTCGTTGGTTGCGGCTCTAAAGGCACAGCAAGAAGCGGAAGCAGAAGCGTAAAGAAATTGAGGGACTTGCCTTCTGGGCAACTCCATGGCCAGCTATAGAGCGAGATGCTTTGTAGCTGGCTATTTTTATTTCATCAGTCGTTGTTGGCTGCGTAGTATTCGGCGAATTGTAGCGTCCAGGTATCGATCAATTGTTTGAACTGATCGACGTTGGCCTCAGCAACCGGTTCAAAGTAGGACCGGCTAAGGGCTTCACGGTTGTTGATGGTTCCTCGGCAACGAAGTTCCAAGATGAAATAACTGGTAACCGGTTTGACCGTGATTTCGAGGCGACTATAGCGGCTCGTTTTCGTGCCGCTCTTAATGCGAAGTTCGTCGCTCCAGCAAGCGGCACCCCAACCGTTGGCTCCAAACACGCTTTCATATCGAAAGCCGGGAAGATGATCGGCCAGTTTGGCAACAACCTTCTCAATGTGATCGGAAACCATCAACCGAAACTTCGAATGCAAATTCTTCAGTTCGTCTTCTGAGGCTTGTTTCGCTGCTTCAGCTTGTTTTTTGTCTTCAGAACGCTGTTGTCCTCGATGTAAGGCGTTCTTCAAACGATCGTCGAAATCACTCATTGGTTCTTCTTGCAATCGTAATCCCTGCGAGCAGGTAATCACTCTGTAGAATTGGTGTTGGTGTCGCCCGTTTCATTTCCACTCGATTCGCTCGATGTGGTAGACGAAGGTTGGGGATCCTTTTGAGTTTGGTAGAACTGCATCAAATCGGAGAACGAACGCAAAGGTTCGCGACCTTTTTGCATCGCCTCTGTCAACTTGGGAGCAGGTTTCGAAGGGCGCTCGACCTTTGGCTTGTTGACCGGTCGAACTTCTTCTGTTTCGACAGTGGTTGACTCATCGTTTCGACGTGGCTTGCCGGGGCCTCGACCTCGCCCTGCTCCGCCTCCACGATAGCCATCGTTTCGCGGTCCACCGCCACGATTGCCGCCATCTCTTGGTCCGCTACCGCGTTGGCCACCTTCGCGTGGTGCCGATGCACCTTCGCGGGGACCGCTCTCACGACCTCTTGGACCGCGATTGTCACCACCCTGCCCACCGCGAGGTGGACGTTGGCCTTGTCCTTGACCTCTGCCTCCACCTTGGCGATTGTCGCCTTCACCACGTGGGGGACGAGTTTGAGCAGCTTCTGTTCCAGGAGCAATTGCAGAGAGACTGATTCGCTTCTTATCACGATCGATCGACACAACCCACACTCGAATCAAATCGCCGATCTGAACAAATTGATGTGGATCTTCGACATAACCAGGTGCAAGTCGCGACACGTGAATCAAGCCTTGGCAATCGATGCCTAGGTCAGCAAATGCACCGAAATCAGCTAAGCCGACGATTACGCCCCACAAGGACATACCGGGTTGCAAATCCTCGAGCTTAGGAACTTTGGTCCACAGAGGAATCAAGGGTTGCGTTAGTCGACGATCTTCAAATGGGCACTGCAGGATGCGCGAAATTCGTTTCAGTTTTTCACGACCCACTTGCCAACTCTTGGCATGCTTCTCAACATCGAGATTGTTGATGGCAGGAGCTGCGCTGGCTTCCGTCTCAGGCTGCACCGTTTCGGCGACTTCGCTTGAGGTTTCTGCAGTCGGCTTTGGCTCTTCACTTTGAGAGGCCGCTTCACCCGCATTGTCGGTCTCGGTATTAGCTGCTTCTACTGCTTCGGTACTCTCGGAAGTTGCGGCGGGTTCGGCAGTAGATGGCTCACTCGATTCCACATTTTCGGCGGCAGCGGCCGCGGCTTCTGTGGAAGCTGCAGTTTCGGCCGTGGCTGCAGTTGCTGGGGTTGGTAGGGACCAACCTTCTGGATGTGCTGGTGGCAACGACAGGCCCAATGCGGTAGCAAGTCGGCTTGCCAAGTGATAATCGTCTGGATGAATGGTTGTGCCATCCAACGAATTGCTGCTGTTGTAGATTCGCAAGAAGCCAATGGCTTGACGGCTCAGTTGAGCTGGCCAAATGGAAGCCAGAGCTTCCAGCAATTGTGCGCGGCTGGTGATTTCACCCTTGTCTCGAATCGCTACAATAGCGGCCGCAACTTCCGCTGAAACACCAGGGATTCGCTGCAGGGCGGATTCCGATGCATGAAGGACATCGATTCCATCGGACGCCATGGTTGCCGAGACAACCTCGTTCAGCGTCGAACGCAATCGGTCGGTCGATAGCTCGCCCTGGTAACTTCCCAGGCGGAGGCGGGCAACATCAATCTTAAGAATCTCATGCCGCGAGTCTTGAATACGACGAGCGAGCCAAACTGCGCTGCGATGTCGGCGACTAAATCGGCCTAATTCATCGGATGCGATTTTGGTTGAAGCGTAAGCATCGGCACCGGTCCGATCAATCAAGCTGAAACGAACCGAGCCGGGCGTACTTTGTTCCAGAAGTTCCGCTAAAGCAGGCATCAAAGAGCGTCGAGCAGGACCGTTCGACAACACGATAAGGCTTACTCGGTGTTTATGCACCAGTTCACCGATCTTCGTCACCACAGCCGTTTTGTTTTCTGATTTACCACCTTGGCAAGGAACTTCATCAATTGCCAGAACATTTCCCTTGTGGCACACAATAGCAAGTGGTGCCATCTTGGGGCCCACTGCATCGATGCACAAAACACGATGCCCACGCAATGGACGTTGCGTCACGAATGCGGAGAAATGCTCACCGGCTTGCAACAGAAGTTTTTCGTGAGCATGGTCTTCCAGCTCGGCTAAAACATCTTGTTCAATGCGGGGCAAAACCACCCGACCTAGCGCTTCGCTGGCGACTTCGTCCATCCAATTGGTGAGTGGATGTTGCGGTGGAACCAACGATTCCGTGGCCATCAACACCAAACCAGCTCGATCATAATCAAGGCCCGTTTTGATCAACTGAGTCCGTTGACCACGAGCGAGCATTACTACTTGATAACTTGAAAGTTTATGGAGAGGTTTCTTAAGCCCATCATAGGGCTGCAACATCGATTGCAACCAACGACGTCTTCGTTGGCGAGGTGTTAGGCGAACTTCTGCTTTACCTTTCTTCCCTTTCTCCGGTTGTGGAGCAGGTGAGGCATTCGCTTCGGTTGCTGTGGGTTGAGTTACAGCAACTGTTGTCTCTTCACCTACTGGAGTCGCTTCCCCGTCGCCCTCTGCTTCATGCTCTTCTTCAGAGTGTGGCAAGAGATCGTCGCCTAATTCGTCACCGGCGGTTGCAACTTCGGGAAGTTTGTGTTCTTCGTGTTGTTCAGCGGCAACGGCTGCTGCAATCGAGGCTGCTGAAGTGGAGTTGGCAGCAACTTGATCCACCTTCGTAACGCTGCTCGAATCTTCCTTAATCAACTCGGCAACCAGTAGAGCTTTTTTCGAAATCTGTCGACGCAGTCTACTGAGAAGGTTTGGGTTTTCACTAAGCTTCAAAACGATTAAATGGCGAACTTGACCCAAAATCGCTTCAACTTGCGCGGCTTCAATTCCAAACTTGGCAACAACCCAGGCGTGCAATCCATCAATGGCAGGGGCGTCGTTGCTTTGCAATGCTTCCAGGATTTTTGCCGCTTGCGGATGCCGTTCGGCAAACGTGAAGGAGTTTTTCTTCGAGTGAAGCGGACGAAGCAATCGATCGATTTCGCGCGCACTTCGAGCTTCCTGAATGGCTTTATCGAGCCCGGGAATCTTGTGGGAAGAAGAGTCGATCTCGTCGAGCCCTTTCTTCTGCGCAGCTACCAAAGCAGCCTGACGCTCCAAAATCCCCTTCAGACGCCAAAGTGTCGATTCAGGGAGATTGCCCGATTCATCAGAGCGAAAACTGCTGATAAATGGGGGCTGGTACCCTTGTGACAATAACTCAACTGCGACACGCAGTTGCTCTGGTGGTAATTGTAACTCAGTCGCGATAGATGACAGATCGATCATGGTCACGATCTTACTAGAACCTCAGCACTAACAGCATTCTTGCCTGATAGAGCTCAAAAAAAGCATGCGGTTTGAAGATGGAAAAGCCTGCAGGAAGCCGGGAATCTAAGGGAGGGGCAAGCGCTTGTCAAGCGTTTAGGGGTTATGCATGCAAATAATGTTCAGTAATAAAAAAGGGACAAAATCGGTCACAACGGCCTGAAATTCTCAATCCGTAAAGTCTGCTTAACCGATACATCTTGACAGCCGGGCTCGCGGTGCGCTCGCAGGAAGCGACACGCATTCGCGAACAAGCGGAAATCCCCTAAGGCGGAGGATGATCTGGGCCAATTTGGGCCAGTTTTCTCTGTTTTCCGGGGAGGTTTCGTCCTTAGAGGGATGAAAATCGTTACACCACGTCGCTACACCAAGCCAAGGATGGCCCATGTCACAGCCAAAATTGCGAATTTATCGTCCTGAATCGTCCCATGAATCTGCCCAGGCAGCGTTACCTAGCTATTCCGAAATGATTCTAGATGGTGTATTCGACCCCGTTCGAATTGCGGCCGGAGACTTCATTCAATTGATTCACGATGCCATGACGAGCAAACGCGCTTGGCTTCAGGACTTTGAAGATGACTCGATGGTTATCTCGCGAGACTTTTACGAGGTCTTGTTAGCTTATCAACGTGTGGTGGAAAAAAGGGCCGCCTAGCGTATACGATACTGCGAGCAGGCTCGGCAGGTGCAATGGTTATTGGGTAATGCGAAGCGATCGCGCACACTAGCACCGTTCGGGAGTTCCATACGCGAGGGTGCGTCTAGTGAGTGCAGGTGAAAAATTTACAGGTGACCAGTCCTCGAAAGTACCGCCAGAGTCGGTGGGTGAGAACGAACTGGCTCGTCCGCTGCCAGCGGACGAGTCGCCGGAAAGAGACCAACAAGATGAATTGTTAACGGTCATGGAGCAAACGATCGATCGTTTGCGAAATGATGATACGTCGGTCGGCGATCTCAAAATTCTCAGCCGAACGCTGCGAGAGTTGCGTTATGCATTAAAAGTCTTTGCTCCCTATCGAAGACGCAGAAAGATCACCGTTTTTGGTTCTGCTCGCACAAAACCCGATGCTCCAGCCTACATTCAGGGCGTGGAGTTAGGGAAGCAAATGGCATCGCATGGTTGGATGCTGATCACCGGCGCAGGTGGAGGGATTATGGAGGCTGGGCATCGCGGCGCGGGGCGCGAGTTGTCCATGGGCCTCAACATCAAATTGCCTTTCGAGCAAAGTGCAAATCCCTACATCGATGGTGACCCCAAGCTGGTGACGTTGCGATACTTCTTTACTCGCAAGCTGATGTTCGTAAAAGAATGTAGCGCGGTTTGTTGTTTGCCTGGTGGTTTTGGCACACTTGATGAAACGCTTGAAGTTCTGACGTTGTTGCAAACGGGTAAGCAGCAGATGTTGCCGCTGGTTCTGCTCGATCAGCCGGGCGGAACTTTTTGGAAGACATTCCACGAGTTTGTAATCAAAGATCTTTTGGCAAATAAGTTGATAAGTCCAGAAGACTTGAGCCTCTATCTCATTACGGATCGAGTTGAGGAAGCGGTAAAGTGCATTCTGCATTTTTATTCCAACTACCACAGTATGCGTTATGTGCGCGAGTTGTTGGTGTTGAGGTTGCTGCGGCCATTGCCTCCTGAAATGCTCGCTCGCCTGAATCGAGATTTCGCGGATATCATCGTGTCGGGAGAGATGCAGCTCCGAGATGCATTGCCTGAAGAAGACGGGGAACCTGAACTGGCTGAACTTCCCCGCCTCGTTTTTCATTTCGAACGCGTTCACATTGGTCGCTTGAGACAGCTCATCGATGAGCTTAATCGTGTCTAAGCGAAAGTCGAAGTCGCACGTTTGGCTCTTTTTCCACGTCAATACGGCATTCTTTGGGGCGGAGGCTAGTAGGGGGTGGGCAGAATTTTCGAGCGCGATATGTTTTAGGCGTCGTCCTGAGACCCGTTTTTCGCCGCAAACTGCCTACTACCCGGAGCAACCAACATGGAATTATGGCCCGCCATTGACCTGCTAGGGGGAAAATGTGTTCGTTTGCAACAGGGAGATTATCAACGCGAAACGGTCTTCGGCGAAGACCCTGTAGCGATCGCCAAGCAATGGCGTGACCAAGGGGCTGAATATCTGCACCTCGTGGATTTGGATGGAGCCAAGTCGGGGAATTTGGTCAACGAAGAGGTGATTCGATGCATCGCTCAAGCGATGGATATTCCCGTGCAATTGGGAGGTGGCGTGCGTGATGAGTCAACCATTACGCGGCTCCTGGGACTCGGTTTGTCCCGTTTAGTCTTGGGTACTGCTGCCCTGAAAAATCAGCATTGGTTTGTTGCCATGTGCGAGAAGTACCCTCAGCAGTTGGTGCTCGGAATCGATGCGCGTAATGGCATGGTGGCGACTGAGGGATGGCTGGCAACCTCAACGACACCGGCAGTGGAATTAGCTGTTGCCCTTGAACAACGCACTTCAAAAATTGCAGCGATCGTCTATACCGATATCGCTCGCGATGGAATGCTAACTGGTCCGAACTATGAGTCGATTCAAACTTTACAGCAAGCCGTTAAGACGCCCATCATTGCCTCCGGCGGAGTGGGCGTACTGGCCGATGTGATCCAACTGCGCGATTCAGGTGTTGCCGGTTGCATCATCGGTCGCGCACTTTATGAAAATCGTTTCCGACTCGACGAAGCGTTGCATGCTGTAAAGACGGCGCCTCGCATTTCGCGTTAGCGACTCGCGGTTAGGGCTTCGGAGTTTCGGTTTCGGATTTTGTCTCTGCTTTCGCTTCAGTTGGTAATTGCAACCAGTTGGCGAAAGCCGCCTTTTGTTCCGCCGAGGGCTCTTTGATCGATTCCAGTTTCCAGTTTGCCGCTGGTTTCACTCCAAGTCGAACGGGTACGCGAACGAGCTTTCCACGTCGTGCAACGAGCAATTCGACTTCGTCATCAGGTTGGTAATGGGAAAGGCGATCATTCCAATCGCTGCCAACGCGGAAGTTATTGATGGCCAGCCACTCGTCATCCACATTAAGGCCTGCTTTGTGGGCTGGGCTGTCCCGCATGATTCGCTTGATCATCAGCCGGCCATCGGTCAGCGAGGCATCGGCTCCAAGGAATACCTCCAGTGGTTCGCCTGCAGCAGGTACCTTCGGTTGCTTGAATTGCAAACCGTAGGCATTCAGCAAAGGAGCGTAATCCAATTCGTCGGTCGTGCTTATGCAATGCTGTAGCCAAGTGACTACTTCGGGGCCGGCGATATCGTGTACGATTTTGTTGAAATCCTCTTGTGTGTAGCCCGTCTCCAAATGGTCTTGCCATAAGCGGCGCATCACATCATCGAGCGAGCGTTGATGATTCGTCTTTTGACGGATTTGAGCGTCGAGCAAAGCAGCTACAACGGCCCCCTTAACGTAATACGAGATTCTTGTGTTACTTGAGTTTTCGTCAGGCCGGTACAACTTGATCCAGGCATCGCGAGATGAATCGATCAAGCTCTGGACGTTGCGACCGGGGGTGCCTTGCATTCCTCCAATCGTTTTGGAAAGCCGCTCCAAATATTCCTCTGCCGTCATGAGTCCACTGCGAGCAACAAACAAGTCGTCGTAATAACTGGTTATGCCTTCCGCGATCCACAATTCATCGAAGATCTGTTCGTTTTCGTAATCATAATTTTTGAGGACCTTAGGTCGCAGTCTTCTTACATTCCAGGCATGAAAAAACTCATGGCTCACAAGGCTCAACCAACCGATGTAGCTATCGCGTTTCTTTTGTTGCCAACGACTAGTCATCAAAACACAACTATTGTCGTGCTCCAATCCTCCCCCAGACTCGGCTGCCACATTTAAGAAGACATAGTTTTCGTACGGAACAACACCCCAGAACTTTTGTTGCTGTTCGATGATTTTGGCTGAATCAGTGGCCGCTTTTTTCATATCCCATAGATGTTCGTCGGCGACGTTGACAAGTCGATGTGATGTGCCACCTGCTTCGATCGTTTCTTGGCGCAGTGCGCCAAGCAAGATGGGGCTATCGACAAGTTCATCATAGTTCTTGGCCTCGACAGTATACGCATCTTGAGTCGAAATCGTGGTGAGAGATGTTGCCACATTCTCCCAGCCGTCTGGCAAATGAAGGCGAACTTTGTGAGCGTGTTGTTGTAAGGAGGGAACAGTAATGAAAGTTCCTGCACCTGTTAACAAGGCCCAATCTTTTTCAACCCAATTGGTGCGGACACTCATTTCGCGACAATACAGACGATATCGAATCATCACCTGCGGCTGTGAATTGGTGTGGACAACCCAGCGATTCTTCTCCTTCTTCTGGAGCGTTAATGGTAGGCCATCAGAGACTTGGTAAGCATGGATCTCTTCAATGTTGCGAGCGTACTCGCGAATAAGATAACTTCCAGGTGTCCAAGTTGGCATCATTAATTCCACTTCCGATTTTCCTTCGGTGGGAATCAGCATTTCGATATCGATTGTATGACGAGGGGCGTCATTGAAGTGGATCGAGTATTGAATCACGGGAGATGTGGTCACGGTTAGGAGGCTCGCGAGGAACAACGGCAATATCATGTTGGATGATTCCACTTTGCAGGAGGCATCTTATCGGGAAGTTGCCCTCTTTCAATGGCGCGACGTCTTGGGCTAAGACTCAGTATAACTACCGCCTGGGAGGCATATACCGAGCTCGTTGATGGGAAAAGCTATTTTCCTAGATGCCATTCGGGGCGGAGATAGCGAGAATCTAGTAGTTCTTGGGTTTTGGCTTCCGGCCAATCCGTAAGCGGTTCCAATGCCTGCCACGATTGCTGCAGAGCACTGCACAGAGTTTCCACCCCAACTCCTAGATTTATCAAAAAGTCGCCATGGGATCGCTTCTGTCGATACTCGGGCTCACGCGGTGGATAACCCAGCAACCGATCGATGGCTGGCAGTGAAAAATTGTAGAGGAGCGTGCCATGATAAAGCACCCAACTCTTCTTGCACCTTAACGAGTTGCCAGAGAATTTTCGATTGTTCAGCACTAAGTCGCAGGTCCCTTCCCAACGGACGTGTCCGGATAACTCTGGGATCGACTCCAGCGCTATACAAAGCCGATTCATTACTTCG
>JAFLCP010000131.1 GCA_017303505.1 Planctomycetota bacterium | reverse complement strand
TGATTGCTACAATCAGTGGCCACCTGATTCCAGCATTCTGTAGCCATTCATCGCCACAAAATGCGTTCTCGAAAAACGAAGGCGAGCGAGTAGGGCAGGGTCAAAAACGCTCACTCTTTAGGCTCGAATTTGTAATACGGCGTAAAGAAGACACCGCGTTTTGAAAAATCGTTCGCCAATCGACTGTTTTGGTCAGACGACAAGGAGGAACCCATGTCCGTTTTCCTACAAACTGTGCTATTGTTGGTCGCATCCAATGTCTTTATGACCTTTGCTTGGTATGCCCACCTCAAAGAACTTAATGCTAAGCCGTGGTACTTCGCGGCCCTCATCAGTTGGGGAATAGCACTGTTCGAATATCTACTTCAAGTCCCCGCGAATCGCATTGGCTATACACAACTCACGCTCCCTCAACTCAAGATCTTGCAAGAGGTTATTACCTTGTCGGTCTTTGTACCTTTTACGATTTTTTATATGCGACAATCCTTGCGATGGGATTTTTTGTGGGCCGGACTTTGCCTGCTCGGCGCGGTATACTTTATCTTTCGCAATCCCACACCTCCCACTCCTTAGCAACCCACGCTCCACAAACTTCTCTTCATTATCTCGGAGAACCAACCATGCAGAAAGTAAAATTATTCAAGAGCATTGAGAGTGAACTCGGTACGCTCGAAAAAGAAATCAATGAGTGGATCGCCAAGAGCAAAGCCAAAGTGGTTTCGATTACTGGCAATATCGCTCCGCAAACAGGCCATACTGCGATCGGCACTTTTTCGGCATCGGACGTTTTGGTTGTTGTGATGTATGAGGATGGCAATGGCTGATACATCGAAACCACCTCGTATCTTAGTCCTTGGCGCTCACCCCGATGATGCTGAAATTTTCGGCGGAGGTTTGATTTGTCGCCAAGCGAAACTCAACGCCAACATCAAAATTATTTCGGTCACCGATGGCCGGAGTGGACATCATCGCATTGTCCCGAACGAGTTGGTGAGCATTCGCCGCAAAGAAGCAGCAGCCAGTGGCGCGGTGATTGGTGTTGAGTATGTGACCTGGGACTTTCCTGACGGATACCTGCAGGCCACGTTGGCCGTTCGCGATGCGATCATAGCGGAGATGCGTCGATTCCGTCCCGATTTAGTTCTCACGCATCGCCCCTGTGATTACCATCCCGACCACCGTGCCGTTGGACAATCGGTTCAAGATGCGTCGTACTTGGTAACTGTTCCCCATATTGTCGCCGAAGTACCACGACTGGAACATGATCCAGTAGTGGCCTACATGCCCGACCTTTTCACTCGTCCAGCTCCACTTTCCCCAGACGTTGTCCTGGAGATCACGGAGGAGTTTCCGACTGCCGTGAAAATGTTGGCCTGCCATCGCTCACAAGTTTTCGAATGGCTTCCGTACCATGACCATTGCGAAGCCGATCTTCCCAACGATGAGGCTGGCAAAGTGGCTTGGCTAGACGGATGGCTGCGACAATTTATCTCAGGTCGAGAAGTTTTGTGGCGGGAACGTTTGAACCAACTTGGCTTCCCGGTGTCTTCTCCTGAGAAGCAATATTGTTTTGAGGCGTTTGAGGTAAGTCAGTACGCTGGAAAATTAACCGCTGCCACACAGCAATGGTTGTTTCCGGGATCGAGAGCTTGATACTGGCCAAACTCAATGTCTTAAAAAAACTTGCTTCGCCGGGACGGTTCTATGTAAAATAGAGTTACCGTCATCGATGGTTCCGCGACCATCGACGTTAGTATCAGACTCGATGAACTATCCCTTCTCGGCTGAATGTGATAGATATCGAGCGGGCACTAGACAAAAAGGAGGTGATCGAGTGATTTCTGACAGTTACAGCCATATAGGTGGCGTTTCGTGAGGTTGTCGGCGGGCCGTCTCCCGACGCCCACCTCAACAGATTTCATCGTGTTCTCCGCTGAATAATGTTCAAACTAGGTTTGACAGCCAGCAACCTGTGACGCACTCTTCCAAAGAGAGGCTTTGCAGGTTTGAGTAACGGTGCTATCGGTTGTATGAAAAGTACGGGCCCGGATACTTGACCTTGGGTATCCGGGCTTCTTTTTTGTACCTACGCTTTCGTTTTACATGAGTGATACTGGAAGTCTGAGGCAAAATCGCTCGAGCCCATTCAACCATCCACTCACCGCTTCACGAGGTCGCCAATGCCCCAATGGCTTGAAATGCTGATTCTGTCGATCGTCCAAGGGATCGCAGAATTCTTGCCGATCAGCTCGTCGGGACATTTAGTACTCCTGCAGACCGCGTTCCGCAAAATGGAAGAAACGATTCTGATCAATGTCGTTCTGCATGCCGGAACACTTCTATCGATTCTTTGCATCTATCATCAGCAAATCATCGATATCCTTACCAAGCATCGACGCCTGATCGGCATGCTAATCATTGGAACGCTCCCTGCAGCTACTGTAGGCCTGACGATCAAAACACTCTTTCCCAATGTCCTGGAAAGCCCTTGGATTAGCGCTTCCATGCTCATAGTCACCGGTATCGGTTTATTGTGGATTCGCAAACAACCGGAAGGCCCTACTGATTATGCCCATATCACCTGGAAACAAGCTTTCGCCATTGGCTGTTTTCAGGCGGTCGGGATATTGCCAGGCATCAGCCGCAGTGGCTCGACGATATTTGCAGGCTTGTTAGTGGGACTTAACCGCAACTCAGCGGCCACATTCTCGTTTTTACTCGCCATACCGGCGATCTTAGGCGCGACTGTTCTCGAACTGAAAGACCTCGGCGAAGCTCCCCCCGATGGCATGCCGAGACTCTACTTGCTAGCCGGCGCCGGCGTCAGTTTTTTTGTTGGGCTCTTTGCGCTAGTCTGGCTGAAACGCTGGCTCAACCAGGGAAGACTTCATTATTTTGCGTTTTGGTGCATCCCTTTCGGGTTGATCAGCTTGGTGGCCCTTGTGATTCGTTCGCTCTTAAATCAACATCCTTAGCCGCTGGCATTAGCTCGCCAAGAGCGTTAGACTCTTGGGCAAGCTATTGAATCTGGTTAAGGATTGAAAACGATGAACGACCGTCCTCAAGAGAACAAAATTCGCGGCCTTGTCCATTTGATTGAACCCACCAAGACGTTTGGCCAAAAAGGCTTTCGCAAACGTTTGGTCGTTTTGGAACAAGATAATGGCCGTTTTGTGAACTACATCCCACTCGAGTTCATCGGGGATGCGTGCGATAGTTGCGATAATCTCAACGTCGGTGACGAAATCGAAGCCTCGTTTCGTCTCAGCGGCCGTAAATGGCAACGCGATCCGCAAAGCGAAGTAAAGTTCTTTCTCAGCGCTGAAGCGATGAGTTTTCGCAGTGTGGGTGCCAAGAGCTCCGGCAACTCGGCCAGTGAGCCAAACTACAAATCGGCCAACGATCGCTTCGCTGAAGCCGCAGACGATTTCGACGACACGCCGTTTTAGTAGGCGTGAGGCTGAAGGAGTGAGGGTAGAGAGCTCTGGAAGTGTAAACCAAGCGCACGCAAGTGCAAATGGACACAAAGCCAGAATACACCAGAACACTCACCTGGGCTCCTATTGACGCTAATTGCTTCTGCCGCTTAAATTTACGGCGAATATTCCCCTTTCAGGAAGAGCAGAGCATGAAAAGCGAAGAACGTCATCAACTTCAGACCAACGTTTTGGCCAGTGAACTCGATAAACGCATTGAACAAGTCAAGCCTATGATTGGCTGGATTGTTCTAGCGGTTCTCGCCGTTACCGGTGTCGTTCTTGTTTGGGGTGTGGTCTCCAGCCTTCACGAACAACGGGAAGCTGCCGCCTGGAATGGCTTCTATTTGGCTTCTGGCAGTGGTGATGCAGCTCAACTCGAGCCTGTTATCGAAGAATATCCCACATCGAAAGCATCCATCTGGGCTCGCCAAATGGTTGCCGACAATGACTTGCTCAAGGGAAGTGAAGCTCTTCTCGTCGACAAAGACGAAGCGATGGAATCGTTGAAGAAAGCCGTCGAAGGTTACGAAGCTCTGATTGCAGAAACCAATGATGCCAGTATCCAAGTTCGCTCTCAAATCGGTCTAGCTCAAGCTTATGAGTCGATGGGCGAAATTGAAAAAGCGACTCAGGCTTGGGAGCAAGTTGCCTCGAACAGCAGTTCGGAAGTCTTCACGAAACACGCCAAGTCCCGCATCGAGTGGCTGGCCAGCGATGACGCTAAGAGTTTTTATGGCTGGTTCAGCAAATTCAAACCAGAACCTAAACCACAACTCAACCTCCCCTCCGATCTTAATTCATTGCCAGGCTTGCCTGACATGAAGATGCCTGAACTACCACCGTTTACACCTCCAGCAACAACACCACCGGCTGCTCCAGCGAGCGACACACCTGCAGCAACTCCGCCTGCAGCAGAAACTCCTGCTGCACCTGCCGCAGAGACTCCTGCTGCACAACCAGCGACAGCCCCGCCTGCAGCACCGGCTACAGAAACTCCTGCCGCACCAGCAGCTGAAACGCCCGCTGCACCTGCTACTGAAACTCCAGCAGCCGAAACACCAGCGCCAGCGGCAGAAGCACCAGCCACTCCCGCAACAACACCGGCCGACGGTAGTGGTGGTTCAAACTAATGTCCGATGCGGACTTGCCGGAATCTCCCGCGACTAAATTAGTACGTTTCGAAGTACTCCCCGAACATGAAGGAATGCGCGTTGACGCATTCCTCACCGTCCATTGCAATGGATACAGCCGCATGTTTTTGCGCGGCGTTGTCCAAGAAGGTGGCGCACGAGTCACGGGTGAGAAAAAGTACGGCGATGCCATGGACGCCGAAGTGGTTCGTCCTAGCTTTCGTGTACGTGCCGGCCAAATCGTGGAATTCGATCTTCCTCCGATTCCCGATCAAGGACCGCAGCCCGAAGACATTGCTCTCGATGTCATCTATGAAGATGAGCATCTCATCGCCATCAACAAACCTGCAGGCATGGTGGTCCATCCTGCCAAAGGCCATTGGAGCGGCACTCTCACTAGTGCTTTGGCGTTTCGCTTTAAGGAACTGAGCGATGTGGGTGGCGTAACGCGACCAGGTATCGTCCATCGCTTGGACCGCGATACATCGGGCGTGATTTGCATTGCCAAATCCAACGCGTTACATCTGAAACTCGCCGGGCTATTCGAATCTCGCGATATCCAAAAAGAATACATCGCTATCGCCCTGGGTAGCGTCAACATGGATCGCGATCGAGTCTATGCACCGATCGGTCAGCATCCGTATCAACGCGACAAGATGGCGATTCGAGCCGATCACGAAACCAGTAAAGAAGCTGAGACTTTTTTCGAAGTTGAGGAACGATTTACGGGCTACACGTTGGTTCGAGTTTTTCCGAAAACGGGGCGCACACACCAAATCCGCGTTCACTTGGCGCATATTGGGCATCCGGTACTGTGCGATCGGCTTTACGCCGGGCACGCACGTGTAACTCGAGGCCAATTGCTTCGCAAACAAGCCAAAGGGTTGCCTTTGCTAGAAGAGGATGCCACCATAGTGCTGGAACGGCAAGCACTTCATGCTGCTCGCATCGCATTCAAACATCCTCTGACCGGCGAAAACCTGGACCTCCGTGCTCCACTCGCAACCGACATTGCCAATACTCTGGAAGTCTTAAGGCTGCAGAAGCAAACTTAGATGAGCCTCAGCTGGCTGATGACCTTGCCTCCGAGTGATACTGGAGAGAACACATCTCGCACGTCAGTCATCACCTGAGGACACGCGTATGAGTTCACTGTTACGATCTTTGACAATATTCATAGCTTTATCGACCATCCTCTGCGTTACTGGCAGAGGGGAGGAACATGTGCGTTTTGCAATTGCCATTCATGGTGGAGCAGGAAGCAATCCGGATAAGTGGAACCAGGAAGAAAAGGAACTACGTCTGGCTGGTTTGCGCGAAGCATTAACGCATGGACGCGATCGATTGCAACGTGGCGATAAAGCCATTGATGTGGTGGAGAGTGTTGTCCGCATATTGGAAGACAACCCCATCTTTAACGCTGGTCGAGGCTGCGTCTTAACTGCGACCGGAGAACATGATCTCGATGCATCGATCATGGATGGCTCAACGCGAGCTTGCGGCGCCGTCGCTGGCGTGAAGACCGTAAAGAATCCTATTTCGTTGGCTCGGTTGGTCATGACCCAAACACCTCACGTTCTGCTCATCGGACAAGGTGCAGAAGAATTTGCCGATGCTCAAAAAGTGGAGCGGGCAGACGCGGCCTATTTCCGCACCGAGGCTCAATTGAATTCATGGAAGAAGTGGAAAGAACGCGTTGACGCCGCCAAGACTTCCATGATCACTTCGCCCGACGATCCACTTTTCTACTTGGGAACGGTGGGTTGCGTCGTTATGGATAACGCGGGAAATCTAGCCGCCGCTACAAGTACCGGCGGAACATTAGCCAAACGCTGGGGAAGGGTAGGGGACTCGCCAATCGTCGGAGCGGGTACCATTGCCGACAATCGCTCCTGCGCCATTTCGTGTACGGGCATCGGTGAACATTTCATTCGCAATGCCATTGCCCATGATGTTTCCAGTCGAATGCTCTACGGAAAACAATCCCTCTCAACAGCCGCACAGGCATCCGTTCACGAAGTCCTGCCAACCGATTCTGGCGGTTTGATTGGCGTCGATCATGAAGGCAATATCGTGCTTGAGTTCAACACGCCTGGCATGTCGCGCGGTGCCGCCGACTCCAGCGGGCGTTTCGAAGTGAAGCTCGGTAAAGAGTAATTCAACCGCCAAAAATTAAGACGTCGCTGCAGTTCGTGCAGGTGCGGCTTTGTCTAAACAACGGCCAATCTGTCGAACTGCTTGTCGCAAGCGATTTTCATTTTCAACCAATGCCAATCGCAAATAGCCTTCGCCCGCAGGACCAAAGCCGCTACCTGGGCTAACAGCAACGTCACCCTTCTCGAGCAAGAACATCGCGAAGTCCATCGTGCTCATCGAACTTGCCCATGGCTCAGGGACCTTGGCCCACACAAACATACCAGCTCGTGGCGGTGTGACTTCCCAGCCAATACGACGCAGGCCTTCGACCAACACATCGCGGCGGCCTTGATAGATCTTTGATTGCGATTCGACATACGCTTCCGTATCGCGCATGGCGACGATTGCAGCGATCTGAATCGCTTGAAACATACCGTAATCGTAGTAGCCTTTGATGGTCGCGAGGCCACGTACCATTTCCGAATTGCCGGCACAAAAACCAACACGCCAGCCCGCCATGTTGTAGCCTTTGCTCATCGTCGTGAATTCGACACCCACGTCGGTTGCACCTGGGGCCGATAAGAAGCTTGGTGGACGATAGCCGTCGAATGCCACGTCTGCATAGGCAAAGTCGCTGATCACCATCAAGCCATAACGCTTGGCCAATTTCACGACATCGACAAAGAACTCAGGCTCGACGGTCACCGTCGACGGATTGTGCGGATAGTTGATAATTAGCAACTTAGGTCGTGGATAAAAATGCTGGCAGGTGTAAGCGATGTTCGAAAGAAACTTTTCGCTGTTGGCCACTTCGAGGGCCACTACACTTCCGGAGGCGAGCACAACGCCATACATGTGCACCGGAAAATAGGGAGCCGGAATAATGGCAACGTCGCCAGCGCCGATCAGGGCTAGCAACATGTGACTGAAACCTTCTTTGCTTCCCAGCGTTACGATGGTCTCAGTTTCTGGATCGAGGCGGACGCCATGCTTACGCAGATATTTGCTGGTAAGCTCGCGGCGGAGATTTAAGATACCATTGGATTTGCTGTAACCGTGGTTGTCTTTATCGCGAGCCGCTTCCGCGAGTTTCTCAATCACCATATCGTGCGGCGGATCACTCGGATTCCCCATCCCCAAGTCAATCACATCCGAACCGGCTCGACGTTTCTGATAGAGCAGGTTATTGATCCGCCCAAACATGTAGGGAGGCAAGCGATGAACGCGTGGTGCGAACGTCACCTGAAAGGGTTGCCCTGTGGTGTCATTGGGAACTGAAATAGGGGTATTTTCTGGTTTCTGGACAGGTGAATTCATGCCCGCTGCTCTCTTTCGTTATCCATCCCTGCGTCTGAGCCTCAAAATGATCGTCCAGCCCAGCAGGAAAACTTGGCGGAATTCTCTGCAATCTCTCTGATCGCTACAAATTCCAAGACCATTCTTTCCTTTTTGCGTTCAACCGGCAATGCGCCTCACCCTAAAAAATGGGGAGACGAAACCACATTAAGTTCCATTTCTTCAAACTCCCCGTCCTAATTGGATCGCCAGAACGCCCTATCGTAGATCGGCGATTAGTAAACTAGCGATGTGATATTTGCTAGAGCCCAAAAGCCATTAGCCAAACTGATACAACGCAAGCTATCTGCGTGAAAGTACACCAACAAAAAAAGCCATCACGCAGGAGTTCCTTGGTGATGGCTTTGAGAATGGATCATTGTTAGCCCGCGTCTACTTGCCGATGCAGTAGAGGCCATCAAACGTACGAATCAGGATTTTGCTGTTGACCAAAACGGGTGTCGCAACGGTTTCACCGGGCACTTGATTGGAAGCGAGCAATTCGAATTTATCGCCAGCAGCCACCACGAAGATCGCGCCATCTTCTCGGCTCAGATATAGTTTGCCGTCCGCATAGACTGGACTGCTGTAGTACTTCGCCCGATTGCGCGGCAACGAATCACTCCATACATCTTTGCCCGTCGCCACATCAATGCAAGTTACCTTACCATCGTCGGCGAGAATATAGGCTCGATTGTCGACCACAGTCGGAGTGGGAACGTCCGCCCCTAAGTCTTCTCGTTTCCAAGCGATTCGTTTTTCTTCAGGAACATCATCACCTAAGCGGACAGCGGTCAACGATGCGCCGCGGGCATAGGGACAGAGAATAAGATCACCTGCGAGAACTGGTGACGAGATCGAGCGAAAGTACTGATGATTGGTTGGATTGAACCCACCGACTTGCCATAGCAACTCGCCCGTCTCGGCATTATGCGCGGTGAGATGATCCGCGCCCAAAACCAAAATTCGCTTTCCGTTTTTGTCGCTCATCAACGTGGGTGTGCTGTAGCTTTGCGCTGCTTCACTGGGAGCTTCTAGGTTTCGATCTTGTTTCCAAAGAACCTTGCCGGTTGCTTTATCAAACGCGACTAAGAAGCTGGGGCCTGTCTGCATTACGGTTACTACGACAGCGTTATCGGTCATCACAGGTGACGTACCGAGATCCCACCACAATGTATCTTCGGCCATTTCCTTTTGCAGGTTATGGTGCCAGAGAACTTTACCTGAGGTGTCGGTGCAAGCGATGTCGCCACTCTTGAAGTAAGCCGCAATATATTTGCCATCAGTTACTGGAGATGGATTGCTGCCGGTTCCATTGCGATGTTTACCATCGCGTGGCTCTCCCATTTCAGAACGCCACAGTTCTTTGCCATTCCAATCGAGAGCGAGCAGCCAGTTCTTTCCTTCTGCACTGGTTGTTACAAAAATATGATCGTCCCACACTGCCGGCGTTGAAGCGCCGCGGCCAGGTAGTTTCGTTTGCCACAATAGCGATTCGCTCTTCGAGTCATCAATTTTCCAGGCTGTTGGGAAAGAGCCAGAAGCAGCCTTTCCATCTCCATTGGGCCCACGCCAACTAGGCCAACGATCAGCGGCAAATGCGGAGCCAGAAAGAACTACGGCAAACGACAAAGAAGCAAGTGCTTTGGAGAAAGCGATGAACAAATTGCGTTTCATAGAGTGCTCAGTTAGCGATACGAATATTTGAGGGGAACGGTGGGAAAATCCAGGAGGGCGTTAAGAACCTTTAGGATGAACGTAATTGGGACGAGAATCAAGTCTTCCTGCCCTTCTATGGTGACATTTGTTCCGCTTCGCCCGATTTGTAGAAAGGATCCAGCGGGTAACAACCCGAAATGCGTCCCTGTCGAGGAGCGGTTGTGCATTCGCTGAATGTTCGGCATATCAGTTTCCGTGATGGGGCTTTGCCGGCCAACGAATCCACAGGCATTTCAGGATACGATAGAACCATTCGGCCAAGCCCAACCGCATCGACCCATCCATTTCGAACAGTCGCTTGCGCAACCAATGGCAAAAATTCTTGCAGGTAAGTGTAACCGCTTCCCACAATCGGGACGCCAGGTACAGCTTCGCGCACTTCGCGACAGAGCTTCAGATGTCGCGCCACGCCTACCAATGGATCCTCGGGTGGCTGATAACCATCGCTCGGCGGAAATATTGCGGGTCGCTGAAGATGCGGATTGTAGTAGGGGCTCCCCAGCGTAATGTTGAACGCCGATACGCCATCCAGTTTTAGATCTTGCAGCAATTGCACAGGTTCGCGAATAGAAAGCTCTGTTGGCAAATCAGGATTACAGCCAAACGCAAATTGATAAGGCAAACAATGAGTGTAATCGACAGGCTCACCATGCTCGACTCCTTGTCGAAAAGGAGGCATATCGCACAAGCTGAGTCGCACTCCGATTTCCAACGTCGGTACTTCGGCTCGCACGGCGCGAATGATCGAACGCAATAGTCGCGTTCTCCCCTTGTAATCTCCACCATAGCGTCCTGGTCGAGTGTGCGCGCTTAACGATTCGTGCAATAGGTAACCATGACACGCTTTGACATCTACAAAATGGTAGCCCACTTCTGCAGCGAGTTTAGCAGCTTGGACATAGTCGCCGATAAGATCGTCAAGTTGCTCATCGGTCCATACCATAGCGGAGCTCTGTGTATCGATCCCATACTTTTCATCGAGAATGGGATGATGGTACATGATGCGAGGCTCCCAACGTTTGTTATCGTTGGGTTTGCAAAATCGACCACTGTGTGTGAGTTGTAAGCCGACAACTAAACCATCGCTGGAACCCATCTTCTGACGATGCGCGTCGGTCAAGGTTGTTAAGAGTTGCTGCAAGCCGACTCGGTTGTTTGGAATGGCCATGGTCTGGCGAGGATTCGCGCGACCATCGGGACGAACAGCGGCAGCTTCACCTCCCCAAATCCATTTGGCACCGCTCTCTCCAAAATTCTTCCAACGTCGCAATGTAAGTGGCGATGGCGAGCCATCATGGTTTGCATCCCAACCTTCCATCGGATGAATAACCCAACGATTACCAATTAACAATTTCCCCATGGATAACGGTTGAGCTAATGGCGAGCCTTGCTCAGCACTGAGCAATTTTTCCTCGATAGGAATATTGCATCCGAGTTCTTGAACTCGTTGCGAGAAACGTTCAACCGTGCGAAGTTGGGCGACTTTGGGATAATTGGCCATGAAATTCTCGGGATTGAATCAGTTTAATCTGCGGATTCGAGTGTGAGTTTTGCGAACTTGAGAACAAAAGAACGCGAGAGACCATCCCCAAAAAACTCTACCGTCACGGTTCTGCGCAAGCCTTTGCCGGATGCCGAGGTGATTTTTCCGGATCCATAAGTTGGATGGCTGACGATCGCATTCACTCGAAAGGCCTCTGCTGGTATCTGTTGTGCGACGGCAGAATCTTCGCTTAAATCGTTCGCCGTTTTTAACTTATTGGCGGCTAACAATTCGGCAACTCGATCGTTGCCCATCGATTGTCGGGTGTTTCGCTTGTTGGCGTTCGGGTCTTCCCAAGTTTCAACATCGGCCGAACCTTGGTCGAAATGCTGATCGAAACCTAAATCGTCATCCGTAGCTGTTTTCTTCTTTGAGCTGGCTGACGCTCGCTGAGGCGATACCTCGTCATCGCTGCCAAAGTGCCGATCGAATAAGTCATCAAACGCCGCATCATCATTGTCCCATGAGTCGGCGTAGGCATCCCATTGTTCGGTTAAATCACTAATGTGCATTTCAGCGCGAGGCAATTCCATCAAGAACATACTGGCTGCAGATATATTCTGATTGCCGCGGAAGCTGCGTGATTTCGCGCAGCTCAATTGCAGTTCCTCTTTGGCCCGAGTCATGCCTACGAATAGCAGCCGGCGTTCTTCTTCCATTTGAAGCGGATCTTCGCGACAACGACGATGTGGCAAAATATCCTGCTCTACCGCGATGATAAAAACGTAGGGGAACTCGAGCCCTTTAGCCGCGTGCAGTGTCATGAGGTTAACGCGATCAGCTTCGGAATCAAAGCGATCTGTTTCACTGTAGAGAGCCGCTTGTTCTAAAAAGACCTCGAGTGGATTACCGTCGAGTTCTTGATTATCGAGTTCGGCTGCATCGGCGAGCAGTTCATCAATGTTCTCCATGACATCCGCGTCTACTTCCTCGCGGCGAACTTTTTGGAGATAGTTGCGATAATCAATTTTGGTGATCAACGTTTGTAGCAGGTCGACTAAGCGTCCCTTCGATTCTTCACGCATGAGGTCCATCAGCTTGAGGAACTCTACCAAGCTCTTCTTGGCTTTGGCGGTGAGTTTGATTCGATCGATGGCGAGTTCCGCGCCTTCGAGCAGGCTGACTCCATGTTTGCGAGCCAGTTCTTCGAGATTGATGAGTGTTTGTTTTCCGAGGCCGCGTGGTGGAGTATTTATGACTCGTTGAAATGCGACATCATCCGACGGATTGTGGAGCAGGTGGAGATAGGAGAGTAGATCTTTGATTTCCTTGCGTTGATAAAACTGAAAACCACCGATCATTAGATACCCGAGACCTGCTTTGCGCAATGCGACCTCCATCAGACGCGACTGAGCGTTGGTCCGATAGAGAACAGCAAAATCGCGAAGAGCAGATCCGTTTTGTTGGCAAGCGGTCATGATTTGTTGAACAATATCGTTTGCCTCGTCGCGGCCTGAGCCATAGGTTCGCAGTCGAACTTTGCTACCGCTAGGACGAGTGGCTTGCGGGTTCTTGGCTTTGCGGCGTTGATTATTTTGAATGAGCACATCGGCTGCAGAGAGTATCTCGGGAGTGCTGCGATAGTTTTCCTCTAATCTTATCACTTTCGTCTTGGGAAAGTCTTTTTCAAAATTGAGAATGTTGTTGAGGTTAGCGCCACGCCAGCCATAAATCGACTGATCGGGGTCACCAGTCACGGCGAGGTTGGGGTGATCGATCGACATGCTTTTGATGATGGCGTACTGCGCCGAGTTGGTATCTTGATACTCATCTACCAGGATGTACTTGTAGCCACGATCTAATTCGGCGCGCAGATCGGGTGATGTGCGAAGCATAATGGCGGAGTGCATGAGGAGATCATCGAAATCGACGGCCGCACTGCGGAGAAGATATTGTTGATAGATCGGGTAGACGCGCGCGATGAGATGTTCGTCATGGGAGACCGCGTTGCCAAGTAACATCTCGGGGGTCACCAAGCGATTTTTGAGTCGACTGATTTGTTGTGCGAGCTGCCCAATCGTGATATGAGTCAATTCGACTTCGGCTAACTTGACGGCCGCTTTGAGCGCCATTTCGGCGTCATCTGCATCGTAGATGGTAAAGTTTTCTGGCAAGCCAACGAGTCGTGAATAGCGGCGAAGCAAGCGAGCGCAGAAGGAATGAAACGTTCCCATCCAGAGACTGGAATCACCGACAAGCGTCTTGAGTCGATGCTTCATTTCGTCGGCTGCTTTGTTGGTAAAGGTCAAGCCGAGAATACTCCACGCGGGTACTCCTTGCTGGATCATGTGCGCAATGCGATGAGTGATCACGCGCGTTTTGCCGCTGCCAGGGCCGGCCAACATGAGCAACGGACCATTAATGTGCAAAACCGCTTCACGTTGGGCAGAGTTCAATCGATCCAGCAAACTATTCATGCCCAGCTACTCCTACCAAATCACGCGGAAATCTAAGGTCGTCTATTCTATGGCGGAAAGGACGATTTGTGGTGCCCGTACCGTGCTCAAACTTAGCTTTCTGAGCAATTTGCTAGCATAAAACTTTTTTTGAAAAAGAGTGTTGGCAGAAGGGCGAAGTGGGTTATATTGCTGCGACTTTCTATGGACTGGAAACAGAAGGAATCTTTTTTAAGCGAGGGAACGATGACTCGAATTCGTTTGAGCCAGGCTGACGAGGATGCACGAACACTGCGTGAGCGATTGGAATTGAGCACAGCAGAAATTGGACTTTGCGTTCGTACGACCAATTGTTTGGAAGAGAAGGGGATCTTCACTGTCCGTGATCTACTGAACTCTACCCCAGACACACTCTTGAGCATCACCAACTTCGGTGAGAAAACTTTGCTTGAAGTTTATCAAGCTTTGGAGAAGATCGGCTTTCGTCGACCACGCCCCAAGCGCACCTTGGGTGTCTTTTCGGATTCAGCCGAACCTGTCAGCAGCGTTCGCTAATTGGGGCTAAGATCTGCACTGTTTTCAAGCAATGTCCATGTGGTGCCAGTCACAGCGATGGCTGGCACCTCCGGAGATTTGTCTACCTAATGGAAACGTTTGCTTCGCAGATTCTCTCTGGACGCTAGTTTCTCATAACGGTACAAGGTTGTAGCGAAGCGGTCTAGGATGGATGACCGCGTGATGGATGGAATTGGATCCAAGGAGGGATCACTGCGATGAGCGTTAACTTTTTTAGTTGGATACGTGAAGGTGTTCGTCAATCGGTTTTGCTCGGCGTTAGCGATGCGATTGAGCAATTGGGAACGCCCGCACCGACCGAAGAATTGCATCCATCCGTGGCTGGATTTTTGCAGAATCGTCCTGAAAGAACCAGCAGCCCCGCTCGAATGGTGTCCGTGGACAATTCCACGGCCGACTCCTCTGGAGGCCAGCGTGCGCCGCGCAAGCGACTGGGTAAATCGTTGAAGGACATTACGCCACCAGCTGGTTCAACTCGTCCTGCCCCATCGGCGTCGAGCGCGAACGCAACCTAGAAACACCTGCCTGCAGCAACAATAAATGGCATAACGTTTGGTTGAATTCTAGGTACAAAAAAGACGCGGTCGCGGTCTGTTTATTATCAATCGCGGCGAAGCGCCTTAATGTTTAGAGGGCACTGATTCTCCCTTTACCCGAGTAAGGCGTTTGCATGCATTCGCGTTCCATGGGCGACAAGCGAATGCCTTCGTATTCAATCGCTAGCTTTAGCACAAGTCAAAGTGCTGTTGGCGAGGCAGCGTGGGCAATGATTTGCCGAATAGAACAGCTGCGATTGCGAGTGGTGCGTTTCTTGGTTCTAAGCTTGTTAACTTACAAGCGTTCGCGAATGCGATTCGAAGTGCGGCGACGGTGACGCAAGAGCAGGGCGTCTTTCAATTCAAACTGACACGCGGCGTTTTGCTTGGTTGTCGAGCAGCGTTTAGAGATCGAGACCCTGGCAAGCCATTTTCCCGTGCGCTTTAGATGCTAGCAACCGATAACCCAAGCCAAACTTTCGCCGACGTTTGATAGCTCACCAAACCAATGCGGTATGGCAAGGCCGTACTAGCCAAGGCAATAAACCACCACAAACAACCACCCCCCTAACGGCACTGCATTAGCCTTTCTAATCCAACAATCTCCATTGCTAGCATTCCGTTCCCTCGCCATAAGGTGCCTGGCACCATTTTTGGGGCCCAAACGCGTGCCTGGCACCGAATTTAGGCGTCTGGAATCCAAAAACAGGGTGCCTGGCACCTTGTTGGGTACATTCCGTGCGATGCTAGCAAATGTACAGCATTAGTTTTGCGAATAGTCCAAGGTGACATACAGGGTGCCTGGCACCTTGTTTTGGGGCGAGCCGATTTTGCTAGCAAATCGGGGTTGAGAATCGAATTGCGTTTTTTGTCGATTGGCACGCAGGTTGCATTTCTGGTTCTTTCGTGACAGACAGGCCTGTCAAGCTGGCATCACTCAGTACTTTGTTTGTGCCCACCATGGGCGAGGAGAATTAGAAATGGCTCGAGTTTTGTTACCTGCACGGCAACTGGCTTCCACCTTCGAAGATCTTGCCAAAGAATTCGAATCGATGTTCGGACGCCCTGTGAGCTCCACATCGGTTTTCGAGAAAAACGAAAACGGTCGATTTGTTCCCACACTGGACATCTCCGAAACCGCTGAAGGCTATGAAGTTTCTGTCGATATCCCAGGCGTTAAGCCCGAAGACGTTAAGTTGGAAATTCACGAAAACCAACTCGTGATTTCCGGTAAACGCGAAAGCTGCTGCTCGAAAAAGGAAAAGAATTACCATCGCGTTGAACGCACCTTTGGGGAGTTTCAACGGGCCGTTCTTCTCCCGTCGGCCGTCGATCAAGACAAAATCGAAGCCACCTACGACGCTGGCGTTTTGCATGTGAACTTGCCTAAAGCGGTCAAGAACGGCGCTCGGAAAATCGAAGTCAAATCGGTGAGCAAATAAGCTCTCCGAACCCCTGAAGCTCCATCCGTACGAAAATCGGAATGTTTGGGCTCGAAGTGAAACCATCAACCTACGTCTATCCCAAGCCCCGCAATCCTGCGGGGCTTTTTTTGTCCCTCGACTAAGGCCGCTGAAGTTGAAAATCGGTTAAAAAACCAAGAAAACCAGCGCAACGCCCTATTTTCAGCTGTCGAACCCCTTGGACACCGATACCACAATAAAGCACCGGGGTTTGAGTGGCTTCGTAAGTCTCGCGCGCAGCCCCTTCGAAAAGCCAATGGGATTAGCCTTTCAATCGGAAAGACTTGCGTAACACGACCAGCCAAATTGCGTAACGTGTGTAGCTGCACGCGTCGTATTGACACTCCTGGCAGTTTCTCCCCCTGTCAGTTTGACAACCATCGCCATGGCCAGCACCATGGAGTATTATATTTCATTCTTCTCCCACGCCTCAAACTGACTAGCGACTGACACGAAAGCTCCTGTGATTGACGAAGAGGGTCTCATCGATGCCGCTTTGGCTGGCGACAGCCAAGCCTTTGGGCAATTGGTAGCATACTACCAAGACCGTCTTTTCAGCGCTATGGTCGGAATCTGTGGGAACATCGAACAGGCGGAAGACGTTGTCCAAGAAGCGTTTGTCCAAGCTTATGTAAAGCTCAACACCTTCCAACGCCAAAGCCGATTCTTCACTTGGCTGTATCGCATCGCTCTCAATGGTGCCTTGTCCCGCAGACGTCGCAATCGCAGCGAAACATCGATTGAACAAAACCGGGAACTCACCGGCACCGAACCGCTCGACGATGGCGAAGCCCCAGAAGATCCGATTTTGCGCAACGAAAAGATTGCGATGGTCCGACAAGCCATGGACAAACTATCCGAGGACCACCGAAGCATATTGGTGCTTCGCGAAATGCAAGGGATGTCGTACGAACATATCGCCGAAATGCTCGATATCTCGATCGGCACAGTTCGAAGTCGACTATCACGAGCCCGAACGGCACTGCGTGAAGAACTTGAACGACTTCCTGGCTGGGAATAAAAACGCCTTGCGGTCAGGCGTGATGTCGCAGCCTCCTTTACTTTGACGCACTTAGTTCGCGAATTTGCTCCCACGCGTCATCCTTCCAGCGAGAAAGCTGCATCGAACCTTTCGCGGTTACAGCTACCTCCAGAGCATGCTCGCGGACAGTCAAATAGACTTCGCGTCCCGCCGCTCCATAAACCGATTTCACAGGCTCAGAATCTGCCCGTTCCGACCCGCTGATCAATACCCATGAGGCTCCGCACCAATCGAGAAAAGATCGCGGATTGCCCGACAAACTTCCATGGTGCGGCGCCATAACCACATCACAATTCGGGCGAGGCAACATTTCAACTTGCTCCATCCCTGGACTTTCCAGATCACCAGGAAGCAAGATCTTTCTCCCCGCATATTCCAACAACACGCATACACTCCGCGCATTATCGCTCCCCACTCTTTGATCTTGCGGAGGATGCACAACGCTTAAGCGAACATCTCCCAATTGAACTTCCTCTCCGCGACTCCACTCGACCAATTTGATATCTCGATACTTTAACAACTGAAAGATATCTTGAATCACGGGGCTATCGTGCTCCCATTGTCTGGGGCCTGCGGCGAACTGATCCACTCCAAAACGCCATAACACTCCTTTCATCCCGCTATAGTGATCCGCATCTGCATGTGAAAGGATCACTCCATTCAGCCGGGCCACTCGCAATTGCCACAACGCTTGGCTGACGGTTTTGTAGACCTGCTGCTGGTCTCCTAATCTCCCCGCATCGTAGAGCCAAGCAGTTCCATCCGGCAAGCGAATGATAACGGCCGAACCGTGTCCCACATCCAAGATCTGAATGCGCAAATCGCCCAATTTCTGCGGCCTTAAACTCTGCACAAGCTTGCTTTCGCCCCAAACACCAGCCGGCCCAAACCAACCATCGAAGCTCGCCAAGACGATCCACGCCGACAACAGAACTACAGCCGCCACCCGCCCACCCTTTGAATGGAGTAACAGCAGGAAGCTAAGCCCAACCAAGCCATAGGCAACAACGAGCCAAGACCATGAGGGTTCAGGCAACCATACATGGCCGCCGCGCACGCCGTATCCCCAATCCACGATCGATTGAACAGACACAATCGACCAATAGCAAATGAGCCCCACCCCATCTCCCAACCCTGGAACCCAACCCAACAACATCAGTGCCAGTCCCGACAACATCGCTACCAGCACTGGCAACCACAACAGAATATTCAGCAACAACGCGATGGGAGAAAAAATGTTGAAGTGATAGAGAACTAACGGTGTCGTCGCTAACCAGACACCTAAATTCATCGACACCATAGACTTCAGCCAGGGCCATAACACGCCCTGCCACCAATTCTTTTTTTCGGTGGTATTTTTTCCTTCGGCCTGCCCCATCGACCCGCTCGCAAGGGCCTGATCCTCTTGCATCTTCAATTGCGAATCCGACCGCGAGAGCAAGACCAAACAGAACACCGCGAGAAACGACAATTCGGTACCTAAATCAAAGAGCAATGAAGGTTGATAAAGAAGCAATCCCACTCCAGCCAAACCTAACATATTAAATACGCTGGCAGGCCTTCCTACCCAGCGCCCGCTCAACACACCCAACACCAATACCGTGGCTCTGACAACTGGCGGATTGCTACCGGTCACCATAGCATAGATCAATATCAGCCCACCAGTTCCCCATAATGTGACAGAGCGTGGTACACGACAAATGACAGCCAACATCAGCAAGCTGATCGCGATCATTTCTACATGCAGTCCTGAAATCGACAACAAATGAATCGTGCCCGTTGCCAATAGCTTCTCATTGGTTTCGTTTCCAACTTGCTCGCGCTGTCCCAAAAGCAATGCAGCCGCCAAAGAACATTGTGGCTCGGGTAAATGCACGGCTAATTGTTGCCGACCGGCGCGCCCTAGATAAGCCAACCAACGCTTCATCCCAAAACGTACGTAATCGCAACCGACATGTTCCAAGGCGTCCGCCGATTCCGCGCGCAATCTAACCCACTCGCCTCGCCGCTGCATCCATTCTTGATAGTCGGGCTCACCTGGATTTCGGGCAGGTCCAACTAAAATGATTCGCCCGGCCACTCGCACTCGATCGCCAGGAAGATATTGCTCCAACATTCCATCAACCGCGACGGTCGCAAATCCGTACGTCGAGTGGGCCTCATTGCCATTGAGAATCTGGGTTACTTCCAGGGACACCAGCGTGGTCCACAACGTCTCAGCTTCAGCTATTGAAGTTTGCGTTGCTGTCGATTCGTCGGTATTGGAAGATGCAAAACTTGGTGCGGCTTGCCTTGCCAGTTGCGGACGATAACGCAACGCTTCGCGGACAGTTCCCTCAACAACGATCGGCTTCCATTGTAAAGAGGCGTGCTGGTTGAGTGTGTCAACAGGCCGAGCATCGTGTTCCAATTGATACAGAGCTGCTGCGACCAAAGCTAACGTCGCGCCCGCTGTGCAGCGCAACATCCACAATGAGAATCCGCATTTACTCCCTATCATCGCCAGGGTCGCACTGCCTGTCGCTAGAACCAAAGTCACAACATAGGGGACTTCAAAAATTCGTTGCAACAGAATGCCAACGATAGTAACCAACAAGGCCACCATCAACGGCAACGCAAGCAGATGCTGAAGCACCTCGCTTTTCCATTTTCGCCATCGCGCCAAAAATCGAGTGGGAATCGACCTCAATGAAAGGACACGTCGACGCTTTGAAATTGATTTTGCTGAATCTTGAGGGACACGACTTGACCGATCCATGAATCACCTTGCTTCGAGTCGTCGCTGTCTATGCTGTAAAGATTCGAATCCTTTTGAATCTAAAATTTATTATTCTTTGTTCTCAATGATTATCCTTTGGTCGACAGACTAAGGCGCCGCTCAGCCCACTGCAAGTAGCCAGATTGCCTGACGGGTTAAGAAACAACATATTCACAGAAAGGTTAGTAAACATTGCACTCGGCCACTGGCGTCAGACAAGACAATTCGCGATTGATTGCCGCAATTCCCCTTGAAAGAGGCAGCCGTGCGATGTCCAATGAACTCTAGGACAATACGAAGAGACACCACCCAAACGCTCCCAAGTCCGTTCGTGACGGAATTAGCAAGAAACTGTTGGCGATGAGTTCGAAAAAGAAGAAGCAAAAACTACGGGTTGAGTTTAAGAAGAAATACCAAGGTCGCAATCGTCAAGGCGATGTGACCCGTGAGTATCTCGATCATGACGCGGAGACCCTCGATGCCGCCAACTCAGAACGAATCAGCGGTAAAGGAAAACTAACCCGTCGCCGTACCATTATGGTGGACGCCGATTCCGCTGCCAAATCAGACGATGTCGATATCGCTTCACGTTTAGATGTCGATGATGCCTCCGTTTTGCGCGGTCGCGTCTTGGAAGTACATGGGCTTCAATCCTATGTAGAAAATGAGCAGGGTGTTGTCATCCGCTGCGCCACTCGCCGTCTCCTGAAGACGATGAGCACCGACCAAAGACATGTCGTGGCTGCGGGTGACGTCGTACGATTCAAAATGGAAGGGGCCCATGAAGGCGTCATCCTTCGAATCGATCCGCGCCGCTCGATTCTCTGCCGGTCCAGCAAAGGTCGACAACATATCATTGTCTCGAATTGCGACCAATTGTTGATCGTGACTAGCGCCGCTCAACCGACAATTAAACCGAATCTCATCGATCGCTTCCTGGTAACCGCTGAACAAAACCAACTCGATCCCGTGATCTGCATCAACAAAGTTGACCTCATCGATCCGGCCGAATTGCAATCGTTGTTAGGTGTGTATAGCCGACTCGGCTATAGGACATTACTCACCAGTGCGCAGAAGGGGTGGGGAATTCGCCCGTTGCGAGATATTGTGCGAGGAAAGCAGACAGTGGTGGCCGGCCAGAGCGGCGTCGGTAAATCATCGATCCTCAATGCCATCCAACCCGGACTAGAACTGCGCGTTCAAAAGGTCTCAGAGGAAAATGAAAAGGGAAAACATACCACGACCACAGCCAAGCTTATTCCGCTCCTAGAGGGTGGCTACATTGTCGACACCCCTGGGATTCGGCAATTCCAGCTCTGGGACATCGAGCCCCAAGAAATTGGGGGGTTATTTCGCGACATTCGCCCCTATGCCAATTACTGTCGCTTCCCCAATTGCGAACATCAGCACGAAGTTGGATGCGCCGTTAAGAACGCTGTTGCTGACGACCGAATCGACGCCCGGCGTTACGAAAGCTACTGCCACCTGATGGAAGCAGAACCTGAGAAACCAGATCTCGATTGAAAAGCTGGTGCGGTTGTAACGGATCGACCGCTTCTATCGATCGTGCGGGCCCAGTAGTGGCTAGATGAAGCCATTTGGTTTCATCCATCTTTCCAGCACGGCATTAGTTGTGACCTACAGTTTCTCGGGTTATTAGTTTCTTCCCGAGAGATTTGGCCAATGATCAAGTTAACACGACTCGATGGCAAACCGTTCGTGCTCAATGCTGATTTGATTCGCTATGTAGAAGAGCGGCCAGACACATTCGTCACCCTAACCTCAGGGGAGCGAATTCTCGTTTCAGAATCTATGGACCAAGTC
>JAFLCP010000130.1 GCA_017303505.1 Planctomycetota bacterium | reverse complement strand
GGTGACGGAGATGGTGGATCGGATAAGGTGAGCTTCAAATCGGCAACAGCATCAACCACGGTCTTCGTTTGTGCTACTGCTGAGCCCCCTGCACTTCCACGGCAAGTTGCTTGGAAAAGTTTTTCACCTGCAGAGAGGAGTTCAACTTGCCAATTAAAGGTGAGCGACTGTCCGGCGTTGAGCGAATTGATTTCCCATAGCAAGATTTTGCCACTCAAGCGAGCGCCGGTTGGAAGTTGAACCAGTTTCACGCCTTCAGGTAATTCAACTTGTGCAATCACGTTTTCGGAAGCGGCATCGCCACTGTTGGTGAGTTCCATCTTATAGTCGACGGTGGCGCCAACATATTCGCTTTCGATGCCGCTAACAGTAGCTGCCAGCATTGCTTGATGAACTATCACATCTACTTCAGCAGCCGATTTGAGGTTATCGCCAACCGCTTCCGCTTTGATCTTCAGTTTGCCCTTTTGTTGGAAGGTAAGTTCCACTTCGACCACTCGATTTGTCCCAGGAGCGATGGTTCCAATTGGGCTGCTGTTAGCACCATAAGGTTCAGCCGAGAGGTTGAGAACCACGTTTTCTGCAGGCGCTGTGCCTGGGTTGCTGATCTTGAGACGATAGATCTGCGGAACACCAAAGGATACTTCCGCTGGACCTTCGAGACCAATTTGCAAATCGGGCTTTTGAACATTGACCAACAGTTCTCCATTTTGTGGCATCACGGTCCACTCCATGGCGATCGCAAAGTTCTTGGCTTCTGCGGCGGTTAATTTGATGGGCAATTTTTGGGACTGGCCCGCCGCAAGTTCAGAGACTTGCCACACGATGGCCAATGAACCATCTTCCAATGTCTCGCTCTCGGTTTGAGCCTTTAAGGTCTCATCAATTTCCGAAGCGACTCCCTTGGGAACATCCATTCGCACAATGGCGCCGTTGAGAGGGATTGTGCCTGTGTTTTTGGCGATCAGTTCGTATTCACCTTTGCGGCCTACAGGGATATCACTTGGACCAGCTAGGCGAACTAGAACCGACGGGATTTCCATATCTAACGACTTGTTCTGCGGCTGGCTAGGAACGCCAACGTCTGCGGTTGTTGCGTCACTTCGATTGGATTTCATTTCGGGATTCGACAGCGATACACCTTTATTCGAGTTGAGTGTAGCGTCCGGTGTGGACTTCGATTCCAGCACGAGCTCTGCAGGAGACGTTGAAGAATCGGATTTGGTGGGTTCGCTATTGGTCTTTGTGTTCGGTGTGCTGGTCAACACTTGCGGCGCAGGGATTGTGGTGCCTGTCGCCTCACTGGAAGACTTAGGTCGGCCAGGTGGAAGTTTCTTGCTAACCAACGGTGCATCTTCGGAACCCGAACTCGATGGTGCCGAGCCAACTGGTGCCCGGTCGGATAATTTGACCCGATTCTCATCCAATTCGGTTACTTGAGTGGTGGGGAGGGTAATCTCGTTGGTATTCAACTTGTCAGTGCTACCGTTCATGCGGCGCGATGAATTGGTTTTGGATGGTTGCACCGCAACTGTTGAGGGCTTCGTTTCCGATTCATTCGCGGTTTGCGTCGAGCGAGAAGTTGAGGTCGATGGTGGCGAAGGTACCGAGCCGTTATTGGGAACAACACGTCGTCCACTGCTTGAGGCTGCGTTGGATGGAGGAACCGGAGCATTGTTCGACCGCGAGTTAGGATTGGTCGCGCGTGGTGTTACAGGTACAGCTCGAGGAGTGGAGCGATCATATTGGTTTGTGCTTAATGACGGAGCATCGCCCAACGGAGTTGGTTTCTGCGATTGATTTCGCCAACGCGATTGTCCCGGAACCGCGGGTTCAGGCATTTTAGGCCGAACAGGTGGAGCGGTCACACGCGGCTGAGTTGTGCGTGGGGCAGGAGTATCGAATTCTGGCGCATCAGGAATGGAAGCTTCCATGTCCGCTTCCATTTCCTCTTCCATGTACGATTCAGCATCGTCGGTGTAGGCTGGGGCGTCGATGACATCTTTCAAAGAGGGTGGGCTTGGGATGTTGGCAGATTCGCTGCCACCATCTAGTTCGCCATCCACAGTTGCTTCTGCTGACTCACTTTCACCCAAGACCGAGGAAGTGATGGACCGCAACTGTTGCACCAAGCCCCCTCGGAAAATACCTGGTTGTTGGGTGGCGCTGGTATCTTTGCCCGTTGTCGTTGCAGGTCGACTTGGCCAATAGTTCTTTCCAAACTGCAAAGGAGAACGACTCGCAACTTTGGGCTCATCTTGAGCCGCAAGTTGTGTGATCGGGGAAATGAATGGGCTGAGAACTAACCCAAACATCAAACAGTTGCGCACCAGTTGGCGGATAGGCGTGTTTTCCATCACCGCGAAACTCCTCCATGGAAGTCCAAAGCGGGTTTAAGGCTTTGAACAAAATCGTTTGGTAGTCGGAAATCGAGTTTCACAGTTGCAACCCCTCGTCTGGTAACCAAACGAGGGGTGTGTGGGCGCACGAGCGCGCAGAACTGGAAAATCGATCCTTGTGGGGTATCGGTTAGCTAAACCGTAACGATTCAACCGAACTTTCTGTCCCGGAAAGCTTTTTCGAAAATGCTGCTTGTGCTGATAGCAACACCAGCTAGCGAAAGGTGGATTTGGGGGATCTGGCTCATTTTGGGGGGATTGGAGCGTTAATATCGATCCGAGAATGTGTTGCGTTTTGAAACAGTGCAGCATTGTGATGCAGTGAGGCAACACAGTGGGGGAAATTCCACTGCAGCCCTTCCAAGCCGAGGAGTACTGCTTTGGGGTGGTGTTTCGTGGGAGGAAGAGATGTAGAGATGGGTAATTTGTGCCGATTTAGGCCGAATTCGGATTTTGACGCAAAAACGACGTGAATTCCGCACGTCAGACATTTTTTGGCGTGGTTTTTGCTGTCTATCACCCTGCTTGAGTCTTAATCTCAAAGAGCTTGCGTCGGAATGTCAGAAAATTCGAGCCCATTTGTCGGACGATGGTACGGCGAAATGGGGCGTGAATTTGGATTTTTTATTCGACGAGAAGCGAAAGGGAATTATTCTGGATAGATAAGGTACCGCCATGGTAGCTTGTCAACTCTTGGATTTTCTAGTCTTTCCCGAGTTGTGTTGGGAGAGAGCGAGACGAGCTCAGGTGACTTCGATCCAACTTGTCTACTGTTAGAACTATCGGTTTTTGGAGCGTTTATTTATGTCTCTTCGCCGTTGGCAATTGCGACAACTTCTTTTATTGGCTGGCTTCAGCGCTATGCCTATGGCTGCATTGCAGGCAGATGACGGTATCAGCCGCCTAGCAACGTATTCGACGTCTAAGGGCGAGACGTTTTTCGCTCTCAGTATTCAACCGGACGCGAAGACGGTTCCAACTCAAACAGCCCATCGAGTATTGGTGATCGTTGATACATCAGCGAGCCAAACGGGCATTTTCCGAAAAGAGTCTTTAGAAGTCTTGAAGAGCTTCACCAATTCTCTGCCAGAAGGTTCAGAGATTGGTTTGATGGCTGCTGACGTCAAGCCGGTGATGTTGACCGATCAGGGATTGGTTGATCCAAGCGGCGATGTTTGGGCCGCCGCTCTGAATAAGCTTAATGAGCGTGCACCATTGGGAACAACGGACTTAGCGAGCGCTTTGAAAGAAGCTGCTAACGTTTTGACCGAAACCAAAAATGGCGGGACGATTGTTTACATCGGCGATGGCATCACTCGGTCCAACTTGTTGGATAACGAAAGCCATGCTCGTCTGTTGGAAGAATTGACCTCGCGACAAGTCTCGGTTTGCAGTTTGGCCATTGGTCCTCAGACCGATGTTGCCACTTTGGCTGCGTTGGCGAACTCGACGGGTGGTAACATCTTGGTTCGCAACAATTTGGAAAACAACACACAAGAGATCGGCAAGATGTTGGCCGATATGTCGGTTGTTTCGGTGGTTTGGCCAGACGTTGCTTCGCTCCCTAATGGCTTGGCAAATCATTTGCCAGTTGAAATGCCACCGTTGCGAGCAGATCGCGATACGCTTTTGATTGGCCAATTGAATGCTGCCGATCTTGTAGGCGAAATGAAGTTGCAAGCGACTGTAAATGGCAAGCCAGTCGTTTTGGAATGGAATCTCAAGTCCGAACCAAGCAATTTTGAATTTGCATTTTTGCCTGCGTTGGTTGAAAAAGCCCAAGCCGATCAAGGCCGTTCATTGCCATTGGCCGGTTCGGCTGCGATGAAAGAAGTTTCCTTGGTATTGTCGGCTTCCAGTGAGCAACTGGTCAAAGACGGCGAGTTCGCCTTGAAGACCGGCGACGTTGATGGTGCAGCCGCTTTGGCTCGCGAGGCTTTGAAGCTAGATCCAGAAAACACCGACGCTCAATTGTTGCTTGATGCGGCAGTTGGCAAGAACGCTTCGGCCGCGATGAAGGTTCGCAAAACCTATTTCATCTCCTACCAAGAAGGCGATGAAACCAAGAAAGATGGTCAAGCAGACTCAGCCATCGATACCAGTGTATTGGATGAGTTGGCCAACAAGGGTGACTTGTTGAGCAAAGAAGAAGGTATCAAGTCTTTAGCAAGTCAACGCTTGGATGCTGAAGTACGAGCACAATTGGGCCAAGCTCAGAAGTTGCTCAAGACCGATCCAGCATCCGCAACCTTAAGCTTGAAGTTGCTTTTGGAAGATGTGGATCGCGCCTCGGACGTTGAACCAGGTACCAAGGCTCGTTTGCGAGCTATGGTGACCTCGGGCATTCAGAATGCAGCTGCCAGGGAAGCTCGCTTCCGTGATGAAGCAGCTCAGCGTGATGCGGCTCGGGCTGCAGCAGATGCCAGCTCGCGAATTTTGGCTGAGCGTCAACGCACCGAAGATAGTGTTCAACAATTGGTAGAACGCTTCAACGCTTTGATGGCGGAAGAACGCTTTGACGAAGCGAACTTAGATGTGGCTCCTGAAATTGCGATTATTGCTCCTGATACCGTGATTTCTGCGGTTACCGGCGTGAAAGCAGACATTGGAGCTAACCATAAGATTCAAGAAGACATCTTGAAGTTGCGACGCGATAACTTTATCGCTTCATTGCGAATGAACGAAGAAGCTTTGGTTCCATTCGTAGACAATCCTCCATTGGTTTATCCACCTGCCGAAGTATGGCAAGCTCTGTCGGCTCGCCGTATCGAACGCTATGGTTCGTTTGACTTGGCAGGTACCAGCGAAGGCGAACGCAAGATTTACAATGCGTTGAAGAAGGAAACCAAGCAGGTATCGTTCACGGAAACTCCTTTGCAACAAGTCATTAGCGCGATTGCTGATGAACAGGGAATTCCAATCGTGTTGAATCCAACCGAATTGGAAAGTGCTGGCCAGAGCCCTGAATCTGCTGTAACTATCGACTTGCCCGTGGAGAGTGGTATCAAGCTCCGTTCGGCACTTCGCATTATGTTGAAGCCATTGGGCCTCACCTACGTTGTCCGCGACGAAGTTTTGGAAATCACTTCGGAAGACGATGCCAAGACCGCAAAAGTCAACCGTGTGTACCCTGTCGGTGACCTCTTGAACCTCCAGCCAATGATGGGTGGTGGCGGCATGATGGGTGGCATGGGAGGCGGTATGGGCGGCGGCATGGGTGGCATGGGCGGCATGGGTGGCATGGGTGGTATGGGCGGCATGGGTGGCATGGGCGGCATGGGTGGTGGTATGGGAGGCATGGGTGGCATGATGCTCGTCGAAGACGAAGTCACCAAGAAGCCACAAGCTACCGGTACCAAAGCTGCTCCAGCTCCTGAAAAGAAAGCCCCACAAGCTGCTGACAAATTGCCAGTTACCTCGCCAAGTGCAACCAAAGGTACAACCGCACAAGCGAAGAACTGGGATGCATTGTTCGATTCGCTGGACGCTGCCAACGATGCGGCTCGTGCTGAATTGGAAAATGAAATTGCCACCTTGGTATTCGGCCTAATGCGACAAGCAGAGAAGGCGATGAAGGATGGCGAAGATGGAACAGCTCATGAGAATTTCGAATCGATCGTTCAGTTGGTTAACACCGCTTTGCGTCGTGGCTATCCTCAACCTTGGATGTACGAAGCTCTCAGCGTTTCGATGATGGCGAACAAGTATCCACAAGCTGAAATTCATCGCGTTCTATTGAGCGGCTTGGATTTCTCGGGTGATCCAAATCAAGCTTTTGGTATTGCCAAATATCTGGTTAAGCAAGGGATGAAGAAAGAAGCTATCAGCATCTTGCGTGATATCTCTCGCTTCTCACCTAACTGGGCAGAACCTTATGCCTTGGGCTTGGAATTGGCTCGCGAAACCGATGATATGGAAGCTCTTAAGTGGGCTTGCTCGGGTGTTCTTTCTCAGGCTTGGCCGAAGGAATCGGAACAGTTATCCGAAGAGGCTCATTTGTCGGCTCGTGCAACCTACATGAAGTTGATGGATCAGAACCGAGTTGTTGAAGCGAAGGCTTTCGAAGAGTTGGTTGCCAAAGCGTTGGTTCGCGATTTGGTGGTACGAGTTACCTGGACCGGTAACGCTGACATCGATTTGATGGTAGAAGAGCCAGGTGGAAGCGTCTGCTCGTTATCCAACCCACGCACGATCAGCGGTGGTATTTTGTTGTCCGATGGTACTCCTATCGAGAAAAGCTCGGTAGAAGGATACTCAGAGACCTATGTTTGTCCTAAGGGCTTTACCGGCGAATACAAGATCTTGGTTCGTCGAGTTTACGGCGAAGTGACTGCAGGCAAAGTGACTGTGGAAGTTTTGACCGACTATGGAACAGACAAACAGAGTTACATTCGCGAGCAAGTTCCTGTGATGGAAAAAGATGCGATGGTACGAGTCGCTGTAAGCGAAGGTCATCGAACCGAACCAGTTGCTGAAGCTCACTTGGCAAACATTCAAACCAAGAAGTTGGCAGCAGGCCGAGCTGTTTTGGCTCAGCAGTTGTCCAGTGGCAGTGGAAGTGCAAGTTCGTCGAATGCAGATCGTTATCGCGAGTACATGCGGTTCTTGGCTGCAGCAAATCGAATGGGACGCAACCGTTTCCCTGGAGCCGTTGGTTACATGCCAATCATCACCGCATTGCCTCAAGGTGCTAACATGTCGGCAACTGCGATTGTGTCGGCTGACCGTCGCTATGTTCGCGTTGCTCCATCGCCATTCTTCTCGCAGATCGGCGAAATCTTCACCTTTAACTTCGTAACCGGTCAATCGGGTACGCAAGGTGGTGGTCTCGGTGGTAACGGAGGCGGTGGCTTAGGGGGTGGTGGTTTCGGTGGTGGTGCCGGTGGCGGTGGCGTGTTCTAAGCCGCAGCAAACCAAAATCTACACATAAAACCTTGAAAGGGATTCGCTGTTCAAGCAGTGAGTCCCTTTCTTCTTTTATTGGTCCTAACCGCTGCATAACATCGAGCTAATTTCGAGTGGCACAAATGCAGCGGCCGTAAGGCGAAGGCGATCTTCGACATCACACGCGATTCGAGCGATAAACAATTTAGCGTTACACGCTAGGCAAGTGCGACTCGCTAATGTCTCTGTCCGATAAATTGCTTCAATCAATTGGGGTTAGCCATGAATAATCCAAGCCGTTGAAACTTCCAGGAGGTTCAACGGCTCTTCATGTTTAAGAGTTGTTTGCTGACGCTGTTAGATGTCTAACCATCTCAAGCGTTCAAACATCCTTAAGGGACGATGAATACAATGCCTGCGGTAGCCGCAGCTTGGTAGGTTACACCACGCCATGAGAATGGATGATAGTGAACTTGGTAGGGAGTAAGGTTCCCTGGGCGTCGATGTCCGAGTGTATAAACTCGTTCGTTCCAATCTTGGCCACCAATTTTATAGGGCAAAATTGGAATCGTTCCAAAGAACTGTGCAGCGGAAGCTGCTGGTTGAAGGCAAGCATACGTTCCTTGCCCGTAGCGTTCCAAGTTAACCTGCTCGAAGTACAGTGGGTTGTGGAAAAAGTCGGGAGCCGTCCAGCAATAAATGTCGCCTTCCCAGGCTGCGGCAGAACCATCTGGCAAATATTGCAAGCGTTGGTCGGGACCTTCTTTAGCTTCGGTTGTAATGGCGCTCGGTTGGATCTTCAGATTGCCAAAGATTGCTTCTTGCGGTTTCAGGCCACCGATGATGGAGTTGAGATCGATTTTCTCGGCACTTCCATTGACCAAGGGTGTGCCAGGCGTAATCGCGGAGGTGGCTGGATCTTGTAAGGTTTCTAGTCCGACGGTTTCGGTAACGATCGGTTTCGTCGCTGGGGCTACAGCGGTCATGGTTGCCATGGCTGGCAACTGCGGAGGTCCAAATGCGGAAGCCGGGGCCGCAGTAACTGTTTCAACTGAAGTTTGCAGCGGCTTAAACGGCATTAGGTTTGGAACTGTCTTGACGCCCAGCATTGCCTGGAGCGGAGTGAAAGCAAGCTTGGGACTGCTTTCTTTTGCAAGCACTTCTGACTTTTCACCCATCGATGGAGCCACAGCGGCTACAACAGTCGAATCGGTGGTCGGTGAGTAGTTTAGGGATGACAAATCCACTGGGGACAAATCGACCGGAAAAAAAGCGGCTGCTGGTAAAGCAGGCCCGGAAAAAGTTGACGGCAAGGTTGATGAGGTGGTCGTGGAAGCGGGAGATACGTTGGTCTCAGCCGTTGCAGTTTCAGCCGCAGGGGAATTGTCGCTCAATCGCACCCGTTCGGTTTGTTGGGCGAATAATGTACCGCCTGCAACAGCATTTGCGGATAGAAACACCGCAATGAAACGAAAACGAACTTTCATAGCGAATCTCCAAGTACCTTTTCCCAAACGAAAGAGCTCAAACCAAAGGGAAAAGGGGCGGAAGTTTACGAACACCACATGGAATCTTCGGTAGATCCGATTGCGGTTCCGTAGTGTATTCGCTAAGCCTATGATATTTTACCAAGGTACCCCAAGTTGATGCCCACCAAGGTCGAGGGGTAAAATTGGTGCTTTTCTAGCCTCTGTTTGGGTACCGAAGCCGCTTAGGATTTCGTACTCTGATGGTTGGCAATTCCACGTAGGGATGAAGTGCTAATCTTCACGTTCAGAGCAGATTGGGATGGGTGTCTGAAGAATGCTAAAAGCACAGTTAGAAATCATTACCTCAGTTACCCCCCAACCTCCAGATGGCTTCATGTCCGTGAACGCCCCAATTAGCTTTCACAGCGATAGCGTTTTTGGGCGGGAGCAGGCGGATGTGGATTATGCCATTGCCGATGACTATGTTTCACGCAAACACTTCCAAATCGCTTTTATGGGAGACGAGGCGTACCTTACCGACCTCAATAGCCGGCATGGGACGTTTTTGAATGGCGACCGAATTAACAAGAGCATTCGTTTGCACTCGGGCGATACCATTCGAGTTGGTAAAACGACGTTGACCATTCAACTGGATCTCAACCAGAAATCGAACAAAAATCGCCCTGCCCTCGCTTCGTATGATCAACCCGCCATTATGTCGATTGACGGTGAAGCGAGTTCGCGCGTTTTTTTTCACGCCGATTCTCAAGCGGAACATTCCAGTGCGCTGCAAGATCACCCCACAGACCTTGAGATTCCGTTAATGGCGGAAAGTCCACCTGCGAAAGGGGAGGAAAATCGCCGCAAAAATAGGGACGATCAGGTTCGAGCTGAGTCACCCACAGGGCGTGACCGAGAGGTCAAAGAAAAATCGGAACCGCTCCCCGTACACCCAATTGTTGCTGCGTCGGCGGTTCTGCCTGTCGATGAGTCGGGCTTGGACGTGCATAGACCCGATTCGCAACCGCAATACGAACTTGACCCCACCGATCATCCTCTGTTTCCAGACATAATTTCGGCCGATAGCGTTAGTGATTTTGACGGTAACGCGCAGGACGATGAGGTCGATGGGCCGGTCTTTATCGACGATTTTGATGTGGGGATGTTACCGTTGGTAAAGCCGACCTCGGCTCCTCAAGAAGCGCTCGAAAACGAACCCCTGGTCGAGAAAATAGAAAAGGCCTATACCCAACCTAGCAGCGATAGTCCGGTCGCTTCCCTCTCGAAGCTGCAATCGGCGGAATGGCAATCGCTGTCGTCCGGCTGGTTCGAATATCCTTGGTGTGCTCCACGATCAGCGGAGGCGCTTTGTGAGGCGTTTGATGAAGTCGGGCAAAACGTATCGCTTTGGAGTGTGGTACAGTTTGCGAAAATAGGGAGTTCAACACCTTGGAGTTTGGCCGATTGCCAAGCTATTTGGCAGGGAATTCCTGAACCACTAGCGAAGTCTTACGGTCCGGTGGTCACGCACTATAGTAGCCTTCGCAAAGTCTTGAAACCCGATGCGATTTGCAAACTTTGGCAGGCGGATGCGTTGTTGATGCTCGGCGGCAATAATGCGACCGTGATGCAAAAAGGGCTGAGAGAAAGGACTTGGTTAGGGCCAGTAAAAGGAACGGTTGGGTTCAAAGAATACCCAATTTATTCCAGCAGTTTTTGGCATTTATGGGCCCATCAAAATGGACCAATCGCGTTTGAAACTGCGCCACCATGGAGCGAACATATCTCCGTCGTTTTGATCGGAGGCAGGTCAAACACTTCCGAAATAAGAGTCTTATCCCGTCGCCAAATCAGCTTACGCGATATTTCTTAGCACCTTCTCGATAAACTCAGCTGAATTAGCGGGCGATAGAACAACCGCAGATCCATCTGTGCCGCTCATTTTCTTGATGATCACGACCGATTCCACGGCATCGAAGAGTTTCGCGGCCAGGCTCTCACTTCCGGCTCGAGCTTGATGTTGCAGTATGGAAGGCTGCGAAAACCAAGCCCAGTAAATGCGTTTTATCTCTTTGAGGGCTGCAGCGTCATGTGCGGAATGGAGGATGAGTCCGCAGTCATAGGTGAGCCATAAGCAGAGTTCTGGCAGATACTTGGCGGCATAGTCGATATCCGAAACCTTGAGAATATTCTCTTTTCGAATACGGGCTGGCGCGAATTCGAATAGGTCTTCTGAATCCAAGGTCAAACCTGGAATCGCTAACTCTTTTTGACCCAAATTTGAAACGAGGACAGATTTATGGTCCCCTTTTATTTGGTTCAAAAATTTCGGCACATCGCTAATGGAATCAACGGTCCAACAATCAATTCCAGAAGCAAATGTTTGGCGTTGGAATGTTAGCGAAAAAGATGTATTCATAAAAAAAGAACTCGGCCGAGGGGCCGAGTTCTCAAATTATCTCAGCCTCACTTCGGGCTTAGCCAGATACTGCGGATCCAGGTTGACCGATAATGCGATCTCTCGTTTTAGGGTCCATAGGGGCACTTCGCAACTGGTCACGTTCATTTGCGTCGCGATATGCTTCGCGATTTGACTCAGATTCGGTCAAGCCAACGTTGCAGTACTGTAAGAGTGTACCCTTCTCGAAGTGCACATTGCGGTTGGCGATCACATAATCGATTTGAGCTTGATGGTATCGCAATCGTGTGTCCAGCAAGCGGCGATGAGCTTCTAGGAGAACGTCCAAAGCGATCGTTTCTTTCTTGTTTTCCAGCGTGTTGATCTGGCTAATGGTGGCTTCCAAGCGTTCCTTCTGAATGACCATGTTCTCATAGGAGCGGCGAATTTCGTTGATCGCATTGCTCAAGCCAAAGTGAACCGTTCGTTCTTGTTCCTTGAGAATTTCGACCTCACGTGAGAGGGCCAATTGTGAGTTGCGTACCGCAGCGTGGGCTTTGCGGAACCCGATGGGAACGGTGTATTCGACGCCAGCCGCCCATTCTTGTAAGTCGCCGTCCGCCAGGCTCGAACCAGCGTTGCTATTGCCGTTGTAATCCAAGAGATCTTTGCCGAAACCGCGGAATCGGTAACGTCCAACGATATCTAAGTCAGGGCGAAGGAAGTTACGGTTTGCGATAACTTCAAGTTTTCTATGTTCAACAACCCAGCGTTGGCGACGCAATTCTGGACGTAGCGAGAGAGCATCGGCAATCGCCGAATTCCAATCATAAACCACCGGAGCTTCGGTTGGATTGCTGGAAGGACGAATGATGCTTGTGTCGTTGATGGGCATCCCAACGATCAAGCGAAGGCGGCGTTCGGAGTAACGTACCCCACCGTTTCCGCGGAAGGTGCCACCCGAGCTGCCGTTATTGGTTCGTGTGGAATCGATAGGTCGGCCGTTTAACGCATCAACCACATCCGCTTGAAAACGCAGGTATTGTTCTTTGGCTTGTTCGACATCGCTGCGGTCTTCGCTCTGAGCAATACGTGCCTTGTTTTCGGTACGCATGTAGATGTCGTATGCTTTGTCGCGTGCATCGATCTTCGCTTCCAAATCGCGGTACGCGAAATAGAGGTCCCAGTAAGCGTTTTCCACGTCCGAAACCAAGTCGCGAACGGCTCTTTCGAATTCAGCCAGCGAGATATCGGTTCGAACACGTCCAATCAAAACACCATTGATAACGCCAGGCTGCGAATTGGGGCCCGCGATGCGATTGAACTCGGTGCCTGCACCTTGAAGCAATGGTTGGCGTACTTCGGCCTCTAGGTACGTATCCCAGGAACTTCCGAAGGTATTCGAAAGCTGGTTGTTGGCATCATAGCCTGTGAGGTGGCGGAAATTGAACTCAGCACCCGTAGCACTTTTCTTGCGAAGACCATATTGATAGTTGTTCAAGTCTTGCTGGAAAAAGCCATTGTTTCCCAAAAAACTATTATTGAATTGACGGTCGTTCTTCTCAAAATTCAAGCCTGCAATAAACTGGGCGTCAAACTCGCTCAAGGCAGCTTCTTCACCGGTACGTGGATCGGTGTAGGCCATTGCGGGATTAACATTGGCGACGACCGTCTCGGGAGAACGCAACATCGCTCCCCCTAAGTCTCGCATCACTTTAGCATTGGCTAATGCGAAGTAGATACACTCTTGCAATTGCATATCTTTGGAGTTGGCCGAAGATATGGCTTTTTCATCCAAATCCAACGGTGAAATGTCTTCCTGCCAATGTTCGAGGCATACATCATCAATGCACGGCTCTGTAGGAGTTAACTGAGGTGGGCAGGGAGAAGGAGTCGTGGTTGGCTTGAAACAGAAGTCTTCTTTGGAACAAATCTGGTTGGCAGTCCACGAGCAGCCGCTCACGGTCGCACAACCGAGGACAAGTCCCATTAAGATGTTCTTGGATCTATCCATGACCATCGCTCCAACATGTCGTATTAGGTAAAGGATTGCGGATAGAAGGTGTGTGACGACGTTTTAGGTACGATATTCTGATGAAACGCCAAACATGGAACATCACGTCGAATTCGCATCATTGTCATTGTCGGAACAACTGGGACGGTTCAGTGAGTTTTTCTTCCTGAAGAGTGCTTTGAACTGTGGGGGGCTATTGATTGGAGTAACATTCAGGGGATGAATTTTTTGGAAGGCTGTTAAAGTGTATCGATTGTATTGACCTTATGGATTACTTAAGAGGTATAGCTTGGCGAAAACGGTCGACCAAATACTCAATGATTTAGAAGCGCTTATACCCGCAGAGCCATCGGAACGTAATTACGTCAAGTTGTTACTGCAACAATTGAGACGACTCATCGGGGCCGAGCTCGCTGCGCAAATTCAGTGGGTTGGTGGGACCGAGTGGTTGGTGTTACATGGCGATTTGTCCCTTGACCAAGGGAGTGCACGAGACCGTCAAAATCAGCTGGTTGCACAGGTTGCAAGTGCCTGTCATAAAATCGATACCTCACGGAGCGAAACTCAGTCCTGGCTACTCGATGATGTGCTCTACATCGCCAGTCCAATTCAGCAAAATTCGTGGCAAGCCGGCGGGGTGCTGGTTCGGTTTTCATCCAACGCCACCGTTCAAATTTCGGCCATGAATCCTGTGCTCGTTGCCTTTGGTGAACTCATCATAACGCATGGGCTTCGTTGGAGATCGCAACGCTGGCTTGATCAAGCCGCTGGTCTACAAACAATCATGAGCAATATCAGCGAATGTGAGAGTCAACATCAGTTGCATTTCACGTTAGCTAATGACTTAAGGGTTTACCTTAAGGCTGATCGTGTCGCAGTGTGGCGCACGCAGTCGAAGAATCGACTTAAGTTAGTCGCCTTAAGTGATTGCGCAAACGAGCCATCCGAAACGGGACTCCCCGTGAGCTTTCGCAGCCTAGCTGAGGAGACTTATCAAAGCGCAAAGGTGACCTCCAGGACGGAGAACCTGTCTGATCAAGCTGTGCGTAATTGGATGGCCTTTGGCTGGCCAAGGAGTCGAGCTGGACGAGAACAAGACTTTACGATCGTCGCGTATTGGGACGATGAAAGTCGTTACGCAGATGCCATACATAACCTTCGTTCGTCCATTGTGGCTTTAGAAGCGGTGACTACAAATGTCGATCGCTATCTAGCCCTGCCTCAATGGGGTCGGAAGTTAAGCCAACACACTAAGGTGCGAAGCTCGAACATCCGCTGGGCAGCAATAGCTGTGGCCCTCGTTCTTGTAGCATGGCTCGGCTTTCGCAGTTCGCCGTTGAACATTGAAGGCCGAGCTTCACTCGAGCCTGTGGTTCAAGTCAATGTTTTTGCTACGCATGATGGTATTGTAGAGTCCCTTGCCGTTTCTGATGGCAGCGAAGTGGCTGAAAAACAGATCGTGCTCCAAATTCGCTCTGTCGAACTCGATCTAGAGATTGAAAAGTTGGAAGGTGAGCTCTTGGCATTAGCGGAAAAGCGTAATGGCTTTCAAATTTCATTGAACCAACTTTCTGCGGATGACCCTCAAGGCCAATTGGCACGCAGTCAACTTTCTTCAGAGATAATCGAACTCGATCAACGCGAGAAGCAACTCAAGCAACTAGTGCAACTTCAGAAACGCAAACGGGATGACTTGTCAATTGTCAGTCCCTGCAAAGGGATTGTCGTTACCGATAACGTCAAGGAATTGTTGGATCACCGCCCCGTTAAATTGGGCGACGCACTTTTGCAAATTGCAGACATAAGCGGGGCTTGGCATCTAAAAGTGGAAGTTCCAGATCGCGAAGCTGGGCATATAAGATCTGCCTACGCAGAAAACAAAGATGTTACCGTTCGCTTTCGACTCGCCTCAGAGCCAGATAAAGAGTATCTAGGTCGGATCTCCCGAATTGCTGAGTCCGTGCGACCCGGTGCCAATCAAGAGTCTGTGTGGATTATTTATGTTGACTTCGATCCGTCGCAATTTCCGCTCCGATTTGGGGCGAGTGTTGCGGTACAATTCGAATGCGGAAACCGATCAACCTTTTATGTTTGGTTGAGACCGCTTTGGGAAAACCTCCGGCGTCGGTTTTGGATCTAATGTGGTATCGAAAGAACTCAAGGAGATAAATCGGTGAGAGTATTAGGATTGTTATGTGCACTCATACTCGGTTGGGTAAGCTTGCATGGAAAGCTGCTGGCTCAAGAAGCCGACAAGCCACAGACTGAGGTACCTGCCGTCACCACTGAGCCAAGCGATAAGATTCAACTGACCAATGCGTTGACCCGAGCGCGAGATGTCATCGAGATTTCCGCAGAGATTGCTGGTCCCATTCAGGCGCTTAGCGTTTTGGAAGGTAGCAGAATCGAAATTGGACAAGAACTTGGACGCATTAAGGATGATCGAGCTCAACTGGGGGTGCAGAAAGCCAAGTTGGAGTGGGAAGTTGCAGACAAGAAGCAAAAAAGCGATATCGCAGAACGGCTTACCGAAAAAGCAGCGTTGGTCGCCCGTACTGAATATGAGAGAGCCGTTCTGGCGAACAAAGAAATTCCCAATACCTATGCTGAAAGTGAAGTCGATCGACGAAAGTTGGTGTTTGAAAAAGCCAAATTGGAAATCGAACAAGCGGCGTACGAGAGAAGCGTGATTGCGGGAGAGGCGGCGGTGGCCAAGAATGTGCTCGATCAAGCTCAGCTAGAACTTTTGCGACACAAAGTCACCTCACCTGTCAATGGCATGGTCGTCGGACTCAAACGGCAACTGGGAGAATGGGTTGAGCCCGGCGTACCTATACTCGAAGTGGTCGATATGGACTATTTTCGCGTTGAAGGTTTTATCACCGTTAGCGAGGCTTCGGTCGGTTTGAATGGACACGAAGTGGAAGTACAGATCCCGCTCGGCAAAGACACTTGGGAAAAGAAAGGAAAGGTTGTCTTTGTAAATACCGAAGCGAACCCAGTAAACTCGCAGGTTCGCATTATTGTTGAGATCCCCTTCTCTACTGAGAAGGAACGTCTCTCTTTTCGCTCAGGCCTAAAGTGTAAAGCGACCATTGATTCTTCTCATTCGCCGAATGGCAGTGAGACGGTACCAACAGCCGAAGCTGGACGATAATTGCAACCTAGTTTGAGGTAATCCGCAAGGGTTCATTCCATGATGCAAACCATAGGTAAACCACGAATGCGTGATGACCTGGTTTGGTTGCGTCATGGGAATAAGGGGTTAGATCGTTGGATGCTGCAAGATCCAAGCACTCGCGAATTCTATTATTTCACCAGCCTTGAAAGGGATGTACTTAGCTTATTCTCTGGTGACAAGGATCTGGGGCAGGTTCACACGGCTCTGTTGGAAATGAAACCGGGCTGTGGATGGACTATGGAAAAGCTCTTAACATTTTTGCAGCTCTTGATCACCAACAATCTCGTGTTGTGCGACCAATATGGAAAAGGAGCTTCAATTGCCAAGTCAGTGCAACGCAAAAAAAATCATCGCCGTTATGGTTGGTTAACACATCCGCTAGCGATTCGTTTGCCGTTGTTTCGTCCCCAGAATCTTTTGAAGGTCTTGCAGCCGATTGAACGCGTATTGTTTCATCCGGTTGCCATCACCTTATTTCTAATCGCTGGGATAGTTTCTTTGGTCTTGGCGGCTTTTCAATGGAACGAAATCGTCGCCTCGTTGCCTCCGATCGAGACTTTGATTCGCGGCGATCGCATCATCTTGATGCTAGCCGTGCTGGCGGTTATCAAGTCGCTTCACGAACTTGGTCATGCCATGGCGTGCCACAAATACGCTGGGACATGCGGTGAAATCGGCATCATGTTTTTGATGTTTACACCTTGCCTGTATTGCGATGTAAGTCCTTCGTGGGGCGTGAAGAATCGTTGGCAGAGATTCATGATCGCGATGGCGGGAATCTATATAGAGTTGATACTTTCGCTGCTAGCCGTTCTCGCATTGTTGTTTGTCCCCTCAGAAGTAGTCCGCGCAAATGCCGTTTACATTTTCATGGTTTGTACTTTGGGTACCATCTTTTTAAACGGCAATCCTCTTGTCAAATATGATGGCTACTTTGCTTGCTCGGACTTACTTGGTGTTCCCAATTTATCCGACCAGGCCAGAGAAGCGGCAAGCTATACCTTCCTGAGTTCATTCTTCAAATCGCCCCCAACACCACCGACACTCGATTGTTCACGGTCATTGCTGTTCTTTTACTGGATTTTATCGACGGCCTACCGTTTTCTATTGCTAATCCTAATTCTGTGGGGCATTAATTGGTTATTGCGACCTTTGGGGCTCGAGTTTGTCGCTTACTACATTGGTTTGATAATGGTTACGGGGGTCGCATGGACTTTTACTCGTTCGTTGCTTGGTGTTCCTGACATGTATCAAATGCATGGTGGCTTTAAATTCGTAAACACCACAGTTGGGTTGTGCGCTGCACTCGCGCTAGGTGCTCTCGTCTTCTTCTGGCCTATTTCCGACTCGGTAAAGTCGCGGGCGACCATACGGTTTGAGGAGATGATTCCTGTCTTTGTGCAACAAGCAGGCAGGCTTGTATCGGCACAACATTCCGAAGGAGACGTGCAAACTGGCTCAACGATTTATGAACTGAAATCGAGTGAACAGGACATCAAGGAACTCATGGCAGCCTCTGAGGTTCAAGCCACATCGTTGAAGCTTGAGCTCCGAAAAGAAATGTCTGTCATCGCATTGGAAGATGATCTTCAACTTCCTACACTTGAACGGACTCTCGATATTCGAAAACGACAATGGGCTTCGGTAAAGTCTGAAGGAGAACAGCTTTCGTTCATCGCGCCTCGAGCGGGGTATTGGTTCCATGCACTTCCCAGTTTTATCGGCAACGCAGAGAGTAAATCATTGAAGCCATGGACTGGTTTTCCGCTTGAACGACATAACATTGGAGCGCAATTAGAGAAAGGGTTGCTACTGGGGTGGATTGCAAGCCGTGATAAACCGATGGTAGAGGCATTTGTTTCTGAGGCCGATGTGAGCCGGCTTAGCATTGGCCAATTGGCAGCCGTACGGGTCGAATATGACGCGGACAGGACTTTGAGCGGGAGCATCCTATCTATCGGCACCGAACCCATTGCTTTCTTGCCCATTGAAATGGGGGGCGATTGGTACGTAATGGCTCAACCTGATTCCGATGGTCGCTGGATTCCAGAAACACCGATGTTCCGAGTGGTGATCCGTCTCGACCCAACACCTCTGCAACTCCCCTTGGGTGGCAAAGCCACTGTGCGAATTGAAACGGCTCCCACTACCATGGCTCAACAAGCTTATCGCTTTTTGCGGCAAACGGTCTTCTATCGTCGGCAACAGGCTAACTAGCGACGATAGATTCCGAAGAAACGTGGCGAGGTGTAAAGATACCACGCCGGTCGTTCTAATTTCGCTTCGACAATGTAGATGTCGATGTTTTGGAATAGCGTTTCGATCATCACTAAGTTCTCGTTGTTGAAAGAACGCACAAGAACTGATGGGTAGCTCAAGGGACCCAAAAGTTGCTGAAGGTCTTTGCTGCGGATCTTCGATTCGACCGGGATACCAAAGACAATTCCACAATCCTTGGCAAAGATCATCTTGAAGAGCGTATCTAACTCGTCAATTTTCCAACCATGTACCCATAGCAGAGTATTGCTCAGATTGCCCGCTTGGCCTTCCGTGATGAACTTGTTGACTTGAACGCGTTCTGTGGGTTGAAGGTCAGCTCGGTTCACCACAAGGTAAAAATCATACCGCTGATGAAGATCATTGAGAAATTGACTCAGGGCGAAGAGGTCGAAGGATTGAAAAGCATAAAAAGTTTTGCGATGTGAATTACGGACAGTGAGTCCATAGGTTTCCAGCCACGCTTCTTCCACTCCTGGCGGTAATCCATCATTGGCTGACTGAGGCGATACTATTTCGGACGATGCAGATGGTGCAGCTTGACCGGTTGCATTTCCTACGGTTCCAACATAAACAGTGTCGCGCGAGTCGGTCGCTTTGGAGGTTGAGTCGGTCGCTTTGCTAAGACCAGTTAAATTGCGTACGGCGATCAAGTCAGGAAGGCCATCCATGTACCGTCGGGTTTCATTGATGTTGTCGTTATCTGCTTTGACGTTGCTCGAAGATCCCTGCTTCTTCTCGGGAAACTCTTCGTATGCTGGGATACCACGTGCGGGGCCATGGACGTCATCATGGATCTCGACTCTAAACTCCGTCCCGCCTGCCCGCACGATATCGCCATGACTGAGAATCGCCGAAGCAAAAATTCGCTCGCCGTTTAGAAAGGTACCATTTCGACTTTGGATATCGATAAGCCGGAACTTGCTCCCCTCGCTCCGAACGGAAAAATGCTCGCGCGACAAATAAAGATCATCGCGAATCGATAAACCCCTTGGGGTATTTCGACCCACCAAAATCGACTCGGTGGCTTTAACACAGACACCACATCCAGAGTGTGGTCCAGAGGAAGCCAGCAGCAAACAGCGAATCATAGATGGTCAAGCCAACCTCGAAAAAACGGCAAAATCGGAAAAACGAGAGTTTTCCCTATCTATCGTTATCGTTTAAAAGTTCTCAAAGTTGCTTAAATTCCCAAGTAATTCTCACAAGGAGTCCGCTGAAATGGGTGGGTTGGGTTGTGGGGGCGCAAAATGCTTTTATTTCTTTCGGGGGCAACTAAACTGGGAGTGTCGAATAGTGCGCGCTTAAGAACATTCTATTTTTGTCTGCCCACCTACCTTCGAGACTAACCTTCAATGACCCGGACGTCACTTTCCCGCCTCAAATCGATGTGGTCTTCGATCCGAGCTCGATTTCGACGTAGTAGCCGACAAACCAAGAAGTTGGAACTGCGGTCGCATCTGCATGGAATTTGCTTCCGAAAATTAGAACCCAAACGCGTTCTCAGCGTAACAGCCAACTTTGCCGGTGGTGTGCTTCAAATCAATTATGATGGTGCTGTCGGTAATACTTCCACCCTGATGGTGAATGGAGCTAATTTTGAAGTTGATACCGACGGTGTCTTAGGGACCATTGAGCAATCGGGACTATTGACCGATTTGGCACGAATTGACGTCAACGGAAATGGGGGCGCGTTCGCATGGCTTGGAGACTTCTCCACCGCTCTGTTGAATTCTGCCGACGTATCAGGAAGATCGGTTGACCTAACCGGTCTGGCCTCCGTCGCCATTAACTCGATCTTCAGCACAAACCATGATGTACGTATTGAAGGCTCGACGTCTGTGAGTTTGGGTGGCAGCATAGCGGCGGATGATTTAGTTGTCTCGTCATCAGCCGGCACTGTCACCGACATTGCGGCAACCTCGATTACGACGACCAACTCAGCCACTTTCTCGGGAACAAGCATTACCCTTGGTGACAACGCAGGTGATACGCTTCAATTTGGTTCACTTAATTTCAATAGCGCAGGTGCTGTTTCAATCGACTCGGATAATTCGATTTCGTTGATTGGTTCGAACACCGCTACAACTCTCAATCTCACTTCCGCAGGCACGGTTACGGACAACGCGGCAACAGTTGCGGTTACTACCGCAACCGTCGACGCCACCACGGGCATAACCTTGGCCAACGTGTTAGGCGAGAGTTTTTCCGTCACAGGCAATGCTTATTTTTCTACGGATACCTCAGACATTACTATCGGCAGCGCCGGGACTGCCAATTTCGGAGCCTTGCGTTTTGATTCTATCGGCAATGTCGTTATTCAAGAGGACAGTAATACCGTACTGTTTGGAAACTCGACAGCCAACTCTTTGACTTTGACATCGACGGGGAGTATCACCGATAACCCCGGAACGGACTTGAATGTGACGAATGCGGCCACCTTCAATGCCACCGGTAATATCACGCTGAATAATGACTTGACGGATGATCTTGATATTGGAACGGGCGCCTATTTCAATTCAGGGGCTGCGGTCTCTGTGGGTGGCGATGGAACTGCAGATTTCGGTACCTTGCGATTTACGGCGGTGGGCGCTGCGAATGTTCAAGAAGATAGTGACACCGATCTTAGTGGGGCATCGTCGGCTGGTTCATTGGATTTGACGTCGGCGGGTTACATCCAAGATAATAACAACGCGACGCTCAATATCACCAACAATGCCACCTTTAATGCAGCCTCAAACATCGACTTGAATGAAGATTTGAGCAACAGCCTCGTGGCGGGCGGTTTAGCTTATTTCAATGCGGGCACAAGTATCTCGATTGGTTCAGCGGGCACGGCGAATTTCGGTACATTGCGTTTCACATCGCTCAACGCAACCACCATCCAAGAAGATAGTGACACCGATCTAAGTGGTACATCCTCGGCGGATTCATTGGGTTTGACGTCGGCGGGTTACATCCAAGATAACAACAACGCGACGCTCAACATCACCAACGATGCCACGTTTGACGCAGCGACAACCATCACCTTAAATGAAGATGCTTCGAATGATTTGGATGTTGGTGGGAGAGCTTACTTTCTCGCAACCAATGGAATAGCCGTAGGCTCTGCAGGAACTGCGAATTTTGGCAGCCTACAGTTTTCAAGTACAGGCAATGTATCGATCTACGAAGATAGCGATATGTTCCTGGTCAATAACTCCAATGCCGGTTCGCTGCTGTTGAATGCTACAGGCTCGATTACGGATGATGTTGGCGCAAGTCTAGTTGTAAGCACAACGGCGGAGTTTGTTGCCACGAGTCTCATTAATCTAGCCGATCAAGTCGGTGATGTACTCACGGTGACTGGAAGTGCATTCTTCGATTCGGGCTCAACCATCGCATTGGGGTTGTTG
>JAFLCP010000013.1 GCA_017303505.1 Planctomycetota bacterium | reverse complement strand
CTCCCCACTTCTTTCCGGAGAAAGCTGGGCGGGATTATGAAAGTACTCGCTACTTGGAACTGCTTCGAGATTTTCGCGCGCAGACAACCGTCATTTCTGGTTTATCGCATGTTGGTACTAACCCCGGCTTCGCCCATCAGGCAACCGCGAGTTTTTTGACAGGGGCGCAAGGTGCAGGCAAACCGGGATTTCGCAATTCGATATCGCTCGATCAATTAGCCGCAGAGCAAATTGGATCGCACACAAGGTTTCCAAGTCTAGTTCTATCCGGTGAGGGGTTAGGACTTTCGTGGACGCGCACCGGCGCGATCATTCCAGCTTCCACTTCACCCTCGAAACTTTTTGCACAACTCTTCTTGGAAGGTTCGGAGGAAGAGAAACGTGCCCAATATCGTCGACTCGAAGATGGGCAGAGCATTCTCGATGATGTGCGTGAGCAGGCCGCCGGAATCCGAAACATTCTTGGAAGTTCTGATCGAGATAAATTGGACGAATACTTGAGCAGTGTACGAACTTTAGAAGAGAAGATCCGTTCCGATGAAGGATGGGCGAAGAAACCCAAACGCCAGGTTGCCGTTCAACCTCCTGTAGATATCTCGAACCCTGCCGATTTGATTGGTCGCACTAGGCTGATGTTTGACCTCGCGCATCTCGCTCTGGAAACCGATTCAACGCGTTTGATCACGATTATGTTGGCGGGCTCGACGGCTGCGCCTCCCATCGACGGTGTTTCTCTGGGGCATCATGATTTGTCGCATCATGGAAAGGATCCGGGGAAGATTGCTCAACTTGAAATCGTTGAGCGCGAGACCATAAAGACATTGCACGGCCTGCTGGCCAAGTTGCATGGGACACACGAAGAGAACGGCACGTTGTTGGACAACACGACGGTGTTCTTCGGTAGCAATCTTGGCGATGCAAGCAGTCATTCGGTTAAGAACTTGCCGGTGTTGTTATGTGGTGGCGGATTCAAACATGGAAGTTATTTGAAATTTGAAGAGTCGGAGAATGTCCCCTTGTGCAATCTCTATGTGAGTATGTTGCAACGGCTGGGCTTGGAAACAGAGACGTTCGGGTCGAGTACGGGCGCATTAAGCGGACTGCAACTGGAAGCCTGATAACCGTGATATACCGATGGGTATACGTAGTGGATTGGCAAGAAGCGGATCGCAACTATTGGCTTCAAGCGTGGAGATTTGTTGCCTAAGTTGCCTGGAAATTCGCGATTTTCGAGGGAAATCGCGAGAATCGGGACGGAATTTGCGAACCATCCTCGCGGCTGCAACGTAGCGACATGATTCGTATGTCCGAGATGTTCGCCCCGTTCCTTGTCGTTACCAAGAGAGTCGTATGCAATTCTGGAGATACTCGCTGGGCGTATTCGTCTTAGGTCTTTCGTTGGTTTATGTAAGCGTTGCAGCAAATGCAACTCCACCGCTGCAATCTCCCGCTGAACCAGTTGCTGCTCAAGCTTCTGTGGGTGAGGTGGTTGATAAGCTGGGCGATAACTTGATGTTGGTTTATCAAGACAGTCGGAACCATTGGTGGTTTGGGACGTGGGGGGACGGGCTCTATCGTTATGATGGGAAGAGTATCGTTCATTTTACGACCGTGCATGGTCTAAGTCACAATCGCATCGATCAAATTCTCGAAGACTCCACTGGCAAGTTATATTTCAGCACGGCAGCTGGTGTGAATCGTTTTGATGGCCATCAGTTTTCGAAGCTACCGGAAATGAGATCTTTGGCTTGGAAGCTGAAGCCGGATGATTTGTGGTTCACTCGCTCAAACTATAATGGCGAGATCTACCGATATGATGGGGAGATCTTGCATGTGCTGCAGTTGCCTAAGGTGAAGGTTGCGGAAGATTACATTGCCAAACATAACCGCACGGTAAGTCCGTACGGAGTGTATACGATCTATCGCGATAAGTTGGGACGCGTTTGGTTTGGCACTGCAGCGGCTGGCGTTTGTTGTTATGACGGTCGAAGCTTCGAATGGCTAACGAGCGAAGATGTCAATGAGCTGCATGATGGTCCGTCCAATGGTGTTCGGTCGATACTGGAAGATCATGAAGGTCACTTTTGGTTCAACACACGTTATCGGTATGCGATCTCTGGTGCTATTAGACCGCCAGCGAGCGAGCCAAACCGCGAAGGTATATTTCAAAGGCTACCTGGTATTGGTAGTTTAGATGGTAAGCACAACGGCGATTATGAATACTTGTCGATTGCCGAAGATCGTGACCACAACGTTTGGATAGCCACCTATCGCGATGGCGTTTATCAATACGACGGCCGGCAGCTAAAGCACTATCCGATCATGGATGGTTCGAAAGTGGTGAATTTGTTTACCGTTTACGTCGACCGTGAAGGTACCATCTGGTTAGGTACACACTCGCATGGCGTCTATCGCTTCAACGGAACGGACTTTGAACGATTTGAGCCGAGGTGATTGAAATTTGGCAGTTTCGGATTCAGTCACTTGTAGGGATTGCATGAAGCTCAGTTTCCTGAGACTAGAATCTTCCGGTTGATGTCGCTGATGCAGTAATCTTCACAATTTTATCAGTTCTACCCGGCAACTGTAGATCTTGTAGTGACTGAATCGGGCTGCCGTTCGAGATTACGACGTCATTGTTCATAGAATCTCGTTACGAAGATGCGGTGTAGAAATCGACATGCTCAAACGCTGTTTGCATGCGTTCGATTTCCGTCTTTGAAATGGAAAATCGGCTGGCAGTTTGTCGCCACTGCGCCACTGCTAAAGCAACCTCTTTAGCGATTGTGCGGGCCTGTTTCATTGCCAAGCGAAAATCGGCAGCAACGGACATGGCGATGTCCAAAGAAGCAGCATGATTATTTAAGTCGATCGAGGTCGTTAAAGTGCGTGGTTTTACATCGATAGGCGTTGGGTTCATATCATAAGCAGGTGAGAGTTTCCAGCCCTTGGGTCGATCGTAAAGAAATCCGTGATTGCGTAGATGATCATCAGTATTGGAAACCAAAACGCTAAAAACGATGCGCCGCCACAATTCGATAAGATCTGCTTTAGGATCTGACCCATGTTGCAATATCGCATCGGCAATCTCTAGATAACTGCGTGGTTCATTATCTCGTGCACCGATCATGCTCATTGCAGAGAGGAATGGTATGCGATTAGTAGGATCGATTCGGTCGAAGCGATGCATCAAGAGAACGGGTTTCTCTGTGATCATCTCCAGACGCCAACTCGGAACTTTGATGCCTGCTTTCTCGGCTAGAGATAAGACGATTGCTTCCCAAGATACGATGTTATACTCGTCGTCCTTCCGCGGAAATTTGGCGATTGACAATCGCCCATCGTGATCACGGACAGAGGCTTTTGGTCGTGCTCCCCCAAGCGATGAACCTGGAGCGAGTAGTAGCTGAAGGTCTGCAGAACTCTCTTCGTTATCGAGAAATCGTTCGGTGGCCGACAAGAGGCGGGGAAGTTCTATCAGCGGAGGGATAGAATGTTTTAGAGAATCATCAAGGAACGGCCCTGTTTCTTTTAGGCTAAAGCGAAGAGCGCCCTGCCGAATTAGATCGTTTACCCCCAATAGATAATCGAGTTCCCCCAAAGTCCTGGCCGTCGTGCTAGTCTCTTTGGCTCGAGCGATTTCTCTACGCCGCATTAGGACACGTCCCCATCGATCCGGCGCAGAATCGCCTATTGCGCCAAATAGCGCTTGATCTGGAATGGTATGGAACTGCCCGTCAGTTAGAGATAAAGCTGGCTCTAACGCAAACTTCTCGGGGTGCTTTAGCCATTCCTGAGAGTATTCGAATGTAGCGCTTTCACGCCCTTTGCGATGATGGCACCATAGCCAACCAACGAAAAACGGCTTGCCCCCTAGATCGACATGAACTGATACTTCTCTACTGCTCATCGGTTGAGTCGCTTACGTTTTGCTGGTTTGGGGCCTGATTGCGCGGCCAGCGGATACGTTTGGGTAGTTTTTCATCGGCCAATTCACGCCCCGTGACGTCTTGGGATCCATCTGCCAAATCTTGTAAGCGATGCGTCATGCCCAGGACAAACAGAACCGAAGCATACCCGCCGATCGATACTGTCGGATCCCCTTTTTCGATCTTTGTGAGCGTAGCACGCGCCATCCCTGCCCGCTCGGTCATTAGCCGAGTGGGAATGCGCCGTCGCCGCCGGGCGTCCTTGATGTCCTCGCCAAGCTTTCGAAGTGCGCGTTGCACGGGTATTGGGAGTCTTTTCTGCTCAGTCATGAGATTACTTATGGACTACAAAAATGTGCTGTATAGATGTTATGGACTACGATAGTATCCCTTAGGCCGTTTAGGAAGTCAAATTCGAACTTCAGATTATGCTCGGGAAACCAATGGAATTTGTGGGGTGATTCGGTTGAGTGAACCGAGAGGGGGCGACCGCTCTAGGCTCCCGAGTTGCTCGTCGACCGTTTCTTCGGCTTTCGGTCAAAATGTTTGTTCCCGATCCATGTGCGGTACAAACACGCCGGCACGGCTTAACCAATCCACGATCATTCCCGCACCACTGAGGCAATGTATACTGATGTTGGCCCAGTTTTGAGCATCCAACGCTCCTGTAGGTCTATAATGGTTGCGACTTTTGACTCACGGACAACGAATGGCCAGATGGTCAAAGGCATAATCGTTTCGAGTACCCAATGAGATATCTTGTTGTTCATTATTTAACGATCGCGATTCTAAGTCTCGTCTGGCCGAACTTGATTGCGGGAGAAGAAAGTGCATTCTTCAGTCGCGAAGTGCTGCCGATTCTCTCGGAGAATTGCTTTTCATGTCATGGACCTGATGAAGCCAATCGTAAAGCCGATTTGAGGCTCGATTCACGCGATGGAGCGTTGCAGGCGATCACGCCAGGCGATGCAGAGGCCAGCGAATTGATATTGCGGATCATCAGCGATGACGAAGAGCTGCTCATGCCTCCTCCTGCCTCGCATAAGCCGCGGTTAAAGCCGGAGCAAGTTGAAACTCTCAAGGCCTGGATTCAGTCCGGGGCTACATGGGGCAAACATTGGGCCTACGAAAAACCGACTCGAAGTTCAGAGGCCAGCGTCATTGACCATCAACTCGCGGCCGAAGCACCAGCTCATTTTCCGCTGCGCTCGCCCATCGACCAATTCGTCTGGGGTCGATTGAAGAAAGAAGGGCTGGTACCGTCGTCTGAAGCAGAACGCCATACGTTGCTGCGAAGGGTCTCATTCGATTTGACTGGCCTTCCTCCTTCACTGGATGAGTTGCGAGCCTTTGATGGAAGTGCAGCAAGTTATGAAGCGGCTGTAGATCGTCTGCTGTCGTCGCCACATTTCGGCGAGCGGATGGCGATGTGGTGGCTTGATGCCGCTCGTTATGCCGATACCGATGGTTTTCAAGCCGATTCCAATCGCGAGAATTGGCCATGGCGCGATTGGGTCGTCGATGCGTTCAACGCGAACATGCCGTTTGATCAATTCACTCTCGAACAATTTGCGGGTGATCTATTACCGAAAGCAACAGCGGATCAAAAGCTGGCCACCGCCTTTCATCGCAATCATATGACCAACGGCGAAGGTGGACGTGACCCAGAGGAATCACGTGTCGATTATGTGCTCGATCGAGTCAACACGATGGGAAGCGTTTGGCTGGGACTAACACTTGGCTGCACGCAATGTCATTCGCACAAGTTTGATCCCATCGCCCAAACCGATTACTACGGTTTGACCGCTTTCTTCAACAGCATTGATGAAGATGGCAAGGCTGGCAAAGAAGCTAAGCCTTATTTGAGTTATGAGTCGAAGTATGTTGACCAAACGATCGCGGAAGCAAAACAGCTCGTCGAACAACGTAAGGGCCCAGAGGCAGCTGCGCGAAAAGCGGCTCGCCAGCCCTTCGAAGAATGGCTCGCCCTACAAAAGCAAAGTACCACTGCCGAATATAATGCCTGGAAATCGTTGATCGGAAATGTAGAAAGCAGTGAGGGGACACAATTCACGCAGTCGGCAGATGCGATCATTCAAACTCATGGTCCGCATCCCAATCAAGATGACTATCGACTGATCGCGCCGGTAAAACTAGCCCGGATCACCGGGCTGAAACTGGAAGTGATGCCGCATGACTCACACACGAACAAGGCCTTTACACGCGGCAAATCGGGCGAGTTCATTCTGACGGATGTGAAGCTGCAAGTGCGAAAAATGGGGAGCAGCCAACTTCGCGACATTGCCATCTCTAATGTGGTGGCTGATTTTGTGCCAGCCGGAAAAGGTGGCTATGGCGATGTTAAGGGCTTGCTCGACGATGATCCTCGCAATGGCTGGACGACGAAGGGGGCCACTGAGACCACAACTCATTATGCGATCTTTGCTCTAGCTGAGCCCATTGTATTGGAGGCGGATGAAGAGTTGATCTTCGAATTGCGACAACGTTCGACTTTGGGTGATGCAAACATCGGGCGTTTTCGTGTTTCTGCTACCGACGAGCGAGGACCAGCCATTATGGAGTTCGGCCCTACTCCGCTGGAACAGCTCGCGCAGTCACAGCAAGTTGATGACAAGTTGGATGCCAGATTGTTCGAACAGTTCTTAGCAGACTATGAAGCGTATCAAGGGGCCAAGCGAGCTTTGGATCGCGCGGTGGCCCAATGGAACGAAGCGAAGGGAGCAAAGAAGGTAGATGTTATGGTCCTTGCGGAACGAACAGAACCGCGGGAAACCTTTCTGCTTGAGCGTGGTGTCTGGGATAAACATGGCGAGAAAGTGGCGCGCGGCGGCTTACCCTCGATCGCACCGTTAGCGCTGGAGAATCCGACGCGGGCTGATTTGGCAAAATGGCTTACCTCGGCAGACAATCCACTGACAGCACGCGTGTTTGTCAATCATTTGTGGCAGCTTTGTTTTGGCACAGGGCTCGTAAAGACCACTGAAGACTTCGGCCTTCAGGGGGAACGCCCCTCGCATCCTGAACTGCTCGATTGGCTCGCTGTCGAGTGCATCGAAAGTGGTTGGAACGTTAAGCATTTGCTGAAGCTCATGGTGATGAGTTCGACGTATCGACAGAGCTCACGAGTCGATGAGGTTACATTGGCCCGCGATCCCGAGAATCGACTGCTATCGCGCGGTGCGCGGTTTCGTTTACCAGCTTGGATGTTGCGGGATGCGGCACTGCACGCTTCCGGTTTGTTCCATCCTGTTATGGGGGGGCCGCCGGTGAAACCGTATCAGCCCGCAGGTGTATGGGAAGAGAACTTTATGGGGCGGTTCACTTACATCCCCAGCGAAGGTCCGGCTCAGTATCGTCGAACTCTCTATGCGTTTTGGCGTCGCAGTATTGCGCCGACGTTTCTATTTGATTCTGCTCAGCGGCGTTCGTGTGAAGTTCGCACGCCTCGTACCAATACGCCGCTGCAAGCTCTTACACTGCTCAACGACGAAAACTACCTCGAAGCCTCACGTGCTTTGGCGGCACTGGTTATGGAGAAGCCTGAACCGATGAGAGAAATGTGCATGCGAGTCCTATCTCGCCAACCGAGTGAAGCGGAGTTAGCTATTCTATCGCGTGAGTACCATCGCGCTTTGGAACATTACCGGCAACATCCGAACGACGCGGAAACGTTTTTGGCACGAGGTCAGTTCGCAACCGATCAGCCTTTGCCGGTAGCCGAGTTTGCCGCACACACGATTATCGCCAGTATGTTGTTTAACTTAGATGAGGCGCTGACCCATGAATGAAGCAGCCGAACTCGATTTGACTCGCCGATATTTCTTGGGGCGATGTACTGGTTTATCTCTGGGGGCAATGGCGCTGTCGCAGATGACCAAGGCTGGACGCGCGGATGAGGCTGTAAGCGATCGCAATTCGATAGGCGGTATGTCGAGCTTGCCGCACTTTGCTCCCAAAGCGAAGAGGGTGATTTTTCTAACGCAATCCGGTGGTCCGTCCCAACTCGAGTTGTTCGATGAAAAACCTGATCTTATGAAGTGGGCTGGAATCGAGCTACCTGACTCGGTGCGTCAAGGACAACGCGTTACAACGATGACGGCGAATCAAAAGCAGCTGGTTATGCCGACGCGCGTAAAGTTCCAGCGCTGCGGTCAGAGTGGGGCGACCATTGGTGAATGGTTACCGCATTTGCAGCAAGTGGCGGATGAATTGTGTTTTATCAAATCGATGCACACCGACGAGATCAATCACGCGCCTGCGATGACAAAGTTTTTGACGGGGCATCAATTGCCTGGTCGGCCTAGCATGGGGGCTTGGGTTAGCTACGGATTAGGAAGTGAGAACCAGGATTTGCCAGACTATCTGGTCATGATTTCGAAGATGCAGCGGCCTAGCGATCAGCCTCTGTACGATCATTATTGGGGGAGTGGTTTTTTGCCCTCAAGTTATCAAGGGGTGAAGCTTCGAAATTCGAAAGAGCCGGTACTTTATCTGCGAGATCCAGATGGACTTCCCAAAGAGTTGCGGCGAGGGATGCTTGATGGTTTGCGGGAGTTGAACCAACAGCGGTTTTCCGCGACAGGTGATCCAGAGATCGAAACGCGCATTCAGCAATATGAGATGGCGTATCGAATGCAAACCAGCGTACCCGAATTGACCGATATGAGCGATGTACCGGAAGAAGTGTTTAAGCTCTATGGTCCCGATTCACGAAGACCGGGTAGCTACGCCGCGAATTGCATTTTGGCGCGTCGTTTGGCGGAGCGCGGAGTTCGGTTCATTCAGTTGTTTCATCCGGATTGGGATCACCACAGTCGACTCACTTCTTGGTGCACGGCTCGCTGTCGTGATACCGATCAACCTAGTGCAGCCCTGATTACGGACTTGAAACGACGTGGCATGCTCGATGATACACTGGTCATCTGGGGTGGCGAGTTTGGTCGTGGAGTTGCGGGACAAGGCAAATGGGACAGCCCCGAAGCTGGACGCGACCATCATCCTCGCTGCTTCACGGTATGGATGGCGGGTGGTGGTGTGAAGGCTGGATTAAGTTATGGGACGACGGATGAATTCAGCTTCAACACGCGGGACAATCCCGTACATGTGCGAGATTTGCATGCCACGGTTTTGCACTTGTTAGGCATCGATCACGAACGCTTTACCTTTCGGGCCCAAGGCCTCGATTTCCGGCTGACGGGTGTCGAACCTAGCAAAGTGGTAAAGGATATTTTGGCGTGATGTGGGGTGACGGGCCGATTTGGAGTGAGCATTCCGAGTTTGATGGGAACTACATAGTTGCTCGATGGCTAGTGGATTTCGCAATTCGGCTTTGGGCTGTGATGGGGCACACCGCAAGCCATTTAGGATGTGGTTGAAATCCACTTGCGTTAGACAAGTAACTTGAATAGTCGGAGGGTTATGACAAGAGGTGCGATATTTTGCTGCGAACCAAAGTGTGAAGCAACATGATGGATGTGGTGTCTAAGTCTACTGGTCAATTCGAATTGAAACCAATTCCATTGAGTCGTTCCTCAAGTCCCACTTGGGTCCACCGTTCGCGAAATTCGCGACGATACTGTGGCGGTAATTGGGATATAGTTAAACCGATTCTGTTGAGTATCTCTTCAAGCGAAATGCCTTGATGGCCTCGGTTCATGTTGCCGAGAACTCGATAGACGATTTTGTCTGCTGACGAAATAAGGAACTCGCTCTTCGTATCGAACATGTATGCAAGAGATTCTGCTTCGCCGTCGTCCAGAACCCCGAGATAGGAACTGTCGAAACGAGTTCGAAAGGCATCGACCTTTGCCGCATCAACACTGAATAGTGTGATCGCCTTTGAGTGGATGGCTGGCTCCAAGTCAATTCGCATTCCGTTGGCGTCATCGAACTTCACTTCACGTCGAGCAACGATTTCCGATAAATGGATATCGCATCGCTCCACCACCTGTTGCCAGCGACCGAGTTCATGAAGTTGGATGACAACGCACGCGTCAAGAATCAATAACTTCAATCTCGACACGGCTTTCCTCCTGCCAGAACTTGTCAGCTCTTTCGTCGAGCAGCTTCATTGCCTCCCGGCGCGAGATCCCCATGTACTCGGCGAACTTTCCTGTTCCCATCAGACCTTTGTCCATCGCCTCAATTGCTAATGCCTCGAATCTTAGAGGCCTTTTCGCAGGTGGATCATTGGTTCGTGTCTCCCAATAGCTTGAGCGACCTTTAATCTGCTCTGTTAGCTTCTCCGCATCCTCTCGTTTAACGATACCTGCTGATTTCATTTGCCAAACTACTGCTGGCACCGACACTGCGAATTGACGTGCGATGTCAAACAGATCTTCGAAGTCGAGTGTTTTCTTCTCTCGCAGTTGTTTAGAAACCGCTGTCTTCAATGCTTCAGCTGGAAGGAGCAGGTGACCAGCAAAACAGTTGGCTAGTTGTTCCTCACGCGTTGACGAAGTTGCGGCACACTCTGAACCTGGTACCCGAAAAACCTTCCAGGTTATCAAATGGAACAACTCATGGGCTAAATCAAAATTTCGTCTCCAACTTACATTCTTCGAGTTCAATAAGATTGCCGCTCCAAATCGATCGGATAAAGAGCAAGCAGCTGTGCCGGATGGTTCGAAGTCGAGAAAGAAGATCTTTACACCAATGACGTCCTCGAGAACTCGCAGTAGAATCTGTCCAGGGCGTTCCCCAAGGGCATATCGGTTCCGAAATGTATGGGCCAATACTTCTGCTTTGGCGAATGTAAAACTGTCGGCGGAACCAGTAGCGAATTCAAACTGTGGCGGTTCCGGATTACCGCATAGTTGTTCTAATCGATGATACTGCTCTGCTAGTTGAATAAGCTGTACCTGAACCGACGAGGCAGTGTCATCGGCTGGACATTCTCGCCAGAGCACTATTTCAGGTGCAGGTTCTCCCGGCTGGAAAAAGAAATCCGTGCTTCTCCGCAGTTCGTGAGCGATTTGAGCCAACTGCAGGGAAGACGGGGCCCTGGAGTCGTTTTCGAATTCGGAAAGGGACGAGATCCCGATATTTGTGGCCTCAGAAAGTTGCTTCTGGGTCATTCCCGCAGCTTCCCTGGCGTAACGTAACCTACCACCAAAACTCATTTTTTGCACCTCATGGTTCTGTTATCGAGAAGTTTAGGTGCGGAATCGATAGAATTCAAGGTAAAGATGTTCTCAATAGCAGAACTTTAGTGTTTTCGGTAGGGTTTGACTTCGGATTTGCTGTCTTTTCGATGGGAATTTGCGATCGATTCGTATTTCAGATGACCCTACCTCTGTAGAGTTTGCTGTTTATTGCAAGTTCGCGGATTTCTTACAGTCAACTATGAAGCGTCGTCCGACGAAAGCACTCGAGTTGCAACTGATCGGCTTCTGCGGAGGTGTCTGATGTGTAGGTCGTTAAATCCCTAGTTCCATGATGAGTGGGAAAGCGGAGGATAAGATAGGAAGGGATTTACTGCCGACACTAGCCATAGTTTGCTCGGCAAGCGGAGGTCTACGGCATTCCCGTCGTCCCTGGCAGCCATCTTTGTTGCAGAACGAACAGTTTTCGCTTTCAGCCAAAGTCGCGGTTGGATTAGTCAGGAGCATCGGTACTGCAAGGTTTGACTTTGAATTAAGGCTGCGTTACTCGAATCAGATCAACGATGCCAAAGTTGCCAAACGATTTCTCATAGAAGCGAAAGAGTCCGCCTGAGAAGCCGATCCATCGGGTTTCAGCACGATCTCCGGTTGCCACATAGATTTCGATCTCAAAAGGTCCTCAACTTTCAGGGAGTTAGTTTCTCAGTCTCTTCAACTGCGAACTCGAATTCGCCCGTTGATAGAGGAGCCTCATCGTCGGAAGCGATGTTGTTGACCGTGAATTTCATTCGATAGTTCGAACCCGGTTTTACGAAAAGAAGATTGGCTCCATCGTAATCGGCAAGCATGCGAGCCTCCTCCTCCGGTCCCAGATTTGAAGGTGCCAGTATTATCGGCTTAGCTTTACGCGATATAGGTTGCTCGCCAAGCGATTCTAGTTTAGCTCCTGCAATGAGGTGTTCACCAGACTCTAGCATACGGGGTTGCAGGCCCGTTTCGTCGAACGCCTCGACGGCATAGACCGGGTAATTCATAATCGTAGTTTCAATCGATCGAGTCAGAACATTTCGATAGAAAAGCTCGACCTCAATTTTTTGCCCCAGCATGAATCGAGGAACCGCTGGACTGAGGCGAACTCCGGCCTGGACGCCATTGGTTCCCGGTTTTCCCCAGATGATTCTCCCCGCATCGCTATGCTTAACGGATAAAAACTGTTCACGCAGGATAAATGCGTAGGTCCAGCCTTCTCTGCCTGCCTCGTCTTGAATAAGCCTCACTCGCACGGACCAGATGTTATGAATGGAGCTGTCTTCAGTGCCGAAAGTAGGAATCACTTCGATCTCCGCACCTTCAGGGAGGATCCGTGTGCGAGCAATATTCTGCAATCGTTCGAATAGAGCATCGCTGACGTCATACTCGTCGCGCCGAGTCTGTTGATGGAGTATGGCTGCAATGACCTCATCTTCCGTCAGTGGCGGCTGCTTTTTTCCATCCACACGAAAGTTTGTTTCATTAAACCGCTTGATTGCAACTGCTAGGGGAGTTCCCTTAGCCTCTTCGGTTGGTAAGTCGGAGTCATTCGGGCTTTTGAGCGGAGCAATAAATCGCTCGCGAACGATGAATCGCTCCTGAGTTTTATTGTTTTGCAAAACGATCTGGTAGGCTCGAACTGGCGTCTCTATCGGGGGCAATTCGATAAAATAGCCGATGATGGTCCAGCCTTCAATCCAAATATGTCCTGTGGCAAGTGTGGGGAGTAATTCGCTGACCGCCACCGAGTTCTTTTTGTAGAGCTTATGCCAAGAGGCACAGGCCATCAGCTCGTCTTTGGTGAGGGGCGGTTGGTCATGATTCGGGAACTTCTTTTTCATCTCCTCATTGAAGCGATCTACCTCAAAGGAGAGTGCGTCCACATTTAAGACTTTGGTTTCTCCTTGAAGCCTTTGCAAACTGCTCTCGACGTGTTGCCAGTCCTCATCCTCTGGGACGAAATAGACTTTGCCATCAACTTCAATCCGTCGATATGGTTTAGATGATTTGTTTCGTGCGGCATCCCAGAATCTTCCGTACCATTTCGTGAGAGCTTCATCAGTTTCTCCCGTGGAGGGGTTCAATGATTCCTTCTTCAAGCTAATCGCATCGGACGCGTCAGCACCTATTGCGATTCGCTTCCACGTCAAATCGCCCAGTCGAGGTGTGCTCGGATAGGCATCCGACTTCTTACTTGTCGTCCAGCCGCCACGAATTTCATTTTGGACTAGCCGTATAGAGAGTTTGCCGGAGTGGTTTTCGGGAATACTCCAAGTGCCGTTAAAACGGTTTTCCAGCCTCGACCACTTTAGTTCGATTTTTCCAACGAGTTCATTGTTCCCTTGGTGGCAGTTCGAGCAGGCCATGTTGGTCCATTGTTTGTGATCGAAAGGTGCACTGCCGAAAACAAAAAGGCCGTTTTGCAATTTGCCTTCATACCGGCCAGGTTGTGTTTCCGTAAGCTCCACAGTCCCCCATTCGTCGCTAGTCCATTGGCCGCTGATGTCGGGCGGTTGTGTTTCCGACCACAACAGCAAACCCATGAGAAAGATCCCCAGTGTTCCCAACATGATCCAGAGTCCTTTACGATTCGAGGAGAAGTAAGACTGACCTGAGGCGTGTGGTGCAAGTTGTTTGGGCAAAGGTGTTAGCAAAGGTTGCTGGACATGGGCCAGGCATTCCTCCAGCAACAATGAAACTTCTTTGGCAGTTTGAAATCGATCGCAGGACTGCTTGGCCATTAACCTGGCGATGATAGTACATAGCCAATCGGGAATATCAGGATTGATCTCCTGAATGGGACGAGGTTCTTTGTCGGTGATCAATCGCAGAACGCCATAGCTGGAGTCGGCTCGAAAAGGTGCGTGTCCTGTACACATGGCGTACATCACGCTGCCAAGACTAAACAGATCGCTGCGTTGATCGACTGTTTCTGCACGAGCTTGTTCGGGAGACATGTACTGTGGAGTACCCGCCAAGATTCCAGTGCATGTGAGACTCGCATCGTCCACGGCGCGAGCCAAACCGAAATCCATTAGCTGAACTCGTTCGACAGTTTGGTCGAGAAAGATATTGGCCGGCTTGATGTCGCGATGCACGATACCTTGGGCATGTGCTGCAGCGAGTCCCTTGGCCGCTTGCATACCGATGCGCAGAATCTCGCGAGTTTCTAGTGGCCCGTGGTCGCTCAAACGTTTTTGCAAGGAAACACCACGTGCATAGGTCATCACGATATATGGGACGCCTTGCCATTCGTCGACACAATGAATGGCCATCACATGGTCATCGACCACGGCAGCAACGGCTCGACCTTCGCGAGCAAATCGCTTTCTCGCTGCTCCTGAGGCGGCCAAGTGGGGAAGCAACATTTTGATGGCTACGAAGCGATGAAGCGATCGATCAAAACCCTTGAAGACCACGCCCATGCCCCCCTGCCCTAACAGCCCGATAATCTCATAAGGGCCGATGCGACCAAGCATGTTGGGGTCATCGGTTGGGCCAAGCAGGTCGAGAAGTTTTGCGGTTGATGTTTCGAATCGAGTCGAGTCGGTAGCGGAAACGCCGCGCGGCGACGATGAATCTGTTCGAGAATCCAACAAGACGTTTTGGACATCGGACCACCATTGCTTAGGACCTATGGTGGATTCGATGCGTGCTCGACATGTTTCGCACAGTTCTAAATGATCCTGTGCAGCTTCATATTCTTCAGGAGTCAAGTTTCCTTTTAGGAGCGAATCGACTTGCGACGCTGCTAGACATTCGGTCGACAGATTCATTTCAGGTCACTCCATACTTCAGAAACTTCAAGTACTTTTTCTTTCAAGCGTTGCATCACTTTGAAGCGAGCCATGTAAACTGCGCCAGGTGATTTATTCTGTTGCTGAGCGACTTCGGCAACAGCTACCCCTTCGATTGCCGTGAGCCAAAACATTGCCCAAGTCACTTCCGTGAATTCACCTCGTATCTCGTCCGCTGCCCAACGCATCGCCTCGAGGCGACTCTCTGCGATCAACTGTTGAGCGGTTTCATCTTTACGTTCGGGTAATTCATGCAGGAGGTTTAGGGCACTGGTTGAGCCACCCGGGGCATCAGGCTTTTGGCGAGTCAGCTTGTTTACGATCGCGTTTCGCGTGATGCGAGCGAGCCAGACTCGAAATGGCGGTTGGTTTGCGTCAGGCTCCCAGGCCGCGATGGCTTTCGAAACCGACAAGAAAACTTGCTGAGCGAGGTCTTCGGCATCTGCATGCTGTAAGCCTTGCCCGCAGGCCATCCGCACTACTACGGGGCGGTAAATCGCCAGAAAGACCGACCACGAAGCCGCATCTGCTGGGTCTTTGACCCTACAAATCAAGCTTTCGTTGGTTTCTGGCCACTGGTGCATCGGAGTCCCTCTGTAAGTATCACACAGGACTCCATCTTATCTTTCCCAGAATCTTTCTGCGACGAGAAAGTGAGATTCGCTACTTCTGAATGGGGAGATGAGTTCGAGTCAGCACTCGACGAATTAACCGAACCAACTGGCGAGGACCTGTTGGATAACGGCTATATCTCCTTGGCGCCATTTTGATCCAAGTGCTCGAACAGCAGGAATCGGATTTTCCGCAAAATCGTTCTGCCAGCAACGTCTTGCGGTAGTGAATGCGTCCGCTTTGATAAGCGATTCGATGACTTCATTTGCATGATCACGTTCTTCCATCGTCATCATCCCAATGACACGATACACGTCATAAGCATGTTTTGCGGTTTGCAAACGATTGAAATCCCGATACTCTTCGCTATGCTCTAAGTTCTGCGATACGGCCCAACGATCGCTTGTTGCAGTCAATTTCATCATGCACCAAGTTACTGGGTTGGGAACAAGCAACCGGAGATTTTCTAATTCGAATTGAAACGGATACAGCTCTGAGCCTATGGCTTCTGGATTGGTTCGGCCGTGAATTCCTTGGTCTCCAAGAGATGGTTTGTGTTTGACTCGTTTGTCCGTTACGGTGATTCCATCTAATTTAGAACCTGGATGCTGAGCATGCATTTCGACAATGATTAGCTGATCTACTGAAAGTTGCTTGAAGAACTTCCATCGCTGTTCATGCGCGCGATCACTGGCTGCAAAACCGTTCTTTGTCAGTGCAGCGACTATAGACTTCTGATGATTTGCGCTCCTTATCAGATCAAGTCCGAGAACGAGGTCAACGTCTTTCGTAACGCGGGGTGTCGCATCCAACCAGTTCGGGATGGGTACTACCGTGGGCAAGCTCGAGGAGTTGGATAGCCATCTCTGCTTAAGGAATAGACCATATCCGCCAGCGACCAGAATGTTTGTGGAAGATGCAGCAGCGAGATCTCTCCACAGCGGCTGAAAATGCGGCCACAAAAGATCGTCCATGATATCACCTAAAGCCTCAAATCTCTGATGATGGACTGGTAAAGATCCTTGGCTGTTTCGCGTTGGCGAGCGTCGCCGGAATTCAGCTCAAGCCAAGTCTGTATTCGACTGGCATAGCGGACACCGTCGTCATCTCTCTCGTTGGCAAAATAGGCTGAGTCGTCTAGTGTTTCGATAAGTTCAATGTTGGCGAAGCTAGGAACATTTTCAGGCGTCAGGGAGAGAATCGATTCTGCAAGTCTAAGATCGCTAACGGCCACCTTTAACGGTCCGCCTTGAGCTATTGTGCCGTAACGTGTCGCAGAGGACTCACCGGTAAGTGACCAAACGAGTTTCGTTGAGTTCGACAAGTCCTTGAGCTTCAGCGGGCTTTTTGCACTGCGATAGAGGCGATTTCGAACGGCCGGATTCAAACGCCAATGCTTAAGCAGATGATCCAACATCCCAATAGGATCTGCGAGCTTAATGGCATTCCCATTTTTGAGCACCAACATCTCTTCAGCATATGCGGCGATCGTTTTGGAGACTTGAGAAAGCGAAGGGCCTTTCAGTTGCGCTCGCTTCTCAATGGCTTCAGTCAGTTCGCTTAGGGTTTCCCAATAAGGCTTCTCGATAAGCATCCGTGCAACAAGTCCTGATCGCCCACGAAAGGGATTCGCAACAGGTCGTGAATCGGGATAAAGATTTGGCTGACCTGTGCGGACAACGCAGATGCGGTTGGGAACGTAGACAATGCCATTGCCACACAAATCGATTCCGCTGACCGCTAAACTCTCAAGTTCTGCCAATCGATCCGGTGCGAGATACGGAAGAAAAATCAACGGATGAGAGACCAGTCGCTTGGCATTGTCAGAGGCTTGCTGGATGGCTTTTCGAAAATCTTCTTTTGTCGAGCGAGTCTTGCATTCGACGTTGAACTGCTCGACGGCAACATCGTTCTTGACCGTTACCTCAATCATCGCGTCGATAGCTCGATCGGCCTCAAATACAGCGTTTTGAATCAGGAGCGGAGGCAAAAGTGGTGTGCCCGGCCGCAGCCGATCAAGCATAGACTGGTGATCTACTTTCGGGGCTTCGTCCATTTTTCGTGTTTTCGTCCATTTTCTCGCTCGGGAAAAGTGCGTCTTTCACGAAAATATACGTGGTTTTCGTGTTTAGTCAAGTTTTCCTGCACGGGAAAGGCTGGTGAAACGCGAAAACTTGTACCTCGGCAGGGTGGTCAGCAGGCAGTTTTACTTTGCCATCAAAGCAGCCTCAGTTGAAGAACTCGCTTAGTCCCCGGACTTCAGTTTTCGATTGAGGCCAAAATCTCTCTAAGTACTTCAGGTCCCGGAATTGACTTTCATTGTCTATTCTTCAAAAGACAAGGATCTCGATCGACTCACGCTCCTGCGGCCCTCGGTCAAAATGTGTTTCCGCAGCCTTGTCCTCTTCAGTGTACGGTATCGTTCATTTTCAAGCCGCACAGATGCGGAGAAAGTTGAACGATAGAGGACGTGCCTCAGAGACGGATTGCGGTAGGTAGGATGGGCTTCCAGCCCGGCCTATGTAGGTAAGGAGTTGAGTAGGACGGGCTGGAAGCCCATCCTACGTGGTCGCAACCTTAACGAACTTGCAGCTCATAACATGCAGCCTGTTCAGCATTGCGAATGTAGATGCGGTTGCCAATCAGTACAGGGTGATTCCAAGTTTTCCCCTCAACCGCCGGAAACTTCGCCAGCTCTACCAGCGACTTCGGGTCAGCTTGCAGCAACACTAAGTCCCCTGTTTCGGATGTTAGAAGTAATTGCCCTGAATCGGAAAGCAACAGAATTTGTCCGTTTCCGTAGCGCCCTTTTTTCCAATTGCGTTTCCCGGTGGCCATATCCACACTGCCAAAGATACTTCCATCAAAGCCGTACAGATTGCCCTGATATTCTATAAAGTCATTGAAGTCAGGCTTGATGTCTCTCGACGCCCAATCCAGCTTCAACTGCCATTCTTCATTGGCTCGTGAAACGGTGATTCGTTTGGTACCGTCACCCAAACTATCGGCCAACAGGACGGAGTTGCCGAGTACCAGAGGCTGGAGCGTTCGATAGTTCGCGCTGGGGGCATCGTACTGCCATATCTTGCTCCCATCCTTTGCGCTCACAAACTGCAGTCCCGCATTGGTCGCCATCAAGACTCCTGACACCGAATCAAAGCTTGCGAGCTGCGCTGAACTATAGCAATGATCGCCGGAGGGAATGGACCAACGCAATTCACCTGACTTGGCATCGTAGGCCAATAGTCCCAGTTCATCGCTCCCACCTGCATGGACCACCACAACACCCTCTGTGACTAGAGGCGATGAAGCAAAACCCCACATCGGTGGTTTGCGTTTGGCATCCACTTGAAGGTCGCGTTCCCAGATCTTTTGGCCTGTGGTTGCATTCAAGCAGGTTAATAGGCCATTGGCTCCGAGTGAAAAGAGTCCTTCATCGGCGATCGTCGGAGTCGCTCTTGGGCCAGCCCCCGCGACTGACTCCCAGAAGCGGCCCTCGTATTCGTAGACCCAAATGGTTTTGCCCGAGGTTGCATCCAGGCATACGATCGCTTCCTTTTCCCCACGTTGTTCCTGAGTAAACAACCTGTCACCCGCAATGGTAAAAGATGACCAACCTGGTCCAATGGAAGTTTTCCAAATAAGTTTGGGAGGTGTTGTCTTCCAATCTTCGGCCAGCGACACTCCGGCGACTTTACCGTCTCGTCCCGCCCCGCGAAAACTGGGCCAAGCGGATGATGCGAGTGTTATCGGTGTTTCAGTCGTTTCCGCATTCTTTATCGATTCTTTGTCTGCCAAGCTCTTGAGGTATTTCTCTTCTGCGGTGGCTTCCCAACGCCAAGCAAAATCAGACTCAAACTTTCCGTTAACGCCTGAGGACTGAAGCAGATCCCAGTAACCAAAACCGATGAAGGCTGAAACAAGAGCTAATGGCAAGCGAATCGATGGTGATCTGCCAAACAAAATCAAAGGGATCGCGAAAGCGGCCATACCGACAGGAATCATGAAGATAATGACTCCCATCCCTTGCATGGTGAAATGACAAAGCCAGGTTGAAACCGCGCCGATGACACTGACCGCAGCGAATCCAATCAGTTTTTCTTTCCAGCTTGCTCGGCTTGCGGCCAGCCACCACACCATGATGAGCGCACCGATACCAGCAGGCCCCATAAATCCAAGCATGAACACAGCGATGCTGGGTGATTCCATGCTGTCGGGTAACTTGCGAATCAATACCATCGCGATCACGAGCAGAGCTGCAGGCCATACTCGCAGTGCTGGCACAGCGGCCGTCGTTTTCTGTTCCTGAGTTTCCGACATCTCTATTCCCTCTGGTTCGATGATGGTTGGTTTAGTTTGTGTGCTGTAACAAATACGAAACGTTATTTAGACATCTGTTGATCGTCGTTTGGCTTTGGACGTACACGCGACTTCCAACGTCAAGCGTTGGACGACTCTATCTGAAAATTCTTCAATGGAGGTTTGCTTCAGCTTTTTTCGAAATACGGCTTCGGACTCCGCCACAACCTCTTTCAATACAGCTTCTATATGCCGGCCGACTGGGCACTCGGAATCGTCTGACGCGCCGAAGTTGATCAGCGAAGCGTCGGGAGGCATCACCGCCTCAAACGCATCGGCCAAACTAATGGAACGAGCGGGTCGAGCCAATTGGCAACCACCTTGAGCGCCGCGACGCGTGACGATTAGACCTTTGGAGCGAAGCATGGAAACAACACGCCGCACTACAACGGAATGCGTATTGATGCTCTTTCCAAGTTCCTCGGAAGAAACCCACGTATCGCCAGCACCTTGCCGCCAAGCAAGGTATCCAAGTAGATGTGAAGCAACGTAAAAGCTGGTGTCCATGAGCGTTAATGTAAATTGTAACTGCGGCGGTTACAATAGGTGTGGGCTGGATAAAGACGAGTTGTTTGGGGCGGGGACGAGACAAGTTGTGTCGCATGTCGGAAAACGGCAATCCGTCTCCGTTTTCGAGAAACCTAGATCACATCGGATTCGTCAGAAGTGATTTGTATCTGATTTCTTCTTTTTGGGCCAAAGCACGCTAGAATGGGGAGATAGAGAGTTAGCTGGGAGGAACAAGATGACACAAAACGACCTGCTAGCGGCAATTGAAGCCTTACCTAAAGAAGTTCAGTTCGCTTTGGCGACTACAGTGCTCGATCGTTTGGCAGCAGAGGGTTCCTTACCGGTATCCGAGCAGCTTAAATCGGAATTCTCACGACGCGAGGAAGCGTTCTTTGCGGATCCAAGCCGCGGCGAAGCATGGAACGTCGTGAGTGAGGAACTCTTTGGAAAGTGAGCCGAGTAATATCTCGTCATCCCGAAGGAGTCGCAGTCGCTTTTGGTCAGACGCGTCTCAAGCCAATGAAATACTTTCCCTACATCATTGGCTTCGTTAACTTTGCTTAACCGCTGTGAAAGCGCGCTATAAAGAACTCGTAGGCTGACCTTGATCGATTATCCCCAACTTCCTGACCTGGCTAGCTAACTCCCCGTATGTGGCCACTAGCGGTCCAAGTGAAAGCAGTCGACTTAACGATAACGTCTTTTGATCTCGGCATTCCGCGTCCAGTTTTTTCGTCGCTAAGCAATAGAAGGTCCATTGGTCGAGATCGAGTGGGTTGACCGTAAGCATGTCGCGATGGTGGAGAAGGCAGAAGACATACACATCAGCTTGTCGACGAAGAAGTGGTTCCGTGGTTGGTTCTGGCGGTGGATTCTGCGGCATCTTTGGTTCAATGCCGAAGCTGATCTTGGACAGCCTCTTCTGGGACCATGACTGTAGGTAAGCGGAACACTTGATTTCAAGTTTGATGCCATCATGAGTGAGTAGATCATACTCTGCCCATTCGATGCGCACATCTTTGAGAATACCGAGCGCCGTACCGACGATATACTCTGCCAGAACGCCGCGCATCGTGTTGCCAAGCAAATCTGAGGACGACCACTGCCAGAAATCGAGAACCGTGTGAGGAGTCTCTTTGCCTTGGATCGTAAGGCATTTGTTTCCATCGATTCGAACAAGTGGTTGCTGAAGGTTTTCGTTGGCCATAATAAGAATCTCGGCAAATCGTGAACCAATACATTTCGAGTACCGATTTACAAGCTTGTTCCTTGCGTATGTCTCTCAGGAATCCAGGCAAAAACAAGCAAATGATCGCTGACCTAAAATGGCTTGGAAGTGAGCACTTGGCAGCAGGCATTTAGCGGATTCACTTGCCTTCGGTGTTAGGTTCGAAGACAAAAGTTATCTGCCGAAGTTCTGGCACGGACGCGCTAAGTGTTCGGCGTAACGCTTCGCTGATCGAAATGCGAATTTCAGCATCACCTGTCACGATGACGACTGTGTCAGAGATGTTCTTGTTGGCCTTCAATTCTTCAATGACAGCAGATTGGCTTATTTTTTTACCATGGCGGTACAGCTGTCCGTTCCTATCGATACTAATCTCATATTTCTCCCCGGCGGTTTCGAAGTCGTCTAAGGTTGGAATTGCGCTTAAATCGAAATCAGGGCTAACTTCAGGATTAGCAAATGGATTAGATTCTCCGTGCCCAATCTTCTCAACTGTCACGTCAGGAGACGAAATCGGAGGTGTGGTTGAGTCACATCCCGTCAAGGCTATGAGGAAAACGGTTGCGACATTGAATCTAAATAGGATCATACATCTCTATTGGGTAACTTGCGCTTATTGCGGTCTGAGTTCCGACATTAATTCCGATACACAATTACGCATAGGCTTAAGCGAAGCGGGAAGTTTTGTGATTTAGTTCGGATTGCGTGGGAAATTGGATTCCCGTTTGGCTAAGTTGGCTTCTAATTCCGCGGTTGCTTCGTCTGGCGACAGCTCTACGATTTGCCCGTCACGCCAAATAACGATTTCGGTCTTCGATTGACGAGCTCGATCGATGACTTTTCGCCAAGCTGCCTCGAATGCCATATCAGCCTTGGCGATCAACGAGTCGGGAGCGTTGCTTCTAATCATTGGATACTTCCTTACGATGCAGTCGAATCCGTTCGCAGGTATTGTAGTCTAAAACCTGTTCCTTTTCACCTTCAATTTCAGCGGTTGGAATTGGTGGGTAGTCGCGTCTACTTTCAAGTGTACTTGATAACGTCTATCGCCGTATACTAGCTTGACAACTCAGTGAGAAATTCGATGTGGCGGTCACAGCAACCCTCTCGCAGGAAGCAGCTGTAGGCCTGCCTGAAGAAATGGTTGCATCTTGCCGCGAATCAAACCGCTGGCCAAAATCGCTGTGACTTATTATTCCTCATCTTCCTTGCACACAATTAACTTCTTTTTGGAGGTCTCGCTCGCCCTCCAAACTCCAGTATTTCGGAGATTTCCGGCGCGAGTCCGGTTTTCCATTGGAAATACCCTTGTCCGGCGCTGGAATAGTGGCGGTGCACAAGAATTTTTGATTTTCTTGTAAGGAAAGCGGAGTGACGGGATGATACCTGTAGGAGAAACCCGTTTATGTCAGATTTTCCAGAAACCAACCACAGCCTCATTGCCCGGGTCCAAGACCTGGGGGATGGAGCTTCGTGGGCGGAGTTTCTGGGGATTTATCAGCCGGTTGTTTACCGAATGGCTCGGCGGCGGCATCTCCAGGAGGCGGATGCACACGACGTGGCACAACAAGTGTTTCTGTCGATCGCCAAATCCATCGAACGCTGGGAGCCCGGCGTCGGGCAACCGCCGTTTCGCGCCTGGTTGACGACAATCGCTCGTAACGCAATCACCAAAGCCCTCATCCGCAGACCACACGACCAAGCGACCGGTACGACTTCGGTGGCCGAACTGCTCGCCGCTCAGCCCGAACCCGAAGCCACCGCTAGCGAATTTCTGGCTGAAGCTCGCAGAGAAATCATCCGCTGGGCCACCGAACAAATCCGAGCCGAATTCAGTGACGAGATTTGGAAGCTCTTTCAATGGACGGCAATCGAAGGTGTCTCCATCGCCCAGGTCGCCGAGTCCAGCGGTCGATCCGTCGGTTCCATCTACGTCGCTCGTTTTCGAGTCGTCACCAGACTTAAAGAGAAAATTCAAGAAGTGTCACAGCATTGGGACCTTCAGGAGGAGCGTTCATGACAATCGACCAAAGCCAAGTCTGCTTGACTGCTGAATCCATGTCGCGCCTCGCTCACGGTGAATTGCCAGCCGCCGAAATGACACTCATCGAAGAGCATCTGGAGCGATGTGAAAAATGTCGCAACATGCTGGAGTCGTCGCTCGACTCGATGTGGCATGACAATGTCCTGCCCGTCCTGAAGACAACCGCCGCAGATTCCAAAAGACTTCAAGAGGACCAGGGAGAGGGCCATGAGGAACAACCGCTGGATTCTATCCTGAAACTGCTCGGCCCAACCGATGATCCTCACAAACTCGGTCGGATCGGGACCTACGAAGTTACGGGCGTTATCGGTCGCGGTGGTATGGGCGTTGTATTCAAAGCGTTTGATGCAGCCCTCAATCGCTTTGTGGCAATCAAAATGCTGCTGCCCCATTTGGCCGTCTCCGGAGCTGCACGCAAACGATTTGCCCGTGAAGGCCAAGCGGCTGCCGCAGTCATCGATGACAATGTCATGCCGATCTATAGCGTGGCTGAGTGGCAAGACGTTCCGTACTTGGTCACTCAATACTGCCGTGGTACGACACTACAGAAGAGGATCCAGGATCAAGGGCCGCTAGAGCTGAAAGAAATTCTCAGAATCGGCATGCAAACGGCGCGAGGCTTGGCCGCAGCTCATGCGCAAGGTTTGGTTCATCGCGATGTGAAACCGTCCAATATCTTGCTCGATGGTACCGTGGAACGTGCCTTACTCACCGACTTTGGTTTAGCTCGCGCCGTTGATGATGCGAGTATTACACGAACCGGTGTCATTGCCGGAACACCACAGTACATGTCGCCAGAACAAGCTCGCGGCGGCAGCGTCGATGCACGCTCCGATCTGTTCGGCTTGGGTTGTGTGCTCTACGCGATGTGTACGGGGCGGCCACCGTTTCGAGCCGAGAACAGTTACGCCGTTTTGCGGTTAATCACCGACGAAGAGCCTCGCCCGATTCGAGAGATCAATCCTGAGATACCCGAGTGGTTATGTCGATTGATTCATCGGCTGATGGCCAAGTCACCCAATGACCGTTTCAGTTCGGCGGCTGAAGTTGCGACGCTGCTGGAACAATGTCTGGCGCATGTCCAGCAACCCACGGTTGCACCGGTGCCAGAACAACTGCAAAGTAAAAAGACGGCTGGTCAGAGAATACGAAGTGGTCGATCGATGGTCGCGATCGGCGCGCTCTTACTTGGCCTTCTCGGGTTATTTGGCGTTGTGATCAGCTTGCAATCTCAGGACGGAACTCTGTTGATCGAAAGTAGCGTCGATGATGTTACCGTAAAAGTTTCGCAGGGAGATACCGTTGTCCGTAAGCTTACGGTAACCAAGGCTGGCACCAAGATTAATGTAGCGGCGGGGAGTTACCTCGTTGAGATCGAAGGGAACGTCGATGGAATTGCCATTGAAAATAACAAAGTGAATTTGCGACGAGGCCAAACCGGAATCGTCAAGCTAACGTATCAACGTCCTGTGGAAACAGCGTCGCCACAAGTTGGTTCTACTACTGCTGAAGTTGGCTCTTCGGAACAACAATTGAAGCTGATGGAAGATGCGATCTTCATCACCGATGTAAGAGCTGAAGGTCAAGTGTTGTACTTCACGCTGAACCAACGTAACTTTCCCGAAGGGGCATTGGGAGTACTGCAAGTTCAGTTTCTTTGCGAGGAAGCGATGCCGTTTACTTGGACTGGTCCTGGCCCAGATGCAAAGACGGTCCTACTTCCGCAACATTCCGTGGCATTCGTCGGAACGGGATCACCCTTGATTGCGTTGCCGCTTGCTTCCCAAGGTTACAAGGTCGCATTCATTTTCCCCGATAACGATTCGGCCGCTGTTGCCGCGATGCAATTGGCCTCTTGCGGTGATATTTCTCTGCTCGCTGCGCAGCGTAGAGCCAACTCGAAAAATGGGGGACAGGAGGACAAAGGAATCATCTTTGGAAATCACCCCAGTATCGGAAAATTTAAAACTGCGTTTCGAATTCTTGTTCGCAAGAATGGAGCGCCAGAACAACCCGGGCACGGCATTCAGCGTCCACAGTTTGTCGGCGTCAACTGGCGTCCGCTGTATCTTGCGATTGCCACCCATCATCAAACGGCGAAACGACATGCGTTGAGTGAATCGCAAGAGCAAGAGATAAGGAAGTTGTTTGACGAATTCGTGCGAACCGCAACGATCGAGACTCATGAGCAGCTTCTAGAGCTGACACAAGCGAAGGTACAAGAAGTGTTAACTCGTGAGCAGGACGTAGCCGTACGGCGCGAAATCTGGCTTGGCTGGAACGTGACCAAGTTCCGCGATGCCAAGAGACTCGCGCAGCTTCAAATCAGCGACAAGCAACAGCAACGGATCGACGCGATTTGGAGGGCATCGCAAGAACGTATTGGTCCGCTTCAAGAGCGTTCCGCAATGGCGGGCATTCCAACGGCATTTACCCCCGAACAACTTGCGGTTGAAGGGCCTTCGGAATGGCAACGCGTCTTCGATGAAATCTATGCAATTCTCGCCGACGAACAACGCAGTAAGTTCCTAAGGGAGATTCAAGATCCGATCGTTGATGGTTTGCTGACAGACCCTCTTCAACGAGCTCTTGCAGTCCCTCGTGAGGTTATCCACGCAATCCCTGCTTCGCCCGGATTGCAAATGCAGCAAGCCTTCCCGCCAGTCAATTGGCGGCAGCTTTATATCGGACGAGCCATGGAGCCGCAGTTAGCCAAATGGCATCAGATTAACGTTGAGCAAAACCAACGCATCCTGCAGATTTCAATGACATTTCTGCGTACGGCGACTCCAATCACGCGCGAGGCTGAAGAAAGGCGAGCTCAGGCGGAGATCGAGAAGGTCTTAACGGCGGAGCAAGATCAATTGATTCGGAACGAGATATGGTTTGCCATCAACGCAACGAGATTACGAGCACATCTGGTGCACGATCAACTTAGCCTGGACTCTGAACAGCGTCGGCGAATTGATGATATCTGGAACAAGTTTGAGAAAGAAGTGCGAGAAAACAATGGCTGGTTGGCTGACGGCACAGACTCTTATGAGCAGGTACTCGGCGACCTAGCAGCCGTACTTACTCACCAGCAACGTGAGCAGTATCTTTCAAAATTGCAGGATCCCGTATTCGACTCGGGTTATCGTCCCACCATGTTTCCTGCTGATTCCCCCGCTCCATTGCAGGATTCTACATCCAGTTCGACGCTGCTACTCGATGTCCTACAGCAAGACATGGAGCATGAACTGAGTCGCTTCCCTCTGCTTGATTATTACCGTGAAGATCTCCGCCTGCTTGAAGGTGGTGGACTTGAAGTCCTTGAGAAGCCCGTAAAGGAAGATCGTGAACAGTATGCTACGGACCATCCTGATTTGGCCAAGGCGTTCGAAGCCTGGCAAAGCGATTATCGCGACGTCATCCGAGTGACCGAGGTCATCCCCGAGCTGTTCGACCAAAACAACGATGCTCATGAGATGATGGTGACGGTGGCCAAGTTATTGATTGAATCAGAGGACATTCCTGGAGTGCCGAAAGAGCGATTGGCCGAAGCACACAAACAACTCGGTGATAATCCGACGGATGAGACCGTAGAGAAACTGTTTCTTGACTTGGCCAAAGACCAACTTTTCAATCTGCAACGCAAGCTACGTGAAAGCGGTGCCAATGTGCCTCATACGGGCATGCATGAAGATCATCTGCGGATTGCAGAGGAAGCGAAAACGCATCTTGAGTTCGCACACCTGTACTGCGCGATCGAGCATAGTGAGATGATTCGCCAGATTCGGAAGCTGCAGGAGTCGGTCGATCCGGCGACGGTGTTCCTGTTCGAGGAGAGTCATCCGATTAAGAAGGATGAGACGCTCGTCTTCATCAGTAGCCGTGGCCGTGAAGAAGTGCGAGCGGGAGAGCGCGGTTACCACGCGCTCGCCGAACCCTCGGCGAAAGTGGCCTGGAAAGTGGCAGAGCAAGAGTTGTTTCTGAAGAATGCGGACGCTGTTCAGGTCACCCATGTGATTATCGATCGACGGATGGATGGCATGGTTGTTTGGCGATGTTATGGAATTCCTGCCGGATCCTCTGCACCGAAAGTACAGGATGGATCGAGCCAAAGCTCGTTAGCTCCTGACGGGAATGCGGAGCCAAAAGATACCACGGCCATACTGGGGCCACGTCAATATCAATTAACTGTCACGAGATTGGTCGATGATGCCAATCAACTGGTTGTAACCTTAAGAATCGAGAGCGTTGAACCGCAGTGGTTTGAGATTTGGTCCGGCGACAACTATTGGCATCGAGGATCGCAAGAGCATTGGATTGCGAACTTGGCTGACGAGAGATCAGCCGATGGGAGATACTTCTCAAAGCTTCTTACATTCACGGCAACACAAATTTCTAACGACAATAAGCGCCTGACTCGCCTTACTCTGGAAGGTACTCCAATCGTTTACGATTTGCCATTGGATTGGGCTGTTGACAAATCTCTTCTTATTACGGCCAAAGATGGCGTGTACGAATTTCTTCACCCTCTGGTCATTGGAAAGTTGGCAAACCAAACCGAGCTCAAACTCTGTGTGGGAGATCGTGAATCCGTTGCAGCCATTTCGTTGACCTCGGACCGCAACGGAATGGTTAGTGACAGCCTGAACGCAGTTCTTCCGTCAGAAGGCATCGTCGACTTGAACGTCCTGGCGAACAGCACGGAAGAGGCCAAAGTCAGAGCCGCAAATCGTCGACTTCGCGATCCCAACGCAGCGTTGCTTGCGGAACTACAAGGAACGTGGCTCATGACGGCAATCGTCGCGGCAGATGGAACCATCGAATCTGTCAGCGATCCTGCGGGTGCGGGTCACTCCATTCATTTCAAAGGTTCAACGGTGGCTCTCCATCAAGGCAATGGCGAAGAACCGTTACCACTGAATTTCACAATCGATGCATCCACACCGACGCCAGAGATCGACATTGAGGGGCACGATGGAGTATTCACTTTGGGACTCATCGAAACCGAGAACGGAACGTTGCACTTACAACTGGGCGAAGCCGGCGGCGAGCGGCCAAGTGACTCGATCAAACCAGCGGTTCATTACCAGTACCGGCGTAACCCTGCGTCTCTTATAGCACTTGGCGAACAGAAAACCGAAGGCGCCTTAAATCCCGAAGACTTACAGCAGCAGGAGGCTGTGATTCGAGAAGCCAATCATCAATTGAAAGATCCTAATCGCGTTCTGTTGGCGCAATTGCAAGGCAGGTGGACCGCGACTGCAATGGTCCTGCCGAACGGTCAATTGGGCACTGTATCTAAACCGGCAGAAACAGGAATGACGATCCGCTTTGACGACAAGGCAGGCTACATCTCGCAAGGTATAGGTGAATACGAAAGCAAGTTCACCTATACCATCGATGCCTCCACTTCGCCTGCAGAAATCGATCTCAAGTATTCCGATGGAACACACGCTCTCGGTCTGGTCGAAATCAAGAATGGAACACTGGAACTGCAACTAGGCGCAGGTGGTGATGCACGACCGAGCCCCGAAGTGAAACCCTCAATACACCAACTCTATCGGCCAACAAGCGTTTACTGGCAGTGGATTCCCTCACGCGATTGATCACCTGCATCGCAACAAGGCGTGTCATTCTAAAGGAGCAAGTCAATATGAGCAGGAAAGCTAAAGCTTCATTGAACAGGTATATCTCTCAGGTTGCTTTTTTTGTTGTCTGTCTTAGTCCGCTAATTGGCCTGGGAAACATCATCGCGAGAAATCGCGAGATCGAGAACGCGGGAAGAACGCACCAGGGGCGACTGAATGCAGCTTCCGATTCATGGCACAGTACGCAATGGCAACTTTCGGGCGCAAATCAAATACTTGCAGTTTCTTACGTTAACGAGGCAACGGCGATCGGCGAAGCGTCAAAAGCACTGGCCGCCCAGGAAGTCGAAAACAAAAAGGCAGAAGTGGAGCGACTGGAACAAATTGCGAAACAGAAGGAACTCAAGATTGCGGCTGTCATGGCGAATTACAATCCGCCACCGGTGAATGGTAGGTCAATCATTCTCAACACGTTGGCTGTGATCATCGCTGCGGGGATAGTCTGGCAGTTAGCAAAATCAAAGGGCGTGACTGCGTGAAGAGTCTCAGTGCGGCAATCATCGTGGTGGCTGGATGCAAATATACCAATCTCGAATACTTATGATGAACATACCTTTGAAGATTCAAAAAAACATTTTCGTTGCGATCCTTTTCCTGCTCACATACAGTTGCGAGAAGTCAGCTCAAGGCCAAGACGATCTTACGGAGGAAGCCATAGAGATCCTCTTTGGAGACCTCAGTCGACCTGCTGATGTTCTGCTTGCCGAAGCCGAAGCAAAAGTTGCTAAGGCCGCACTCAGTAATCGCCTGACGGTATACTTGGGCCTTCAAGGACATTTGACCGAACGTCGCGCATACAATGTGGAAGAGTTGGAAACCGAGCCGGGAACCAAGATTGACAACAAGGAAAATGCAGCCGTAATCGAACAGTTGGAACGCGGCCTGAAACAGACCGAATCCGATATTCGGGAACTTAGCGCCAAGTTGGCATCGAATTGGCTACCGCCCGTTCAAACGAGCATCGACGATCAGCAAGGTGCGAGCCTACTTCAAAGAGCCAAGGTGATGGTTACGATACGCTCCAAGTCTGGCGACATTCTCGAACCCACAAAGCTCACTCTCACCGCACCAGGAGTATCCCCCGGCGGTTTCGTGCAATTCAGCCCTGGTGTTTATCTTGCGGGTGACGTTTCCCCGGGTGAATATCAACTTGTCTGGCAACTGACGCCGAAGTCGATTGTGCAGCGAGTATCCAAGATCTCCGTTGGCGAAGCGGGCTGCCTCGCCTGCGAGGTAGTTCTGGGACTCCCTAAACCGAAATGCACAACCAAGACGGTGGATGCGATTGTCTTGCCACATCGATCAACCTTAGGGCAGGGATACAACATCTCAGGGGCCGCACCTTCTTTAAGTATCGCACTACCCTACGGCCCGCAACCATTCCACGACGCGCCACACAACGATGCGCTACCCAACGACGCGCCACCCGCAACAGTAGCAAAGCAGGATATCGCGACATTGGAATCGGATGCGGCAACACGTACGTTAATTGCCAACGAAGCTGAGAGTCTGAAGATCGTTGCGAAGGAGGACTTGTTAGGTCTTTCAATCCTCTGGGATGAAGAGTGTCTTTTTGACGAAGACTGGATCGGTCTAAAGTTTCCAACATTAAGCGGCGAACGAGTTGTGTTCTTCGTCAGCCAGCAGAGCACAAGATCGACGTCTGAACCTTTGGTTTTCCTCGCCGTCATGGAACTTCACTATCAGAATGGGCAGTTGCATGGCAAGGTTCGTCGCTGGTCAGAAGAGGGAACGCTGCTTGTAGAAATCCATTATCGAAACGGCCTAATGGATGGTGAGAGCCGATTCTTTAACCGCAAAGGTAAGTTGCTCGGCACATCAAAGCTGGTACAGGGAACCGGTACGTATCGAATCTGGGATCGCAACAAAGATGAGCCCGTATTGATGAAGGAAGTCGAGTACGTCGATGGAAAGGAGCTCCCTAAACCATGAGACACGAAGCCTGGAGCGATGGCAGCTTCTTCCCCGTGATCAATCGTTCCGCCGCAGAGCAATTGGAACCAGGAGCGACGCTGGTGTGGACGGTAGATGCCGCCAGTTGGCATGAAGCGATGACGCTTTACCACGAGTGGCGTGGGTGGGAGCCTTATGTATCGACGGATGATCCCGTGTTTTATACCGACGTACAGGAAGCTGAAGCATTAATCATTCAACAACCTCTTGGAGAAACACAATGACCCCAGCATCTGCTTTTTTGTTGATACAGCCATTCATTTTCTTGACTGTAGTTTTCGTGGCTTGGCGCTGGAGCCCTGTTCGACGAAAGCAGGAGTTACTGGCTGCAACGCTCATAGTGGAGACTCCAGACGCAGAGCGATTCGACGAAGTCATCGCTTTGCAATCCAGTTGGGCCTTAGGAAAACAAAACGAAATCAGTCGCCGCATCCAGGCAATGCAAGAGCAAGGCTGGACCTATTTGAAGATGAGCGAAGTGTCGCCATGGGTCAGTCTGTGGTCCTGGGGTGGAGCCGTGCGGTTGCACTTTCTTAGAACGCCGATGACCATCGACAACGGAGAACGTCGATGATCGAACGTGAGTATCTCTTTTCAATCATGGTATGGGGAGTAATGATCGGATGCGCTGTAGCCGTCGCATTCTTGATCGTCCCAATCAGCCGTCGTCGCCATGTCGTTTATTCAATGCTCGGTTTTATGATTCCGCTTTCCATGCTCGGCTTTGTGGATGGAGTAAGCAAGCAACTTGGACTTGTTCCATGTTCGGGAGGTGTTGTTTTGATGACGGTCCTCTTCGGCACACTCCTGTTTGCTTTTGATTTACGAGTTGTTGCAAGAACAGGCTCAGTCGACTCGCTGAGGCAAGCCACTGAACACCCCAAGCTAGAGGATTGACCATGAAACTGCTGACACGCTTTCGGTTGAATACTCTGTTGACACTGACGTTGCTGATCGCGATTGGTTTAGGTTGGTACTTGGACCATCGGCAACAACAGCGGAACACAGCGAATGCTGTTGAACTGGTTCGGCGGGAGGCACCTTGGGTTGTTGTTGAAGAGTCAAAACTGCCTGATTGGCACGAGTCGGCTTTAGGTCCAGACAAGTTCCGCTTGACGGTTCGGCGATTGGTCGATGAGTCTGATCAAATCATAGTTTTGTTGACCATCGAAACACTTCAGCCACAGTGGCATAGCGTTTGGTCGCGAGGAACGACATGGTTCGGCCAGAGTGGTGGCCAAGCAAGTTCCGGAACGATTGATCAACGCCAGAGGCCTGATGGTTATTTTACAGGCACCGATACGCTGACTGGCACACAAATCTCCTATCGCGATCAGCAACTGGCTCGCATGAGTCTTGGTGGCGGTGCGACCACGATGGCAGTGCCGCTCAAGACACCATTGAATCGCGTGCTTGAGATCACAGCCAAAGACGGCATCTATTCGCTGAACGATCCAATCGTGATCGGCAATGCGTTTGGTGTGGATGTGAAGCTGGCCGTTGGTGATCGAGCGAAGGTGGATGCGATGGCAGCAACACTCACTCAGCCAGCAACTGCAACAGGAGAATCCAATGACGAGTAACGGGACTCATTCTGAAGAGCAAGCGGCATCAGCAGAACAAGCATTTGGGCAAACAGTCTACGATTTACTTTTGGCGAAGTATGGTCATCCGGTACTTTCAAGCTACCAAAGTATTCAGCAACTGAAATCTGCCGATCGGCAGGCGACCGTAACTTTGTTGTTTGGAGCTGAAGCGGCTTTATCGAAACGCTATAAGCAAATGGACCCAAAAGACTTTGCTAAAGAGATCGTCGAGCGAGTGGCAAGTATGCAGTCGATTATCAAGGCCCAGGGGCAAACAGAAAGAAAGGCAACGGCATTGTCTGGCTTATTGGATTTTCTCGGGAATGCGTTAGCGGGACTTAGCTAGTCTTTTAACAAACAAATTGGACAGGATCCATGTATGTCTGAATCATTGAATTTTGGCGCCCGTCAATCGTTCATTGCTCCATCTAATGGACGCTTCATTACCTTTGCAATTCTGGCGATGATCGGGCTAGGGATGTTTGGATGGGGCTACCTGTCTGCCGGTCCCAATAGTTCACCGCTGAAATGGATATTGCCGGGGGCTCAGTTTGTCGTTCTGGCTGGCCTCGCACTCGTCAGGAAAGTCCCGCTGCGGATAACCATCGGAGCCTACACAGGAGGACTCATAGTGATCGCATCCGTGTACTATTCACTCTGGTACGACTCTCTGAGTTACAACGGAGGTGGGGCAAATATTGGTCTTGGAATACTCGCACTGGCAGCAACTTTGCTGCTCCCGATTCCGATGCTCATCGGCGGGTTTATCGGCTGGTTGATGCCAACTGGCAAAAAGGCGATCTTTGGGGAAGCGAAGGTGGAATCATGAACACGATTTTATTGGCGAGGCAATTCTTCGCAGTATTAACAGTCGTTTCTCTGCTGATGTGGGGGGACTCGGCACTTGCTCAGACTTCTGGAAGCAACGGTCCGCGCCAACCTCATTTATCACAAACGACCAGTGATAGCCACAACAAAAGGACGCTGGCCGTGACTCTGTTCGGCGAGCCGCTTTATCTCGAAGCGCTGACGCCTGCCGAAGCGGATGTCAAACGCAAGGAATTTTCACCTCAAGAGTTCAGTGATTGGCTTCGCAATTACCAGGTTGCTCGTATTTACGACCATATCTGGGGCACCGTATGTCGCCGATACCAAGAGCGTGAAAAATTCAATGTGTCGGATGAGGAATTTGCCACTCTCACAAAGTCCGTCGAGCAAAGTTTGAAGTCCAGGCCCGGCAGTTCCGATGATTCGCCGTTTCCGTCCCTGGAGGACAGGGGGATTGCAAACGCCTACTCACGCGCAGTGCTCATCGACTGGAAGATCTGCAAGTCGCTCTACGAGAAATACGGCGGACGCGTTGGTATGGGAAGCCTCGGCGCTTGGATAGCGCTGGATGGACAACATGCTCTGCTAAGGGAACATCACCAAGCGGGCGATATCAAGTTCCATGATGCTGATATGGAAGCTGCATTTTGGAAGTATGCTCAGCGAGAACATTTTGCCGACACGTACCCAACAGGAGAACAACTTCAACAACTCCTTGCCACACCTCCTTTTTTGCGGACGGGTGAGAGCCGTGTGAAGGCAGGGCATAACGGTGCGACTGTCTCACACATCGTTTCCTATGGGTCTGGTACCGGAGGCCGCACTGCTTTGTCGAGTTCAGGCCAGATGAATACAGGCTTCAACTATGGTGACTCAGGGAAGACCGACTGGAAAGGAAGCATCAAGTGGCGGCTTCTTAGAAAGGAAGGCATATCAGATATTTATGAGATTGAATGGAACTTCAAGCCGTCGAAGGGCACTTCAACCAGCAAAGTCGAAGAACTAGCCTTCGATGGAGTGCAACCTGCAAAGCTAATCGTTAATCAGCAATGGGTGATTTCGATTGAACGAGATCGCATTGGTGCCGCACTGGGGAAGGACATCTATCGCGACGAGTTGAAAGACAACCCGCCGACTTACCACCAGGTCGTTCAACTGTTCATGGCTACGGCGATGGAAGAGTACGAGCGAGAGAAGTGGGAAACCTTCGAAATGACGGACGATGAAATCCTCGCTGGGCTCAAGTGGATGGAAGCAGAAGCAAAAAAACAGGGGGGCGCGAGATGGGAACAGTGGCAGGCCCAATCGAAGCAGCAGAAATCGGAGGTGGATAAGAGGCTGGCTGAGATCAAAAGTCAACTCGATAACCCCGCGACTCCCGATAACGAACGCCCCTTGCTAAAGACCGCGATGCGAGTAGCCGCGTTGGAATCAACGCACCCACATGCCAGCGAAGTATGGCTCAGTATGCACCGCCGCAAGTTCGAGTTGTACCTCTTCAACAACTATGGTGGCGGTCGGATCATTCACCAGCAGTTCGGACCAGAAGCTCTCGATGCCCGACGAAAACTATTGCTCGAGCTAGAGCAAGCGGGCAAGTTCCAGATCACTGATCCAGAGCTGAGAAAACTCGCCTTCGACTACTGGGAACGCCCCAGTCATCCCGGCGGTTTTCATACGGACCATAGGCTTCTGATGTTTCCCTGGACGAAGGCTCATCAGGAAATGATTCAAGAGAATGAAGGCACCGTGCCAGCCACGATCAAGTAAGGAACTACGACTCGACACACTTCCTTAACTCACAGTTCATTGAAGTATGCTCATATGGAATTCTCTATGACTGTCTTCCTTATCGGCCTGTTGGCATCGGTACCGTTGTGGTTTCTCTGGAGGCAGGCACCTCGCGAATGTCCCTATTGCCATAGTGTGCTTTCCATGTACATCGTGCCGTGGCGGAAGACTCGCCGGCAATGGATAAAAGTCGGTTTTGTTTGCCCTGCTTGCAAGATTGAAGTCGATCTGCATGGAAAACAAGTCGCTCCCGATGAGCCTCCAATCAGCACTGCGGCATTTCTCCGTGTGTTGGTACCGGCGCTGCTAACTCCAGTCCTGATTGTTGGCGTTTCCTACCGTGTCTTTTGTTGGGGCAAGGAATTGATTCTGCATCAAGCCATGGCTGCTGAATTCGATGCTGAGCCATTGCCGATCTCGCGTCGTCCAGCACCGTTGGCGAACACATTTGACGCTGACCGGGAAAAGATTCTCGCAAGAATCGTTCTTCACGAACACGGACTAGTACACGGAGGCGACTTGTATTCCTTCGGTGTTGAACTTGAAAACCAATCATTGGGTAGTACTGCGTGGGTCGAGTTTGATGCTCAGGATGTGAAACTGGAATTCACAGACGAGAGTGGGCAGAACGTACCGCGATCCAGTGTCGAACGAAGTGGCCCTACCCTTCCCGTTTGCCAAGCACTGATACCGCCCGCAGGTTACACCGTTTTTTCAACCCATGACCAGGGAATGGGAATCGTTGGTGGGCAAAAGCGATTTAATGCGGGTTACGATGCATGGCATCTCAAACCTGGAAAGTATCTGATCACCGGTAGCGTACAGGCTCGAATCGCGTTTACCCAGAAAGCTTGGCATGAGAATGAAGCACTGGTGAAAGACCAACCAAAACTTAGGCTAACGATTCCCACTATAGAAATCGTCGTCGCCAAATGAAAGCTGAGTCATCGATGCGTATCCAAGAAATTTCACAGCTGGGCTTGCTTGTGATCACGACATTCGCCGCACTTGGCTTCTAGCATGTCGGCACAGTGTAGTGTGTGTTGGACATAAAAGGCGTGATCACAGATCGATCAACTTCAGATTCCTACTTGAACTCGTTGCAGTCGCTCATGAATTTCAGACTTGATTCTGTCGGTCTCTTGCTGGCTTGATTGGGGAAAGAATGGCAATTCATCGATAGGCACTCCCATTCGCGCCAAAGTCAATCGCCACGCTTGCGCATCTTCATAATCATATGTAATGGGCGATGGTCGCAGTAATATCAGCCTGCTAATCTTTGTGGCATCCTGTTTTGCAGCCGGGCCAAGTGATGCGTAGGCTTCCCGAATTCCCGCGATCATACCGCGTCGTTCATTCCAGTATTCTTTTGTCATTGCGTGATCCAATGCTTCGTTAAGCATGGGAATCGCTCGTTGCGCGTCCAGATCAGCCAGCCTTGAAAGAAATGGCCCGGCCTGCTCATAGAGTTCTGGACGAGTCCAGATTTCGAGGTGCGCCGGATCGGGATTTGCGAAGATGCCAGGCGACATGGAGGCTAACGCCGCCGCGAGTTCTGCTCGCTCTTCATGCGTTGAATCATCGAACGTGATCCTTTGCGCATAGGCTATGCTGAGTTCATCGGGCGTCTTGCCCATCTGAAATACACACCTGAGCGGAGCTGCGAGGTCTTTGATCCGCCGGTCGCCCACGATGCGAGCGATTAACGCGTAATCGTCCTTGGTCGCGTTGTCGAAAAAGAGCGCCAGCCAACGTCGTGCCAGTTCAAGCCTCGCAGGCGTTGCGTTGGGGTCATCGATCGCAAGTTGGACTTCCCTGCGTAAACGCTCGCGGGTGTTGGCAAGATCGGCGAGACGTGGTATCTCAATCGCTTCCAACAATGTTGGCTCCAAATCAAAATCCTCGCCCGGTGACTTCCAAGTGCTCCCGCCAAGACCAAACGACGCGTCGGAGACCGTACCGGCACCAAATTTGACGTTGAATCCAAAATACAAAAAGCGGCTGGGAACAAAGTGGCTAACATGGCTCTTGCGATACTGAACGTCGCTTCCGGCACGATCAATTTCGATTCGTTTGATGTGCGGATGCTTTTCGGTATCGATCGAAACGAGTCGTACGATCCAGTCGGCTTTTTCGGACGGGGTTGGCTCAACTACATCAATTCGCTCCGCGCCGGCGAGTCGAAGAGCCCAATGGGCATCGAGCGCTCTCTCAGCCTCGATCGACCCCATTTCGTTTAAAATTCGGCCAATAGCCGGCCCCCGATGCTTGCGAACTAATTGACCAGGGTTCGACGGCAACACTCCCGGAGCCGCGTCAGCACCAGGACGGACCAAGGCGAATGCAGCAACCGAGTGAGTCATGCTGCCGATTTTCGAATTGGTGTTTTCGATCGTGACACTTTTCACGCCCGGTAAATCTAAGAGCATCGCGCATAGGTAGTCGCATTCGGGAGCGCGATAGAGTTCGCCATTCTCGACGTACACATTTCCGTTTAAGCGGACCGGTTCATCAGGCAGAATGTCGGGAAGAAGCTCCGCCTGGAATTCAGAAATTGCTGCGGATCGTTGGGGCTGCATGATCAGCCAACTTACTCCAAGGGCCAGTAAGATCGCGATCGGTATCACGCCCCATCCAAGCTTCTTCGGCAAAACTAGTTGGAATCCAATCGTGGCGGCCAAGTAAACGAACAGAGTTGGTGTCGAGAGAAGCATCAATCCTGGAATGATGAGTGCCACAAAGCCGAGTACGACCAGCATCGGGCATAAAATTACCATGGCGGCAGTGATGCCGGTAATGATCAAAACAATGATGCTGAATTTCTGCATATCGAGTCCAGCGTAGTGAGGTTGGCCGCAAACTCGAGGCGACGACCGAGCCAATCAGCCGACTGTAACCATCCAGCGTGAGAATGCGACGCGAAAGTCTAGTTTATGATTTGCCCCCACACGCATCCTCTCAACGGAGGACGAGCCGCTACTAGTTGGGTTGCAGTTGGAATATTCGGGAAAATCGGGTTTTTCGGACGTTTTTTGTGGGTGAAATCTGAGATCGCGGGCAACATCTTCTGAACTGCGATTTGACACAAACCGTTGCCAGCTCACTGTTTCCCGCCGATTGGCCTTTCATTCTCAGCAGCAAATTGACCGCTGGCAAATTCCACAAGTCTGTTAGTTTTGCGATCGTACTTGGACTCATTAAATGCCCCGTCGTCGCAGTGCATCGTCGTGTCAATCGGTGTTACAGCGGACACGTTCGACGCGCTTGCTGGTTGCTCGGCTTAGGTGTAGCCGTAACCAAGCCGGCAACCGGTCTTGACGGAAGATCGATTACAGGTGTAATCTTTCCGTCACGTTTACGCATGTAATCGTAGGTGAGCGCGATGTAAGGAGGTTCGCATGCAAATCTCGGACGCTGAATGGATTGTCATGAACTTGATCTGGAGTTCCTCGCCGATTGAGGCGGCGGAAGTAGTCGATCAGATCGCAGCAGTCAATGGTTGGAGCCCGGCCACCGTTAAGACAATGCTACATCGACTGGTTCGAAAAGGAGCACTGGCAACGGAGCAGAATGGGAAGAAATATCTGTACACACCAGCGGTTCGCAGGGAAGCTTGCGTACGCGAAGCGAGTCGCTCATTCATCGAACGCGTCTTCGGAGGTGATGCGACACCGGCCCTAATCCACTTTGTGAAAACGGCCAAGTTGACCGCAAAGGATGTGGAAGAGATTCGAGCACTACTGAACAAGAAGGCGAACCGAAACGAAGGAGATCAGGGATGAATTTTGATTGGATGGATCGATTGTTTGAGTTGGCGACAACTTGGTTTTGGTTACTTACGCTGGCGACCTGGAGAGCACTACCCATTTTGATTTTGGTGACAGCGATCACATTGGCGTTTCGCCGAAAGTTAAGTCCTTCACTACATGCCATGCTACTGACGATTGTTGTTATCAGGCTGCTCATTCCTGTTTCGCTTGGTAGCCCGCTCAGCTTCCATAAGCCCATCGACAGTTGGCTTTTAAGCGAGTCTGATGGGGCGGTCAACCAACGGCGGAACGGAGAAGTTCGCGAGCACTCGTACAGCAATTCCTATGGAGTTTTACCAAGTACCGATGCTGCTGAGACACAATGGGTTCCCATTCAGGCTCAGGCTCAACCTTTTATCTCATTTAGCGATGCTTGGGAAGCGATTTTGTTCGCCTCTCTATGCGTTGTGATATTCGTGTCGACAGCGCTGCTTATTCGTAGTGTCGTATCGCATATTCGCTTTGCGCTAAAGCTCCGCTCTTGCCCGGTGCTCGATGACCAGAAGCTCATCGATCTGTTGCTTCGCGAATGCGATTCTCTAGCGGTTGGGCGTCGGCCTGTGGTACGTGAAGTGGCTTCGCTCGAAGCACCTGCTGTGTTTGGTCTATTTCGACACACGATTTGTTTTCCGCCAGGCCTTATCGAGAGATTAAGCGAACGAGAACTGCGGTGGGTTATTCGACACGAGTTGGCGCATGTTAGACGATACGATATTCACGTTGCGATCATCGCTTCGATTGCTGGTGCACTCCATTGGTTCAACCCTGTTGTTTGGTTGATCGAAAAACGCCTACGAACTGCCATGGAAGCAGCCGCTGATCGGTTGGCATTGCAGAACGTATCGCCAGGTGACACTGTGGCCTATGGAGAGCTCTTGCTAGGATTTGCTGAAGTCCGCGACAAGCGGAAGAATGGTCCAACGCTTGGCCTCATTTCTATTGCCTCTGGTAAGGACCTCAAACGCCGAATCGAGTTGTTGGTACAAGATCGAAAACCCACTAGTCTGACCGCCAAAATCTTGTCTGCGGCAGTTGTAACAGTAATCGCTGGCGCGGGCCTGACAGACGCACGAGATGCTTCGGGGCAAAAGATGCCTGCAATGCACCTTGTGGCTGGCGATTCCGTCGAGCAGCATGTGGAGCCGATGTGGAATGAAGCATGGAGTGTGCAAGAAACTGACGGTCCAGCATTCGTTGAGCGCTATCATGTCGCTTCCATTTTCGAAACGATGCCGGAATCCATATCAGGAAGCCAAAATTCAGGCGTAGAAAAGTTGGTGTCTTGGCTGGGCTTGCCTTCGTCACTAAAAGCGAAGTTGCATTTGGAAGGCATGTCGCTTTCGGCAGAACTGACTCCACGCCAGCACCTCTTACTGGGGCAGAGACTAGAGATTTGGAAGAACGGCGAACCTAAGCAAATTATGATTGAAGCTAGATTCATTCAAACCGATACGCTGACGGCCAGCTCAATCGACTGGATAGGAAGCAGAATTGATGGGCTGACCATCAAAGGGATAGGACCAGCGATTGCCGCACGCATTGACCAACCTAAGTTAAACCAACTAGTTAAGACTGTATCGTCGGACCCTCGAGGAAATATTATGTTTGCACCTAGGGTAGTACTTTTCGATGGTCAAATGGGAGTGATCGCGGATGAAGTGAAGCGTCCATTTGTGACCGGGGTTAATCCGAAAGCCGATGGCAGGATACAGCCGATAGTGTCTATTGCGAACGAAGGGTTGACCTTTGTCCTCACGCCGAAAAGTAGCGAAGACGACAGCATCACTTTGGACTTCGAGGTTAAAGTATCCAGTGTTGGTAAGGTCTCTTATGCAAACTTACCGATCAAGTCTGCGACCGAAGTGGCGCCGCAACTTACGGTACAAGTGCCCGCAATCGAACAGTATGAGGTGAGTTCATCGGCAAAGCTTGCGGCGGGTGAATCGATTGTCGTGGCAATTCCACGAGTGTTCGACAATGCCCCAGGTGCCGACGCAGAAACGACAATCATTGTTGCCTTGACTCCCAGAATCGTAGAACAAGAACTACGCGTCGAATCCGAATCGGCGAAGTAGCTGGGCGTCGTTTCAACCGCAGCGGAGGCTAGGTGCGGCGGAGAAAGTTGCGGCCCTCTCAAAACGCTTTTAAGAAAGAAGTGAAGCATAAGTAGTGCAAACGTCTCGCAACTATGGGCCTCGTATTGAGACACAGCAGCGAAATAGAACTGGAATGACACAAGGGGCTCATGATAGAAAATCAATCACCCGGAGGTTGTGATAAGGGGGTGACTTAATGATATTTTGTGTCTGGATAGCCTCCTGAGAGGGCTGCTTTGGTGAGAGTTGTCACTGGATTGTGAATATGTATAGGCTGTTGGTGATCCAGAAAAGGTACGGCGAGCACGAAAGAAGCCGATGTGTTGCAGGAGTGCAAGCCGTTGACTTCCTTGCCCCACGAGGTGAACGGTTCGCCCACTCGACTTGGAGATCGTGGCGAGGCTGCAAATCCCAGTTAACGCGTAACCCGTATTTGTCAGCAGGGCCCCACACCCCCAATGCTTCGGCGAGTTCTTTTGGCAGCAGCTTTCCAGTTCTTACGACATAATCGACATCGTTGTAGACTAGCTGGCGTAATCATCTAACCAAACAGAGCCAAAACCTACGATTTCGGTGGAATACCGGTTGCTTGGGTGCCCCCTAAGTAAGCTCATTCAATTCCTTTTTTTGAAATTTGGCCGCAAATCACCAATTCGGCGCATCTTGTTAGACAGATGCAGCCTTTCGAGAAACGGCAGTCCTGATCTTGGAACTGGACAACGAAATGGAAATTGAATCGGATAGTGAACTTGTAAGGCAATCCAAAAAGGGCGGCATTAACGCTTTCGGTAAATTGTGTCAGCGTTATGAACGCACTGCCATTGCGATAGCTCTTTCGATCCTCGCGGAATGGCACTCTGCTGAGGATGCCGTACAGAGCTCGATGCTGATCGCTTTTCGAAAACTTCATACGCTCGAAGATGATGCGAAATTTGGGAGTTGGTTGCTCACGACCGTTCGACGCAAAGCGATCGAGATGAAGCGACAGCAGCTTCCCGTTACTTCAACGGATTTCGCTGAGAAATCGACTCCACTGCTTGTCGTCGAGAACAAGGACGTAAGCGACTGGATCGACCGGGAGTTCATTCATGAACTCGTTCAAAACTTGTCCGAAGCAGATCAATTGCTCATCGGTTTACGCTATTTCGATGGACATGACTTTGCAGCAATTGCGCAGATCTTAGGACGTCCCGTGGGCAGTATCACAAAACAGCTTTCCCGTGCAATCAAGACCTTAGAGAAAAAGGTTCATATGGAGTACAAACATGAATCTAAATAATCATATTGAAGATCGACTCAATAGATTGGGGCAGCAGTTGCAAAGTCGGCCAACTTTAGTTGAACATGTCCAGCGGCAATTGGAAGCGGAACTTCCATCCATTCAGAACTCGGGTCAAAATTTGTCAATGTATGGTAACCACAAGCAATATCGTAGACTAGCAATCTCCTCGTCATTGGTTGCAACAGTTGCGACTCTCTTGTGGAGTATTTTATCCACGTCGACGGCAACGCTTGCGTACACCCAGGTCATCGAAGCCGTTCGTCAACAAAAGTGGCTTCACGCGCAAGCTCAGTTTCCAAATGGTGAGCAAGGGCACATGTGGGTATCACTGGATCAAAACCTCTGGGCCTATCGGTTCGGTTCTTCCCGATGCTTTTATGATGGCCAACAGCGAGCAAGGTATGAGCTCAGCGAGAGCGAAGATGCCATCAACATACTTCCTTTCAGTGAGGAAGATAAATCAGGCGCATTTCCTACACAGACCCTGACTGAAGAATCGCCATCGATCTCCTGGCTGTTTAATACCGAGAAGGTGGTTCATCAAGAGCAACGCCGAATCCGTGACAACGGACGTGAATGGATTGAGTTTGAGATGAAGCTATGGCGAGGGGAGCACAGTATTGCGATCCTACGCGTTGATCCAGAGACTCGTCTTCCCGTCCGAATGGAACTGCGTTCGGCAAAAGATCTCGTTAAGCCAATCGTATACGAATTTGACTACCCAGCGTCGGGACCAAGTGACATTTATGAGATGGGCGTCAAACGGGAATTGCCTATTGTCGACCTAAGACCAAGCGACAACGCCCAACGTATTATTGATGCTATGGCTGCCAGTCGCGCTAGAATTGGCGATTTTCAGATGTTGGTGTCGACAACTCAGGCCTTTTTGGGTCATGCCATATGGCGACGAGGCAAGTGCTGGCGAGTTGATCTCTGTTACCTGATGAATTCAGGAGGAGCCTGGCCATCTACGCCTCTCGAGGAAAGCGCTAATCGGTCTCAGTGGTTTGAGGAACAACTGGGGAAAACGGAACGGGTGCCACTATATATTTGTGATGGCCAGACGGTTTGGCACAACCAATCCCCGCTTGGCAGTACTAAGGCAGTCTGGGAGCGCTCAAGCCACGTTGCCCCGACAGATCTTATGTCGGGTGAAGGCTTGGGCAACTTGGCTGACGCAGGCAACATCAAGTTTCCCTCGTTGCTTTATCCCGATTTGTCACGGAAGGCAGGCTGGGAGTTCACTTTTGACGAAACGCCGGAAGATAATCTTGGTTTGGTCGTGATTAAGCGCTCCGCTCGCTTGGCAACCGCGACACCTCAAGTAGGGCATGAATGGTATTTCATCGATCCCAAGAAAGGTCACGCTGTCGTCAAAGCCGAATTGTTCACTGTTTCCGCTAACCAGCAAGCAGAGCCCGAGTCGACCGATTTGCGGCAAACAGTCGTGATGAAAGACTTTCGAGATGCCACCAATGGAACCTGGGTGGCGCGATCGATTGAAATGAACATGCCCGTCATTTCTCAAGATACGAAATCGTATAGCCAAATCACGACTACGACTCAATTCGACATGATATTCGATCCTGAGTTCAAAGAGGGTTTATTTGAGGCACCAACGGACAAGTAGCGGCTACCCTCTCCACTGAGTGACTTTGCCGTTGGCTTGAGGAAGAATGTGTCTCGCAAGTGCAACAGGCAAGACGATGGAATGGCAAAAGTGCATATCGTCATTTACGAAGTGTCGTTATTCCGTTCAAAATAATGGGGACGATGCTAATACCGTGATAGGTACAAGGTTGGTACCTGTCTTCATAGAAAGTTCGAACAGGTGATCGTGCTAACGGGATTCACTCATCTGATGACTTCATCTGTACGGCTAAGTTTATGTATTCGCGTAACCGGTCGGCATGTGTAAAGCATTACCTGCTTTGCTGATGGAATCCTATCCCGTATTTAGGACTAGAGAAGGAAATTTGGAGAGAAGAGTTTTTCGAATAGGGGCGAAAGTGAGTGCTGGGCAGCATATCAATCATGAGTTCTTTGGGACTGGGGCCACTTTAAAAGGTGCTTTACAGCGATTCCCGATGAGTTGCTCGTTCGTCTAAGTTGAAATCGCAGGGATTCGGATTCTCATTTTGGGGTTAGCATCGTTTGGCTGAGGTGTTGCGAGAAGCGTCGCTGGCTGACGTAGCCAACAAACACGTCGGCCGATTCAAGCTAGGCGTGCTTTGAGTGGAATACTAGTTCGAGTCCCTCTTCGCAGACATCCGTATGTAGATGGCACAGCGGTTCTTTGGCCCCGTGCTTTTGAGTTGTGTGTTCATTGGGTACTCCTCAATCGAAAGAACTGAAATCCGTTGACGTGGGAGCCCGTGATCGTGTTGGCGACCGCGGTGAGTGAATTGAAGTGCTGCCCCTCGTATTCAAATCCATCTTCCAGGACAAGTACTCGGATCGGCCGGCTCTTGTAATCGCGATGAAGCATCGTGCCGTTGGGCGGCAAGCGAAGGTCACGAACTGGTTTCGATTCAACGGTCGCCACGACAACCCGCGACCGTTTGTGTTCGCGTGGAGGTGTGACTCGGACCTCTGAGTCGAGTGTCAACTCGGCCGCACGCTTCAACGCCCGTTCCGATAGGCCACCTTCGGCGTTGGCCTGAAGTCGCCAGGCGATTCGCCGAACGAGGTATCGTTTGTTTCTGCTCCAGCATTTCTCGCTGACGAGCAATTCGAATTTCTCGACCAGTTTGGAAACAGTCATTGTGTCCAGCTTGGCAATCTCGGCTGCTGTTACCGAGTCCATAAGCACCTCCCTTGGTTTGTGGTGTCTCTGCGTACTCACTCTTGCTAGGCGACGACGATCATGTTTCGACGGCGTCGTCTGGTTCCCCGATTTCGGGTTGAGACACAGAGAGCCTCAAGTCCGAGGAAACCTCAAGGCTTGAGTCGCTAGTGTCGGCAGAGATTCGGGCTCTTTGATCGAGTACGCGTTGAAGGCCAATAGCCAATACAGCCGCGATGCGCTCACGACGCTGGCTTACGGAGAGATCCGAGAACGATAGATTCGACATGACATATCCCACCGGGTTGGCAACGTTCGAGCTGACGACGATTCAGCTCACCCGGGTTATGTATGCCGTGCGGGATAGACTGCGCAATAGACGTCAATAAAACACACTAATTCGGCCCGACATCATCTTCGATGGCCGCTGGAATCCATTGCCATCTCCAAATAACTATGCGGGGAAAATTTATCTGGCGTAGACCTTGTTATCTGTAATTGCCGCTATGTGGTGCTCTTTGCACAAAAAGTCGATCTGACGCTGGGCTAGTTTTGAGGGGGCTGTCCATCCGTTTTCCCATCGATTCACAGTCGCGAAGCTTACGCCCAAGGTCTCTGCCATCGCTTCTTGGGTGAGGTGCAGCTGTTCACGCAGTTCCTTAACACGGACGCCGAAATCGTCTTTAGTCTTGGTCATTATCCAGTCTCCTAAAAAACTGGGCGGTTTTAGTCCGAACTCGTCCCCAGGGCTGACGCCCAGCTGTGGGGAGAGTATAACATCTGCGATAGTGGTTGTCTGCTTAGCGTCGAGCTGAATCAAGTATCCGTGATAACGAGGCTGCGAACAGCTCATCTGCCCCTTTTGAAGGTGCCGAGTGGCAGGCTGAATACCTAGAAATGAGGGCAAAGCAATGAGCGCGATCCTCTTAAAGAGGCGACTAACATCAAGCGAAGAAGACTTTCGTAAGTCGCTTCGCTCTGACGATAGCCGCATATTCATTTCCCCTTTGCCGGAGACCTGCGATCCGGTTTCAGTTGATTTGTCTGTAGGGGACAGGATCTTCGAATCCGAGACTAGCATCCAGCGAGGAATTCCTGCCGAAGGCATAACACTTCGGCCGCGGCGATCGATTGTTGTGTATACCAGCGAACGTGTGTGCGTCCCGCACAATATCTTTGGGATCGTTTCAGGAAAAGGCAGCCTAATCTACCACGGTGTCTTTGTTTCTCACGGGAAGATCGACCCCGGCTTTCAAGATAATCTTCGTGTAGGAATTTTAAACGGAAGCAATCGTCCGATTCAGATAAAGCCGGGGATGCTGATCTGCTCCTGCAGCTTTTTTCAGATGGACTCGCACATGCACGACGTGTCACGAACGTCAGCTCGCGAGCCGGTGAAGCCACCGCGCCCAACAATCGGGCAGGCAATTCGTGCATTTTGGAGTGCGTATTGGCAATGGATAATAGGTACATTTCTTGCCGGGCTTACGGTAGTCACCCGGTTGCTTGGGCTATGGGGGAGATAATTATGCGAGGACATTTTCAATGTTGATAGTTGGTGACAACCTGCGAGATTTGTGCATACAGCATGCGGTCGTAAGCAATCTCGATTCTTACGACATCACCTCCTTAACCCTTAGGCTCAACATCAGGGTCACATCGATCAATACAGAAGCTGTCGTAGACTACGGCAAACCATTGAAGCAAAGCTGGATAAACGAATTCGACATTCCTGAGGAGGGGATCGAGTTGAAGCGCAATGTTGGTCTACTAGGCTGCTCTGAGGAAGTTATCCAAATGCCCATTGGCTACTTTGGCCTGGTTCAAACAAAAGGCTCCCTAGCTCGACTGTTCGTTTCGGCTACATGCAATGATGGTCAAATCGACTCGGGATTCTGTGGCCGAGTCACTTTTGAGCTACTTAATCTAGGGCACCTGAAAGTGCGAATACCGCGACTAGCCCCGGTGGCACAGCTTTTCATCTTGAGAACGAGTACAAAAAATGTTCCTCCATATGCTGGAAGATACATGAATGCAGAAAAGCCAACCGTTTACAAGCCCAAACTAAGCTGAAGAATTTCGGTGGAATAGGTGTAGTAATGTCGATTGACAAAGAAATGCTTCTTGCAAAGTGCGACTTCTTCGTTGAAGCTCAGCTTTGGCCGACTCATCGCACCCTGGACTTTCAAGGGTGGCTGCAGAATTTCGAAGAAGACGAGATGGAAACGGCCGTACTACTACTTTCGCACTTCATCTACTACTCCAATGAATTGACGCAGCAGTTGTTTCGATACGCCATAAGCAAGCTTGTATCACAGGTATGCGATTTTTCCATGCCGTCAGCTCAGGCCCAATGGGATGAATTTACAAAAAATGTCTTGGTAACACATGTAACGGGCGAAGACCCTAACCCTTCGGATAGCGGATATCACTTCTCGCGAATGTCACGGCAGATTGTCGGTGTTGAACCCACTCAAATCGTAACTAATGAGGAGGCAATTGAAAGGCTTTCTTTTGGGGACTCTCGCGCGGTCATATTTGTTGACGACTTCGTTGGATCAGGGAAACAATTTTGCGAAACCTGGGATCGCACCCACGGCTTTGGAAATCCCGCACGTCACGAGTCGTTTTCTACAGTGACTGAGAACGCACAGGTAGATGTCGCTACGTTCTATTGTCCGGTGATTTGCACTTGGAAGGGAAATGCAGCAATAAAACGTAGAGCACCGAGGGTGAATGTGCTTGCAGCTCACGACATAGATGAGTCCTACTCAGTCTTTTCCGAAGCATGTAGGTTTTGGCCTGCCGAGTACGTTCAAAAAATTGAGTCCGATATTCGCAAAGCGAGCAAGCGAGCTGGGATTGGAAGAGACTGGCGAGGGTTCAATGACTTGGGCCTGACAATTGCGTTTGAGCATTGCATCCCGGACGCTACGATTCCGTTATTCTGGCATGAGTCGAGAAACTGGGTTCCACTGAAGAAACGATCATGAAAGATTCCTTTGACGAAGTTCAGAAACAGTTAAGCGAATTGTTTGGAAGTTACCGAGCAGAGTGGCTTCAGGAAAAAGTGTTCGATCTCTTCACGGAGCCTCGTTACTTCCCAGAACTTACCACTAAGCAGTCCTGTGTCTTGGTTGGAGGCCGAGGTACGGGAAAAACTACAGCTTTAAGGGGGCTGTCTTACGCAGGTCAATCAGCGCTCGCAAAAAAAATGGGGGAACCCATTTCTAGAACGTCTGACTTTATCGGGCTTTATCATCGCGTTAACACAAACCACGTTGCGGCATTCTCGGGTGCCGGCGTTAAAGACGAAGAATGGATTCGTCCTTTTGCGCACTACTTCAATTTGCTTCTATGCGAACTGATACTTGAGTACGTATCATGGTATGAATTGTCCGTTGCTCCGGTATCGGATGCCTCTCCTCATCTTGTGAGGCGGGTTAGCAAATCACTACATCTTGGTGAGATTGATCGCTTTGATCTTTTGCATCAGGCATTGATCGAATCACGACTCGATTTTGAGTCGCAAGTAAACAACATAGTTGACGAACAAAGCCTCCGATTGTCCCTTCAGCAACGCCCAGTCGAGCTGTTGTGTGAGGCGACTCTCTCCAGTGGCTGCTTTAAGGGCAGACACTTTTTCTTTTTGCTTGATGAATACGAGAATCTATTGCCGTATCAGCAGAAGGTCGCGAACACATACATTAAGCACTCCAATGGACAGTACTTCTTCAAGATTGGCGTCAAAGAGCTTGGCTGGACCTGTAAAACGACACTGCAGGCATCGGAGCAACTGATTGCTCCCGCCGATTATGCTTTGATACGAATCAGTGATCGAATGACTGGCGACGTGTTTGTCAAATTTGCAAAAGATGTCTGTGAAACGCGACTTGCACAAGTGCGAATTAACGGAGAAACGATATCAACGGAGCTTGAGAAGGCACTACCCGGTATTTCAAACGAAGATGAAGCAATTGCACTTGGAGTACTCGAACATACAAAGCGGATTGAAAGCGAGAATCTCCAGGAGCTTGCGAGGGAAGATATCGATGCGTTTCTTGGGTTGACGCCGTTACAGAAGTACTTTGTTCACGCTTGGGCGAAGAGCCACGATTCTACGCTATCCGATGAATTACGATTTGTGCGAGAACAGCCGAAAAAGTTCAAAGAGCGTTTCGATAATCACAAGTATGCGACATTGTTTTCGATTCGAAAAAGAAAACGGGGGATCGATAAATTCTACTGTGGACTCGATACTTATGCCCTACTTGCATGCGGCAATATTCGCTACATGCTTGAGCTTGTTGACCAAAGCTTCATTGCGCACTTACGCGATGGTGGCGATCTTTCTAGCCCTGTGCCGCCTGAAACGCAGACTATCACTGCCCAGCGCGTTGGCGCGGTCAACCTTTCGGAACTTGAGGGGCTTTCTGTTAATGGAGCTAAGTTGACGAAAATGTTGCTTGCTGTTGGCAGAATTTTCCAGCAAATGGCAATTGACCCTTTTGGACACGCTCCCGAGGTCAATCAATTTCGACTTACGACTGTTACTCCTCAGGTGGACGAATTGCTTCGACACGCGGTGATGCACTTAGCTGTAGTCCGGTTTCCTGGGACGAAGTTAGGAGGTCCGTCAGAGACACTAGATTTTGACTACGCTATACATCCAATTTTTGCCGCGATGTTTGAATTTAGTCCTCGTCGGAAACGCAAGATGGATATTTCCGCCGAGGAGCTTGCGACTCTGATTGAGAACCCCAAGGAATCAATTAGGTACCATCTGAAGCAACACAAACGAGAAACCATTACACAGCTGCCGCAACAACTGACGCTGTTTTCGAGGTTCTACGGTTATGAAGATTGAGCCTTTCCCACTTTCGTGTGCGTTCGAGAATGCATTTGACTTCCAGGCGGAGGCTGGAAGTGTTTATTTGTCTGGGCGCTCTGTTGAAGATCGAAGTCATCATAGTAAGTCTTGGCAAAGTTCGCGAGGCGACGTTAGCATCATTGATGTATTGCGAGAGGAGTCCGAACGGATTGAAGTCGGCGGCGCGATTTCTTGTGAAATTCCGTTGCGAAGTAATGCGAAGCTGAAAGAGTTCTGGAATTCGGTTCCTAGTGGAATAGTGTATTTAGACATTACTGGCCTTAAGCACGGGACATGGGCTTCACTTCTTCGGGGCTACACTGGAAGGCCCGAGAGAAGACTGCGGGTAGTTTATGTTGAACCTTTAGACTACCGGATGAGCCCACGTCCCACTCAGAATGAGATTTACGACCTGAGCGACAAGATTGAAGGTATCAAGCCACTTCCAGGGTTCGCTCGTTTTCGACGATCCAGTGGCGTTAGTGTTTTCGCTCCACTTCTTGGATTTGAAGGCGCGAGACTGCTCTACCTGTTAAATCAGCTGGAACCACCGGGGCAATTCGTTTTCCCGGTAATCGGCGTCCCTGGGTTCAGGCTTGAGTATCCGTTTGAAACCTACTGGGCAAATCGAACCGCTTTGAGAGAGAGTCAGGCGTGGAAGAAGGTGCTTTTGGCTCCTGCCAATTGTCCTTTCGCAACGTTAAGCATTTTGGAATGGCTTTTATGTAGACACGCATCCAGTACGGTTACTGTTGCCCACATAGGAACAAAGCCGCAAGCGCTTGCGGCCATTGTGTGCGCCCTGAGAAACCCCGATCGAGTTGAAATTGTCTACGACCATCCCGTCAGAAAAGCTAAACGCACAGAGGGCCTTGGTCGGTTGCATATTTATGAAGTGACTGGGCTACTGAATCAATGAAAGATCAGTTCTTCACGCCAAAGAACCTCGCATTCGCCGCTGTGCGGGCGGCAAAGATCAGAAAGGTTCAAATTGTCGCAGATTTTGCGGCAGGCCATGGCGATTTGCTCGCGGCTGCTATCGACCGTTGGCCCTCTTGCCAGATCTTCGCGAACGACATCGATCCTTTGTGCGCGCGTACTCTTCGCAAGCTGAAATCTATCCACTCGGTCTCTTGCTGCGACTTCCTTGACGAACGCTCGCGCAAGGCATCAAAAATACTTAAATCGCTGCTCAACGCATGTGATATTGTCTTATTGAATCCTCCATTTAGCGGAAGAGGAAGTGCTGCGTGTATTGCAGAGTCGCGTGCGGGAAGGATAAGATGCAGTCGGGCGTTTGCGTTTGTGCTTACTGCATTCGACTATCTAAAGATGGGTGGTGAGCTCATTGCAATTCTTCCGCCGTCCTGTCTTTCTAGTAGTAAAGACGCTAGATGCAGAGACCTCATTATGAGCATGGCTAGCATGACTGTAATCAAGCGATTCTCTAAGTCGACATTCATGGGATGCTCTGCCTCGACTGTCGTTGTTCGCTTCAAAAAGAGTGACAATAGCACCGCCATCACCCCTCCTAATATGACGATTTCCCCAAAAATTGGAAGCAGAACGCTCACGGTTCGTTTGATTCGCGGTTGTATTCCAGTGCACCGGGCGTTAAATGGCTTAGCTGGAACGAAATTCCCTTTCGTGCATAGTACTGAGATAGTAGGGCAAAAGATTACTTGTTGCGATCGTTACGTTGATTTGGGAAGTCGTTTGGTCTCCTCACCGTCGGTTTTGATTACGCGAGTGGGGTCCCAGAAAACAGCAAAGTGTGCAATTTATCTGGGTCGAAGGAAGTTGGCTCTATCTGATTGTGTAATCGCACTGGAGTGTGACTCCATAGAAGTAGCTGATAAGGTACGGCGTCGACTGTGCGATAACTGGGAAACTGTAGCTGCATCGTATGAAGGCACATGTGCTCCGTATATCACTATTGAAGGACTAGTGCGATTGCTTCGAAGTTTAGATATCATTGTGGCTTCATAAATTACGGTTCGTCGAGGCCTTCGTAGTTTGAATCACTTTGCTGGAACGCAATTTGTCTTCATGGGCAGTGGCGGCACTGCCTGATCCAGTTGGTTTCGAAAAAAACGCGGACTTGTTCGTTGGCAGGCAGGCCTGGTAGTCGCGTAAGAGTTGCAAGCAGGGTCGTTAACAGGGGGGCGGGCCATGATCGAGTGGTAAACCAGAGCGGGATAATTCGATTAGCAGGGCTTGTAAAGCTGAGGGCCTGTAAGCTGGAGGCAGATGTTCCAGGCGGCTCTTGGGACGCTGTCCAAGAGCTTCTGGAGTGCCCCAATTTTCGACCAGGTGTTATGAGATTATGGGTTGGGAATGGAATGATGGTTCGCTGTGCTGGTGGAGTGGAGGCGTAGCCGGAACGGAAGCAGCACAGCGTCGTGCGATTCGGTAGAGCTCAGGCTGTTAAGTGAACTATGAGGTCTATAGTCGTTGTAGACTTCGCGCCATGGAAGTGCGATGGTCCAATGAAAACGACCACTCAGGTAAACCGAATCGAGCAATATCCGAGGAGGGGCCATGGGTGAGGGAATCGCGACCGAAAAACGACCGAAGATCGCACGGGTTATTGGCATCTGTCATGTGTTTACGATCACCTCGGTTCGAAACTCTGATTTTCCAAAACAGGGTTATGGACTTAGAGGCATTTCCATAACCCCGGGGTCAAGAGACTTTGAGACTCGGGAGAGTTGGGGGTGGAGGGAGAGAAATCAGCCCAAACGGATGTCGCGCCGGCAATCGGAGAGTGGCCGCGGTGGAGAGAGTTCGAGAGGCGAGAAACTCGCGAAACACTGGGAAAGCAAGGGCCAGAAACGCGAACAGGCCGACGTTTTGAGGCGTCGGCCTGTTGGTATAACACGAGGGTCAAACTGAGTTTGAAACCCTTAATTCAGTTGCGGGAATCACACTCCTCTCGAACCGGAGAAGAGAGCCCTCTCCGGCCTCCTCATCGACGCAAGACGTTGGTGCCGAGAGTCGAGAGCAACGTCTACTTTCGAAATGTGCAACGATTGCTGCGAGGGCACACTACATACGAGGTAGTGAAATAAATAAGACTGGAGTTTTCGAGCTATTGCTTCACTGGCTCGACAGGCTGACGTACAGATTCCGATTCCTGTGTGGTGGACTTGTCGCCTCGTATTGCCATATCCCAATACTCGTCTCCGTATAACTCCCTGACAACTTGCATCCTCATCACATCGGTCGTTCCATCTGCGATTCGTAGGCCCATGAGGTCTCGCACACGATCACCCAGATCGACCTGGCGACTGTATCCAAGGGCTCCGTGAGCACGCATTGCCGCATCGGAAGCAGCGAGTGCAATCTCGACGCCCTCAGCCTTAATACCGTTCACGAGCGGAGACGCGGCCTCATAATTTCCTTGGTCGATTAATTCGGCTGCTTGACGTGACAGTGCCATTGCCATTCGTAGCTTGGTTGTGAACTCGCCGATTGGCTGCTGCAGGTGTGTGAAACGACCGATCGGACCACCGTATGCATGTCGCTCTTTAATGCGATCGGCCATTTGCTGAAGCGCAGCCTCCCCACATCCTATGGCAGCAGCAGACTGCATTAGTCGCCAGTATGTAAAATGTTCGTTGAATATATCTCCTCCATCACCGTCTTGTCCAAGTAAATACTCAGGTCCTACGTGCATATCGTTGAATTTCAGGCCGCCAAATGAGTTGCCGGTCAATCCATGGGCATATTCGTCGACGATCTGAAGACCGGGGTGATCGATGGGTAACAAGAAGGCGGTTCTTGCTCCTGGCTTGCCGTTGGACGCTAAAGTATACAGTACGACATGAGTTGCCTGCCGCAGTCGAGCATTCCATAGCTTTTGTCCGCTCAACGCAAACCCATCTCCAGCCTTCGTGGCTCGACTTTCCATCGCCCTCATGTCGCTGCCGGCGACTGGCTCAGTAATGGCGACCGCGACATACGCTTTTCCACTGACAATGTCCGTTAATACTTGTTTTGCATACTCGGAATTTGACTTTGCCAAAGGTCGGCCATGGGCGGCACCAACAACATCGCGAAGGTTGAGATTGAGTTTGCCTGCGTGTCTGAAGACTTCAATCATGTCCACAGTGGACCAACTGCTTCCACCGACATCTTCTGGTAGGTCGAGGCCAGGAAGCCCGAACGATGCCCCAAGCTTTCGCCAAGCAGTGGGATTCGTAAGTTCATTTTCCTTACGAAGTCGATCCGCAAGCTCATCGATTCTTGCTTTGGCCTGATCGACTGACATTACTCGACCTAAGTCAGCGTCAGAGGTCTCGACAATAAGCCGGATTGTGAAGATCGTGTTCAGCTCGTACGTTTGATTCGATGTATCGAGTCCAGCGGGGCTGTGAAAGAATACTTGGCGACGCGGGTTGGTTCGATCCCCTCGATACTCGACGACGAACTTGTAGTCTTTTGTTGGCTTAGTGGGATTTACAAACGAAATCTGGTTGCCGTCGCTCTCTTGGAGCAGGACGAAGTGCCGACCTCGCACCGTCCCATTTGGCAAAGTTACCGTGTAAGCCAATATCTTTAACTCGCGGGGATTAACCGAAAGTTCAGGTCCCTTAGAGACCGACCAATGCTCGCCACCTTTGGAATGAGTGCTAGTTGGCGAAGAGATAACCTGAATTGCGAGCGGCTTCTCATCCAGTGATTTGCCCAGATACTCAATCACTTCAACAAATCTATCGTTGCTGATGCGTCCCTTCAGCAACTCTGGATTTTCGTTCAACAACCGCAATGCTAATCGGTGAGGCTGATGCTCGGCTGCCATTCCAGCCATGAGCCGAAGACTTTGAATTGCTGTTAGACCGGCTGCCAGTGGGCAAGCGCCTCCGCCATCGGGCCCAATCAAGTCATCCATTTCGCCTTGCAAGACAAGGAGCGGAGAGTCTTCCGAGTGCATCGCTTGAAGTTGGTCGAAAGCATGCACGGGCAAATGGTTACCCAAGCTCGCAGAAGCATTCTGCGTTTCCTGTGCGTCCGCTATCGCCATGGGCGCGAACATCATCCCGAATGTCAGAATAAATGACCTTCCGCGATTGAGCATATCAGCCTCCTAAACAAAGTGTCCATCCATATGGGAAGACCCACCAGATTGAGAATCTTAAGTCACTGCCCCAGCTACGGAAATATCATATCGCGTGACAGCTGGCCAGCAACCTATCAAGTGATATACTTCAAGCGAACCAGTTTTTTGTCGTTCCGGAGCAGACAGGGTGGATCTAGCAGAAATTGAAGACTTGCCAGCTGAAATTCGGCGGATTCGTGCGCGAATAGGATTGACGCAAACCGAGTTTGCCAAACGACTTAACGTGTCTTTCCCAACCGTAAGCCGGTGGGAGAATGGGCATGCTAAGCCTTCGCAGCTTGCCTGGGAACAACTTCAGAAGCTTGTGGGAGAGGACCACGAAACAACGTTTGGTGGACACCTGGTTTCCAATGCTGGCAAAGTCGAATTCACGGCGAATCCTGAAATTGTCCGCGCCGTGGTTGAGGGGGAACGGTTGTCTTTTGGCCACCTGTCGAACCCCGCTTTTGCGACGGAAACGTCCAGTATTGACCCGTTGCCACACCAACGAATTGCTGTCTATGACTACCTCTTAAAGCACCCTAGGTTGCGGTTCCTGCTTGCTGACGACGCCGGTGCTGGCAAGACCATCATGACGGGCTTGTATATTCGCGAGATGTTGTCCCGACGCTTGATTCGTCGCGTGCTGATCGTGCCACCCGCCGGACTGATTGGTAACTGGCAAAGCGAAATGCAGTCTTTGTTCAATCTGCCTTTCAACGTCGTCACAGGATCGGACACGCGGGCCGGGAATCCCTTCATTGGCCCAGGCAGTGATCGAATCGTCGTAAGCGTAGACACGCTTGCTGGCCCTAAAATGTTCGCTCGATTGCAGGAACCTGATGTAGAACCATACGACCTGGTTGTCTTCGATGAAGCACACAAGCTCTCCGTTAATCGGAGTAGCGACCTACGCGTCCGAAAGACGGGCCGATATGAGTTAGCTGAATCACTCGCTGGCGTCCGAGGACTTGATCCAGCTTGGCAGCTGAATTGGTCTCCGCACCACTTGCTGTTGCTAACCGCGACGCCGCACCAAGGCAAGCCTTATCCTTACTACGGTCTTTGGCGGTTACTCGAGCCGGATGTGCTCTCAACGCCCGAGGCGTTCGAAAACTATCCTGTCGAGCGTCGCCAGTCCCACTTCATCCGACGCACCAAGGAGGAGATGGTGCTATTGTCGGGAGAGCCGCTCTATCCCAAGCGCATTTCCGACACGCTTGGATTCCGCCTCAGCCAAGGACCTTTCAGTGAACAGGTCCTGTACAACGAAACGACCGATTACATGAGGCACGTTTACAATCGTGCCAAGTTGCTCAATCGATCGGCGGCTCGATTGGCAATGAGCGTTATGCAGCGTCGCCTTGCAAGCTCGACATACGCACTAACCCGATCATTCGAGCGACGCATTGAAAAGCTAGACGAGTTGATCCAGCGAGTCCAGGACAATAATTTGACTGGCGAAGAGATCAATCTTTTGCAGCGTCGCCTGGCTTCGGATCAAGAAGACGTCTTTGACACCAAAACCGCTGATGAAGAACGGGCGATTGGTGACCGTGAAGAAAGCGAAGTGGCCGAAGGAAAGCTCCTTTCAGGCGTGATCGCGACATCGCTGACGGATCTATACGTTGAACGAGAACAGGTTGCGGTGCTGCTCCAACTAGCCCGCCGCGTTCAAGCGGATGGTAGCGAATCGAAGTTCGAAAAACTCCAAGAGATCCTGAATAGCCCTAGGTTCGCTGGCGAAAAGCTAATCGTCTTCACCGAGCATCGAGATACGCTCGACTATCTAGTTGGCCGCTTAGGCGGATTGGGCCATACAGGTCGTATTGCGCAAATCCATGGCGGAATGGACTACAAGGCCAGGCAAGAAGCAGTTGAGCGCTTTCGACGCGATCATACCCAAGCGGACGGAGCGCGATTCATGATTTGCACGGATGCGGCGGCCGAAGGCATCAACCTCCAGTTTTGCTGGATCATGATTAACTTTGATGTCCCTTGGAACCCGGCTCGTCTCGAACAGCGCATGGGCCGAATTCATCGCTACGGACAGAAGCACGACCCAGTTCACATAATTAACTTGGTTTCGCCCGACACTCGCGAAGGCAAGGTGATCGAAACATTGCTTGCGAAACTTGAGATCATTCGCGATTCGCTTGGCAGCGAGAAAGTCTTTGATTCGATCGGGCGATTGTTCGAAGGCGTATCGTTGAGCACTTACATGGAGCAAGCGGTAGTCGATGGTGCGGACCAAGCGATCAGTGAGTTGTCTGGCAAGCTAACCGCTGAACAGGTTCAAGCACTCGCAGCTCAAGAACGAATGCTTTACGGCGATGGCGGAGACGTCAAGAAGCAACTGCCGAGACTGCGTGCCGACTTGATGCAAGAAGCATATCGTCGACTATTGCCAGGATACGTTCGCCAGTATCTAGAGAACGCTGGCCCCCCCGCGGGAATTGGGATGGAAGGCGACATGCAGAAGTGCTTTTCCTTCATTCCCCTCCACCCCGGCTCGATTGATCCGATCCTGCCAACACTGGAGCTTTATAACGCTCGACAAAGACAATGCCTCTCTGTCGTTCGCCCACAAGAACGCGGAGCTGCGGTGTGGGTGCATCCAGGCGAACCTGTCTTTGAGGCTTTTCGCGATTTAGTATCCGAGCGGATTGGCCAAGATGCGCTAAACGGCGCTGTGTTTGTCGATCCTACAGCCAGCAAACCCTATCTGTTCCATGTGGCGTTGGCGACCGTTGATCGCGCTGCCGACAAAGACTTTCCCGATTTGGCCACGCCGGAACGATTGGAGTGTCGATTGATTGGCATTCGCCAGTACGAAGGCGCTGACACTGAACTATGTCCAGTTGAGCACTTAATGCTTCTTGGTCCAAGTAAAGGACTGCCAGCTACCGCCCAGCGTTTGGCCGCAGAAGCGAGCAAGATGTGTGAGCTGGCTGAGGCCTATCTAACAGAACGCGTTTCCCGCGACATTGCTATGGGGCGTCGCAATCAGATGCTTGCTACTTTAGCAGAGCGCGAGCAATTCATTCGGCGTGGATTCAGCTTTCAAGAGAGTGAGTTGGCAGCAGCTCGAAACAGGCTGTCCGAGAAAGCGCGAGCTGGAAATCCTGGTGCACTCAAGGCTCTCACTGATATACGAAATCAACAAAAATCCCTGTCCGGACGACGACAATTAGCGATCGATACAATCCATCGAGAACCCGAGTTGATCAGACCAGGCAAGGTGGTCTTCGTCGCTCATGCCCTGATTGTCCCCTCGTCCGATCCAGATGACTTAGCCAGACACGACGCCGACGTCGAACGCGTGGCCATGGATGTCGCCAGAGCTTTCGAAGAAGCTCAAGGCGCGGAGGTTAAGGATGTGTCTACACCCGAACTCGCCCGAGCGGCAGGCTTAACTGACAATCCTGGCTTCGACCTGTTAGCGATCTACCCATCTACCGATCCACGAGGTCGACGAGCCATTGAAGTGAAAGGTCGCGCAAGTACGGGCGACGTTGAAGTCTCGTCAAACGAATGGGCTCGGGCAGCCAACCTTCGTGATCAGTACTGGCTCTACGTAGTGTACGACTGCGCAACGCCCTCGCCAAAACTTGCCCGAGTTCAAGATCCATTCGGGAACCTACTAGCGAGTGCAAAGGGAAGTGTGTTGATCAAGAGAGCAGAAGTCCTCCGGGCAGAACGGTTAGGAGGGAAGGAATGAAGATTCACTTCTTAAATGTTGGCCACGGTGACTGCACCATCATCGAGCATGATAGTGGTCGCATTACGATGATCGACATCAACAACGGAGACAGCCTCGACGACACATCCGCACAAGAAATAGCGGATGAGACCCCGTCGTCGTACGATAACGCACAGCTCGCGCTCGCAAAGGCCCTCGGTATAAAACTGTCAGGTCGGTTGATTGAAGGTGTTCTCAAAACTGCCGGTTACAACGTTCAACTGACCAATCCGGTGGAGTACTTTAAGCAGCACTTTCCTGGTCGAGAGATTTTTCGGTACATCCAATCTCATCCGGACCTTGACCACATGCGTGGGCTCAACGCATTGTGGCGCGAGGGCATCGCGATCCGCAACGTCTGGGATACTTGGCACTCCAAAGTCCCAGACTTCAAAACAGACAACGATCGAATCGACTGGGGACGCTACCAACGGTTGCGCAACGGCGAATGGCGCAGTCCAGGCGACGTGACGGTGTTGCGATACTATCGGGGCATGCATAGACCATATTTCAACCAAAACGCCGATTTGACTGATGGAGGAGACGGCATTCATATCCTCGCGCCGACAATAGAGACCAATACAGCGGCTAACACATCGAAAAATCACAATAACCTCAGCTATGTTCTCTATCTGGTGGCAAATGGCACGCGGATCATACTTGGCGGCGATGCCGAGGCTGAAGTCTGGGAGTCCATTCATGACTACTATGGCAGCAATTTGAAATGTGACATTTTGAAAGCCAGTCACCATGGTCGTGACTCAGGTTACTATCAACCTGCGGTCGCCGCGATGAAGCCGGAATACACGATCGTCTCTGTGGGCAAGAAACCATCTACTGACGCATCTAACAAGTACCGAGCGTATAGCAACAACGTTTGGTCCACTCGATGGAAAGGGGACATCGTAGTAAACATCCCTGCATACAGCCAACCAACCATTGACTCGGAGTACGATCGATGAAGGCAGACAAAAATTTCGACTTTTATGAGTTTGCTGGAATCGTGATGCCCGGTGCGATTCTGATTTTCGGATTAGCTCAAGCAGAGACTCTGATAGCGCAGACGGTGCCGTTGAAGGACATGTCACTCGGCAGCTTGGGTGTGTTCTTGATCTTGTCATATGCTGCGGGACATTTAGTGCAAACCCTCGGAGGTTTCCTGGAAACGGCTTGGTGGTATTGGTACGGAATGCCGAGCGACTGGATTCGCTCGAACAAATTGAAGCTGATCCATGACTCGCAGCGCACAGCGATTATCAGCCAATTACAAACAAAATTAGGTTTGAGCGTACCCGCAGATCTTTCTGCAATTGGCAGAAAAGAGTGGTATGGAATTACGCGTCAAATCTACGCCGCCGTTGCTGCCCAGAGCCGTGCGTCCAGGGTCGACATCTTCAATGGCAACTATGGTCTAAACCGCGGCCTGTGCGTTTCGCTAGTGTTCGTCGCGATTGTCGCGATCTTCAAGGTGCCTACGAACTGGAGTGCGATTGGGCTACTTGGCTTCGGAGCAGTGCTCGCGGCTCTGCGAATGCATCGGTTTGGAAAGCACTATGCCCGTGAACTACTGGTGCAATTTCTTCAGCTTCCAATGCCAACGCAGAATGCACCTGCAGTAACTGCCACTAAGCCCAACGCCAACGAAGAAGCACCTTCCAAGGAAGAAAAAGATAATGAGTGATTTCCCGCGATTGATCGAACACGCTTTCCCATTGGAAGCAACGTCCCTTGACTCAGTGCATGAGAAGAACGTGCGGCATGGTCATATCTCGACACTTCACATCTGGCCCGCACGTCGGCCATTGGCCGCTTGTCGCGCGGCGCTGATTGCGACGCTGCTGCCTGATCCTGGAACGGCGGAAGGGCGACGTGAGCTGTGCGAGAAGATCGCAGGCAAGGTCGTCAAGAAGATTGAACGCAAGAAAATGCCCAATGGTCAAATCGTCGAACGCGTGAAGAAGGAGACCGAAGGCGGCATTTTGCACTGGGGCCGTGAAACAGAAAACGAGGAGACGCTGCAGTGGTTTCGTGACGAAATTCGTAAGGCTTATGGAGGGCGAGCTCCCAAGGTACTCGATCCATTCGCTGGTGGTGGAGCAATCCCACTGGAAGCGATGCGATTGGGCTGCGAAACAACTGCCGTGGATATCAACCCAGTGGCTTGGTTTATCCTGAAATGCACTCTTGAGTATCCACAAAAGCTAGCAGGGCAAACACGGCCGCTACCGGAATTTATCTTGCGCAATGATGAGTTCATGACGGACTTTTTCAAAAAGGCCAAGGGATATTCCAAGACGGAGGTTCGGGCGGCACTGGCGAAGTTGCACGCGCGATTGAAGAAGCGAAAAAAGTGGAATGATAGCAGCCAACCGCAACAGACCTTTGGATTCGTAAACGACGGTGCTGAGGATGAAGGCGAATTGCAGGCAGATCTTGCTTGGCATGTTCGCGCTTGGGGGCAGTGGGTGCTTCAACAAACGCGTCGCGACCTAGCAAAATACTACCCGACATACGCAGATTTTGAGCCGTTGAAGAAGAATAGCGTCGCTTACGAGTATCAACCAACAAAATTGCTCAAGTTAAAGGAAGACGGCACGCCAGATATAGAAGTTCTAAATGATGAGTTTTCTGATGATTATCTTGCAATTAAAGGTAACCCTCGATGGGTTGTTAAGCCAACTGTCGCTTTTCTTTGGGCCAGAACTGTTGCTTGCAAGAATTGCCGCGTCGTATTTCCCTTGATCAAAACACTTTGGCTGGCTAAATCCGAGACTAAACGCATCAAGCTCGAACTAACGATTGACAAAGCAACAAGAGTTGTTGGCTTCAACATTAATCAAAATGAACCGGCAAAGGGAGGCAACGCAGCACAAAAGAGAGAACATGACAAACGTGTTGGTGAGGGAACTGTAACAAAGTCCGGCGGTAAATGTCCAGCATGTGGCGTTTTCATGACCAAGGCCGACATACAAATTGAGGGAATGAATGATCGTATTGGCCAAACTCTAACCGCTGTAGTAGTCGATGGTGGAAATGGGAAAGAGTACAGAAAGCCGACAGATATTGACCTAGCTGCCTCATCATCAATTGAATGCGAGGTAGACAATATTTTTGCAAAAATTCCATTTGGCATGCTCCATGAGCCAATGATCCTGGATGCCAAGGGAAATACCTGGTGCTCTCTTTATGGGATCAATGAGTTTCACAAACTTTATAACTCGAGGCAGATGGCTGCACTTGGAAGATTAGTGCTGTCCACCCGTGAGATTTCCATTGAAGGCAGAAAGTATAGTTACGACGCTGAATGGACCGAGGGGCTAGTTGGATTACTCACGCTGGCAGTCGGTCGCCTCGCAGATTTCTCCAGCCGATGTGTTACGTGGACTTCCGGCGGAGAGTTCTTAGGGCATACGTTTGTCCGTTGGGCGTTACCATTTATATGGGACTACTGTGAAGGCAATCCGCTGGGTGAAACTAGCGGCAACTATCGGGGCGCCGTGGAATGGATCTGTCGTGCGACCGAGCATACATGCAATGCCACGCTTCAAGCAGAACCACCTTCTGTTTTGCGTGGTTCCGCCATAAACCCACCTGGGACAGGGCTGTATGACGTAATCATAACTGATCCACCATACTACGATGCGATTGGATATTCGGTGCTTATGGATTTCTTCTATACTTGGCACCGAAGAGCGCTGCATGGAATTATCCAGGACGGCAGCTACGATTCAGATCAGCCTTTAGCTCCAAAATGGAACAGTGAAACGAACGATGGTGAATTGGTTGATGATGCGAGTCGATTCGGCGGAAATAAGAAGGACTCAAAAGACGCTTATGAAAACGGCATGGCAAAAGCTTTTGTTGCATGCGGGCAAGCGTTAAATAGCAATGGACGCTTAGTGTTGGTATTTGCGCATAAGCATCCTGATGCATGGGAAACACTCGTTTCGGCTGTGATTCGTGCCGGTTTCGTTGTTGATGGCAGTTGGCCCATACAAACTGAACGAGTTGCTCGTACTCGGTCACAATCAGCAGCTGCATTGTCTTCATCAGTCTGGCTCGTGTGCAAGAAACGTCCTACATCAGCTAAGCCTGGTTGGGACAACAAAGTACTCGAAGAGATGCGTACCAAAATTGCGACTCAGCTTCGTGAATTTTGGGATGCAGGAATTCGCGGGCCCGACTTTGTGTGGGCTGCAACTGGGCCAGCGATGGAAGCGTATAGCAAGCACCCTGTTGTTCGTAAAGCTTTAGTCGATGGCGAAATCATGACGGTAGGCGAGTTTCTAACTCATGTCCGCCGGATGGTTGTCGATTACGTAGTCGGCCAAGTGCTAACTGGAGCAAAGGAAAAGGAAACGGTTGCCGCGGATCGACTTGATGAAGTAACAGCCTACTACCTTCTCCACCGCTACGATTTCCGTATGGACGAAGCTCCTATAGGCGCCTGCATCCTCTACGCGACTGCTTGCGGACTGACAGATACTGAATTGGAACGAACCTGGGATATTCTAGTTCGAGGTGGTGTTACCTCCGGCGGCGATGACGACGTCGAAAGCAATCCTGACGATGACGATCCCGATTCCGAACCGTCGGGAAGCGGAAACAAGGTGAAGTTGAAAGCGTGGGATCGCCGGACACATCGCAGTATGGGGATCGAGGCGCCCGAGGGTCGCCCGGTACCACTAATCGATCGCATCCATCGGGTTATGCATCTATGGAAGAGTGGCGACGTTCAAAAGGTTGATGAGTTTCTCGATGAACATGGCTTGCGTCGAAATGAATTATTCAAACGTGTAGTGCAATCGTTGATTGAGCTATCCACGAATGGTGAGCGTTCGCTGCTGGAGAGCATTAGTAACCACATCGGAGCTAAGGGGGCAATCGCCGATCGCGGCCCCCTCCTCGCTTTTGAGTTCGAAGAGGATGAGTGAGTTGGATAATCGATCCTGCTCCTATTAACTGACAAACACTGAATAATACAAATCAAACGAAATGAGCGAAGAGAAAGAGATAAAAAACAATGGCAAAGCAACCTTGGAAAGCCTGGCACGAAGTAGTCAAGATCCGAAAAGATTTAGAGACGGGTGACTTACCACTGCACTTATTTGCAGCGGACCTGTACGAAGTGATGATGCAGAATGGGAAACGTCCCATTTACGAGAACGCCGACGATTTTTTTGCGCTTACCTACCCTACGCATAATCTGCGTGGGCTCGTGCGCGACGTCGTGCTACGACTAGCGGGCAAGAACGACAAAGCTGTTCGGCAGCTTGAATTGAACTATGGCGGAGGCAAGACGCATACGTTGATCACGATGCGGCACTTGGTTCATGATCCCGCAAAATTGCCCGAAGTGCCCGCAGTTGCAGAATTTGTGGGACACATTGGCCAAGACCCGCCCAAGACTCGAGTGGCCGCACTTTGCTTCGACAAAGTCGACGTAGAAACCGGCTGCGATGTTCGTTCGCCGGATGGTTCGGTAAGGCGATTGCGCGAACCTTGGAGCTTATTGGCTTACCAGATCGCGGGGGATGAGGGATTGAAGCTTCTTCACGCTGACAAAAAGGCGGAAGAACGAAATACACCACCGGCGGAGAATGTCCTGTCCGACTTGCTATCGATTCCGCTCAAAGATGGCATGGGAACGTTGATTTTACTTGATGAAGTTCTGCTCTACGCCAAAGTTCGCGTGCATGCAGAACCAGGATGGCTGGATGTCCTGACGTCATTCTTCCAGTATCTCACTCAGGCGGCAGCCAAGGTTGAGCGTTGTTGCATCGTGGCTTCACTGTTGTCGAGCGAGCCCAAAGATCAGGCCGACACCCTTGGCAAAAACATCGTTTCGGCTTTGAACGATATCTTCCAGCGGCAGCGTGAAGAGGCGGTCCAACCAGTTGAAAAAGACGATGTGGCCGAGGTGCTTAGACGCCGCCTATTTGATCCTGATTCAATTCAGCATAAAGGAACCTGGCCAACGCACATTATCGCAGCGCTCAAGGGTATCAATGCTTTAGACGAACAGACTGCCAAGAAAGGCTCCCTTGCTGAAGAGCGTTACCAGAAGAGTTACCCGTTTCATCCTGAATTGACCGAGGTGTTTTACTCCAAATGGTCATCGGGGATCGAGCGATTTCAAAAGACTCGTGGTGTTTTGCGAACGTTCGCGCTAGCGCTTCGGGAAGCGGTTAAGTGGGACGAAAGCCCCCTAGTCGGCCCTGCCGTCTTTCTTAGCGCACCCAAGACACATGGCTTATCCGAGGCGGCACGCGAACTCGTTTCAATCGCAGACACAATCGTGTCTGACGGAGCAGCCACACGCTGGACCGGTATTTTAGAAACCGAACTGGAGTGTGCGCGACAAGTCGAGCAAGAGTCGGTTGGACTAAAGTTGCGAGAGATCGAACAAGCTGCAATGGCTACCTTCCTGCACTCACAGCCAACTGGCCGCAGCGCAAAGACTCGCGATTTGATGTTGTTAGTCGGTCCATGTCGCCCAGACAGAATCGAATACGAGAAAGGGCTAATGCGTTGGGCTCGGAAAAGTTATTGGCTCGACGATCAAAATCTTCCGACAACAGATGGCGAGCTTCCGTCTGATTGGAAACTGGGTAACCGGCCTAACCTCACTCAAATGCAGTCGGCCGCATTCGCGACGATTGACACTGAACTCGTTCGCGCTCGATTGCTCGAGGATGTTGGAAAACTCAAGACGCTAACTGCCGGTGCGAGCGCTGCGGGCGTTAAAGTCCATACACTTCCATCGAAACCAAAGGACATTGAGGATGACGGGCTATTTCATTACGCTGTGATGCCCCCAAGTGCTGCTTCAGAATCCGGTAAACCTAGCAGTGAAGCGAAACGATTTCTGGATGAGACTTCGGGATCAAATAAACCGAGAGTTCATCGCAACGCAGTCATTCTTCTCACACCATCTCGCGACGGCCTGAGCGCTGCCGAAGCCCGAATTCAAGATTCCATGGCATGGGAATTAGTTCGCGATGAATTGACCCCAAGCACAGACGAGGAAAAGCAGCAGAAGGGGCCAATCGACGTTGCTCGGATGCAAACACTCAAGATCAACATCGATAAGGCTCGAGAGAGAATTCCCGATGCGATCCGTCAGGCGTATTGCATTGTCGTTACCGTCTCCGAAAAGGACGAGGCTCATGCCTTTAAGTTGTCGATTAGCGATCAGAACCATTTTGAAACGATCAAGAATGATTCACGCTCTCGAGTGCGAGACACAGCAATCACTGCCGACGCACTGCTGCCTGATGGTCCATACAATTTGTGGCAAGACGGGGATAAGAGTCGACGCGTCAAAGATCTAGCTGGTGCATTTGCTCAACTCCCGCATCTTCCGAAGATGCTCAAGTCTTCGGCGATTGTTGAAACACTAGTCGAGGGTTGTTTGCAGGGTTCATTCGTTTTGAAGGTTACGCGACCCGATCGTTCATATCGAACCTGGTGGCGAGATCGCCCGGATGATGCAGCTTTGGCTGACCCATCGCTTGAGCTTGTTTTACCGGAGTATGCCGAACTTGCAGAAGTGCTACCAAAACTTCTCGCCCCAAGCGTGCTTCCTGGCCTTTGGGCTGGCGAGGAAATCACGGCGCAAACCGTTATCGACTACTTCAGCGGAAGGCACGTGGTTGAAGTTGACCGTGGTGGGTACAAAGAATCAGTGCACGTTCCTAAGACAAGCCAAGATGCGATTGAGTTGGCAATCCGAAATGCGGTTGCTGCGGGGTACATTTGGTTGCTCTCTGGGCCATCAAGTCTTTGGGCCGAGGATGTACCACCAGGGATTCTGACACCAGCGGCGAAGCTTCGAGTGCCCCCCGAGAGCATTGCTCCTGCGGCGCTTTTGCCAGCCACGTTGCCAACTGCATGGAAGAACGAAACAACAAACGCCGCAGCAATTGCCACAGCATTGTCACATCAAAGCGGAGTTACTCTGCCATGGAAGAATGTCGCATCTGCCATTAGCGCGGCAATCACAGGTCGTTTTCTGTCGTTGACAGACGATTCGAACGATTGGCCATGTGAGTTCGCGATGGCATCAAAAGCCAAGTTCACGGTCGTCAATAGTTCTGGTGGTAGCAATGGCGGGACATCAGCTGGTGCTTACCAAGGACCTGCCGGCCTCGGGCTCGGAAGCGTCAGCGAAAAGCATGGTGTCAGGGCTGTGTCGGAGCTTGAGGCATTTGAGCTGCAAGAACTTGGCGAGTATGTGGCCGCTTTGCTGGATATCAAGAACAAGTGTGATGCTCCGCTGACCTTTAGTATCCAAATCGATTTCGGCGATGCACAACAAAAGCCATCGGCAGAGATTGTAACGGAGATGAACTCGGTACTTGCGAAAATTCGTGATGGATTGAAATTGACCTAGGCATGTCAGATGTTTGACTGACGTCTCCAAGCCTCAAGTTATTTAACGGAGTTTAGTATGACAAACGTTGCTCAAGATGTTCTCTGGCCAACTGATTCAGACGTGTTGATTCGTGTAGGTATGCTCTACGTTGGTCAAGGTGATGCGTCCGTTGTTTTGGTAAAAGACGGAACGACCTACAAGACAATTTTGATTGACATAAACCGGGATGCTGAAGGGCACAACGGAATCAACGTCCCGAGGCTGATGAAAGATCTGCTCACGGACCAGGATGGGCGACTGGACCTGTTCGTCAATACACATCCGCACAATGACCACCTTGACGATATCACAGAACTGAACGAATCAGTAGATATCCATGAGGTATGGGAATCCGGGCACGTACCTGGCGAAGACGACAAAGCGTCCTACGACGAGCTTCAGAAGGTTATAAAAGCAGTCAAAAAAAAGCACGGCTCCAAAGCAGCAAGCGAAATGCGTGGAAGCGACAGTGCGACAGCGTTTGGCGAGGCGGAGATTTACATCCTATCTCCTGCGGACTATGTGAAGACGGATATTGCCGGCGAGGATGCTGCTGGACGTCGAAAGCGAATTCACGAGCATTGCGCGGTCTTGCGAATTGGAAAAGACGACACCTGGATTCTCTTTACAGGTGACGCTGATCGAACTGCATGGGAAGATCACATTACCGATCACCACAAGGATCGATTGCCATCGAAGATTCTGAATGCTTCCCACCATGGTTCTCGAACATTCTTCAAGCATGACAAAGACGACGACCCGTACATGACAGCACTTGAAACAATTGATCCGGAGTACGTTATTGTTTCTGCTCCAAAACAGTCAGAAAGTCGGCATGACCACCCACACGATGATGCAATGGAACTCTACGAAGATCATGTTGGAGACGATAACGTAATTCATACCGGAGCTAATCGTGAGTCAGTCATCTGTGACATTTTCACCGATGGCACCTATGAAGTTCGCTTGGATACCAAACTTGTTGAGGAGTACGGCCGCGAAAACGAGAAGAAGGACAAAAAATCAGAAAAGAAGAACTCGTCGTCAGCGAGGGTGATCCAAAGTGCAGCACCAACTGTCGCTACACGCATAGATCAACGCCCTATGGGACTAGAGTAATGCACGCTTGGTACACTCGCCACCCGCAGTGGTTCGCAGCAGAACTTGCCGCACTTAAACGCAACTACCCAAAGTTCGTCCTCGACGAAGGAAGCCTTTTGAACGGACACGTTTCCGTATATGGGGAACTTGTTATTCGACCACAGGGTGGTGCCAAAAGATTTCCGGTGCGGGTGGATTTTCCCAGTAATTCGCCATATGCGTTCCCAGTCGTCACGCCCCTTGAAAGCATGCCAACTTTCGATGGTAACAATGCCGCGATATCTTTCCCCAAAGCGAGAATGTTCGATCATCGTCACCAGATGCCTGCCGGCTCCCTTTGTTTGTTTCAATACGAAACTCGAACAACAGAAGGCGGAGAAGCGATCAGCGTAATCGACGTTCTTAACCGCGCTGAAGCGTGGTTCCTAGGACATATTACCGGCCGCTGGCCACCAGATTCGAAAGAGACTGAGCTTCAGGCACATTTCTATCGGGTCGGCTTTGGAATACTCTTGGGTAAGACCTTTTACTCCGAACTGCTAAAAGGGAATGGTGAGTTTTTCGCGGTCAAAGATGTTCATCGGTTCTACGTCGGCCGAAGTCAGGAAGAACCACCCTTGATCGCAACATCTGCAACAGTTTTAACTTCGGTTTATCAGGTCGTCGATTCTCGTGAAGATCTTCAAGCAATCTTCCCCTGGATTTCGAACGACGCCTGGGAACCTAAAAAATTCGTTGAATGTCAAGAAAGACAGCGACAACACAAGTCAATTGATTTTGGTGACATTGCGCGAGTAAACGGATACTGGTGGGAACTCGGCGAAGAGCCATGCGTTTTTCGTGATGGCAAAGGGTTGTTGGGAGTACTGTCTTCAGTAGCGCCTAATGGCGATGCTTGGTCCATGGTTAGCAAATCGATCGGAGTTGATTTCACATTGAAGAATATGCACCACATCGGCCTTTGCTATCCCGGAAGGTTTGGAGAACGAGAGTGGTTGTTCGTCGTTGTTCTTGCTGGAGCTGAAAAATCCAACGGACTTCCCGCCGTCTTAACAGACGATCAAAAACGAGCTCGCTTTGAGTCTGCCAGAGTTGCATGTGTACCGGTCCACGGCATGACTCCAAATGAAATCGGAAAGCGGAATGAGACAGTAGTGGCACCGCAGATTGCTTCAAAGAGAGTTGCGCTCGTCGGTTTGGGAGCACTTGGTTCGAAGGTGGGTGAGATGCTTGCTCAAGCCGGTGTGTCCCAATTTAAGCTTTGCGACGGCGACATTCTTCACGTAGGGAATGTTGCACGGCACGTCGGCGGACTTCGAGACAGTGGTTCTCCAAAGACTGAAGTGGTTGCCAATAGAATTTGGGACGTAAATCCATATGCGCGGATAACTGTATTCGATAAGTACATCAACAGCCCTTCGCAGGAAGAAGTTCGTGAGCTGTTTGCAGACGTTGACCTAATTGTATGCACGATCGCCGATGAGGGAGCTGAGTCAGGATTCAACGATCTCGCAGTTGATATGGGTATTCCTGTCATATACGGAAGATCAATGCGGCGTGGTCAAATGGGGCGAGTATTCGTTGTGCGTCCAGGCGTTGACGCGTGCAAGACTTGCTTGGGAATGATCGCATACCAAGATACGCCCGATTGGATATCGGTGCCTGAGCGAACTGAGGACGCGTTGTTACATGAGTGTGGTCGTCCAGTGATCGCAGGTAGCGCTGTAGATCTTGTTTTTGTCTCGGGCTATATCGCCCGTACTGCCATCGACTTCTTGGAATCCAACTCCGCGCTCAAGAACCACTTGGTGTGGACGTTGCGGGCGATGGAAGAATTTGATGGAAAGCTCAACTCTCCATTTAGCATCGTTCAATCTAACTTCGAACCTCAGCCTGGATGCCCGTCGTGCGGACCCGCAAGAATAAGTAGTATTTCACTACCGAGTACCGTAAGAGATTTCATCTTTACCGAAGTCGCATTATCTCCAACTGCTGAAACCGGAGGAATTCTTATTGGAAAAATTGATGGTGGCACAGCGATTGTTATTCGAGCAACTGGTCCTGGTCCAAAAGCTGTTCGAACTGCAACTCGATTCGAGCGTGACGTCGAGTTCGCCCAACAGGAACTTGATGCAGAGTCGTCGAAAGACGCGTCCATGGTCTACATCGGAGAGTGGCATTCACATTTAGTTGCTAACCCAGTTCCGAGTGGAATGGACGTTCTTTCCCTCACTGGCATCGCTCAATCTTCAAATTACACGACGAACTGCCCAATAATGCTCATCTGTGGATTCGATCCTGAGAAGATGACCGTTGGCGAATTGAAGGGATGGGTATTCCCCATCGAGTCAAGTATGCGAAATGTAACAGTCATAATTGAAGGGGCAGCAACTTGAATGCGATGTTGGCTGAACCTCCTCGCCTATACGTGTAAACAAGAAAACTGATCTAGTTGCGATGACGGTTCATCATGCGTTAGTGGGTTTGTTGTCGCCACGATGCACACTATGTTTCTCAATCATTTCGGGATTTTGTGATTATTGACCCTACGATTTGAGGATTCGGTGCGCTACAAACATCCCCACCGAGTGCGGGTAGTTGGGATCGATATTGAAAACGTGCGTCTGGCCGAGGAGATTGGCAAGCAGCAGATTGTCCTTGCGGCAGTGCCACTCGCCACGGATCCAGCCGATACGGTCCATCAACCCCAAAGCGACAAGTTCAGAAACGATTAGATACTCGGCCCCCTCGCAATCGAGTTTCATTAGGTCGACTTCGTCGATCCCAAAGTCCGTTACCTGTGTCCAGAACTGCTCGACGGTCAGCGATGGAACCTCGATGCCAAACTCTCTGAATCGAGGCTCGAGCGATTCCCAAACGTCCGGAACATAATCGGCAACGCGACTGTTCGACACAGGGAACGACAGCAGGCATTTTCCTGGCTTGGATGAGATCGCTGCGTTGATCCGAAGAATCTGCGATTCAGGAATATGACTCGTGTTCTTCGCCATCAGCTCAAAGCTCTGCGGATGGGGTTCGACTGCCACGATCTTGGCGTTGGGCCAATAGTGGTGGGCCATGACAGTAAAGCTTCCAACGTGCGAACCGACGTCTACGATCGTTCGGACATTGTGGGGACGCAGGTCATTAATTCGGTACTCGTCGTGAAAAACGCAGTTGGCGAACTGAACACTCTCGGGCTCGATGTGGAAGTCGTGTCCATAGATCTTGTAGCAAACAGAGGTCGTCATTGTGGATTCCTTTCGTTGTCTAAGCAGTCGCGAGGGAAGAAGTGAATTGACGCGCAAACTCGAGCCGCTTCGCCGACGGACAATTGGCCAAGTGAACGACCTTGGCTGTCGGCACTAGGTCTCGGAAATTCGGCATCCAATACTGGGTGTTGAATTCGGTTGGCAACTGGAAGAATGGCAGCCCGCTAGCGTTGTTCTGTATCCAGAACTGCTCGGAACAATGGGTCGGAAAGAAAGGACGCATTGGTGGCTTCCAAATGTGCGCATGCTTGCGATCGCACATCACCACCCCTGTGTTGAGAACCGATCTACTGTTATCCATTGGGAGTTCCTGAGACTGGAGGATGTTGCGACGCTCTTCAAAGACCCACTCAAAGCTTGGCAATTGACTCCAGTCATCGTGCATCGACACGTGACCGGCGGGAACCACGTCGAACAGATCCGGTGTCTCCTCTGAGAGGAACACATCGGCATCGACATAAAGAGTTCGCTCGTAGGATTGAGCAAACGGCAGCACTCGGAACTTTTCTAGTCCCCACCAATCCTGAGTTGGTGTGGTGATCGCCACGAAGTCGGCTCCGATCCGTTTGGCGTAGGCTTCCATCAAAGGGCCGGTATACCGAAGCAACTGTTGGAACGAATCTCCAGTGGCTACGGTGATGAGCAACCGCGACTTGGTTGGATCGATCGCATCGACCGTTGGCTTCCACTGCACCTCAGGGATGACTTCGATCGGCATCCGTTCGTATTCTAGCCACGATCCTCGCCAGATCCCTTCGTAGTCGCGACGTAAGTGGCACGTTGGTCGATCGAGCCTGGCAAGCGTCAGTACCGGCTCACCATCAACGTGATTCACGTGCCAGAGGCGTTCGCACTCGGCGGCCCCTTCGATCACTTCGCGGTCGGGACCTAGTTTGATCACTCGCTGGTCGTATCCAACCCGTCGATAAAGAACTCGGGTGTTGATCAGTTGTTCAATTGTTTCGGTTTCCATGTTGGTTGGTGCCTCGTTCTTCCATAAGTTGCCGCTCCATTTGCTTGCCAGATCGCGGACGAGTTGGAAACAAAGTTCCTCGTTGGCCAATGAGTCCACGAAACGGTTGCCTCCGAAACGCCATTTGTCCTGGCAGCGATGCTGGAAAACGATCTGACCTCGGAAGTCGAACTGAACGATCGTGTGAACATTCCAGCCAGGACCGGCGCTGGGCATCGCGTAGTCGGAACCCAGTCGTCGCCAACCAAGGTGAAAGCATTCTTTGTCACCATAGACGTGCTGGAATGTGAAGTCCGAATGCTCGGCATAGAAAAGCGACAATCGCAGCTCGCGATCGCAGCGGCGTTTGTCGATAAGGTATTGCCCGGACTCGAAGGCTCGCTCATGCTCGGCCACTTCGGGCTCCGCCATGTCCATCATCCCAAACACTCGCCAGACTCCGGGTTTCAAAGTCCAGCACGCGTAGTCTGGCCAGAAGACCGCGCCGTGTCGTTTGTACTCTTCGCAGTCGAACAAATACGTTGGATCGCACACGACCCCATTGTCTGCGTCCAGGAATAGAACCTGGGCGAACGGTGAGTGGAGCGTCGCGTAGAGTTTCAGTTCCCAGCCACAAAGGATCCGGCAGGGGTGCTGTTTCTCAATCTCTCTGGCATCTATGCATTCGACACCGAGTGGTTCAAGCAATCGTTTCATGTACGGATCCATCTCGGTGTCGCCGAGGTACCAAAGCTGGATCGGAAGCGTACAGCCGAAGTGCCGAAGCAGACTCACATTGACCCACACGCTCGGGAAGTACTTGAGACCACCCCCAGCGATGACGATGCCGCGATCTTGCGCATAGGTCACTCGACTGGGCATCAAGTTGTCGATGTACTGGTCAACTACTCGACGGTGGGCTTCGATGGTGTTGTCCCAAGTGCCCCAGGCGTTCGGCCAAGGTCCAGGTGGACACTGAGCGATCAGTTCCATCATCGCTTCTGGGGTCATGTTGGGTGTAGCTTCCATGCAACTAGCCATTGGCAGTCTCCTTGTTCTGAAATCGGCGAATCGCCTGGGTGAGATAGATCCCGACCAAACATCGAGACAGTGGTAAGTAGCGCACGAGTGGTAGATGCTTGCGCCAACGCTCGTGGATTTCATTGGCGAGTTGAGCGCGATTGTGCACGCATCCGCGAGGACCTTGTTGATTCATCAACGCTCGGGTTGCTGAACAGCCGCACTGGACTCGCGGAGGGATGAGCCAACCGAGCCAGACTCGCTGAAGGAAGCTTCGAGTTTTCTCGATGAGTTCATCGAGTTCCGTACCGACGCCATGAGTTGGTGGCTTTACACATTCCAAGAGCTCCGGAGTTGGCAGCATCCCTACAAGCGTTCGGTATTGGATTGCTTTGCTGCAGGTCACGGAATTCTTGCTTCGAGGATTCGATTGAAGGACGCATGCAGCGCAAGCATCCTGCGCAATCGGCACGGGGACTTGTGCCAGGTCCGTAGAGATCTGGCAGTAGCCATCAACGTTGTGCGGACATTCGATTGTTTCACTCATATCACACCCTCTTCGCATCCTGTGTAGACGGTTTGGCCCACGAACGAGCCGGAACTCGTTGGCTCGTTTCCAGCGCAAATGCAGACTGCTTGGAATGGTCCCATCGGAGTAACGCATGGATCGGGCACGCCGACGGGAGACCAACCGAATCCATTCCATTGGTAATAGCATGGACAACAGCAACCACTTGCTGAGCCCGAGCTGCCACTGCCTCCTGAGGTACCACCACTGTTCCCACTCGATCCGTACGATTGCCCTGAGCTGCCGATACCGCTGGAACCAATGCCGCTCGAGCCATTTCCTGATGAACCCGAGCCGGAACCACTGCCTGAACCCGAGCCCGATCCACTTCCGTAGCTACCACCGGACGGTTTACTGCCAGAGCCAGATCCGCTGGGACCGGTACCGCTTGGTCCCGAGCCACTTCCACTTGGTCCCGATGAACCTGAGCCTGATCCCGATGGCTTGCTGCCACTCTGCGATCCACTCTGCGAACCGGACTGCGATCCACTTTGGGATCCAGACTGCGAACCGGATTGGGAGCCTGATCCAGATTGGCTCCCAGATCCGCTTTGGGATCCACTGCTTCCTGATCCGCTGCTGCCGGACGGTTTGGAACCGGATGAGCCACTTGGTCCACTAGACCCGCTATTGCCAGAGCTACCTTGTGTCCCCGAGCTTCCAGATGAACCGCTCCCAGACGAGCTGCTGCCTGATGAGCCACTACCCGATGAGCCACTCGAACCGGACGAACCCATACCGCTCGATCCACTTGATGGACCACTGCTCGTTCCGGACGATCCCGAAGTACCCGATGAACCTGAGGATCCCGAGCTGCCAGACGAGCCACTACTTCCCGACGAACCTGAGCTACCACTGGAACCCGAGCTACCTGATGAGCCGCTCGAACCGGATGATCCACTGCTACCTGAGGAGCCACTGGATCCTGAATATCCGCTTGTCCCTGAACTGCCGCTTTGTCCTGAGGATCCGGCACTTCCATTTGATCCACCTCCGCTTCCGGAGCTGGAACCGGAGGAACCACTGCTGCCGCTCGGTTCCGAGGAGCCGCTTGAACCCGATGAACCTGACGAGCCACTCGAGCCCGACGATCCAGAGGAACCGGATGAGCCAGATGAGCCACTGCTACCGGAAGATCCACTCGACGATACGTCGCAGCAAACGATGGCGTAGACAGGTAGGTCAGCGAACCCCACATAACGCATGAGGTAGCGACCCATCTGAGGAAACTCACAATTAGATACTGCATACAAAGGTTCTCCATTCACGATTCCTAAGAAATGCCCGAGTTGGCGTTTGGGTCCTTGCCCGGAGCGCTGATGCGTACAAGTCGCCGCATACACAGGCAGGCCTTCGACCGAGCCACGTACCGAGGTGGCGATGTAGCGACGTGGATAAAGGGTCATTTGTTGGCATCCACCACCTTGCAATCAAAGATCGTGCTCCAGGTTTTCGATGCGACGTCGAACTTTTGGACGACGCCTGGGTAATAGCCATTGCCATCGGGAATGTTGCTGGTGATGAACACGATCTCCTCGTAGTTGGCATCATCAAAGCGAATCACTGCCCAGCGCATTGCACCGGTCGATTCGATCCATAGGACCGATGCTGGACCGTGCGGAACGCTGCGGAGATAGCCGTTCTGCCCAACCACTGTCTCTGCGCATGTGTAGGCAAACGAGCCAACGGAAATGCGTGTGAGGACACATCCACCGACTGCCGCAGTGCCAATGAAATTGTTCTTGAGTGGTTCGAGCAGGACACCGAAGCGTGGCCCCGTGGTGGCGCTGGGCACAATGCCTTGAAAGCTGATCTGACGCTTGAACTCAACGAGGTTCGCAGCAGGCGTAATGATCGGAGTGCCAAGGGCGACGATCGAGAATCTCTCCAGATCGATGCCAGTCTGGTTGCGCACTTTTGCTAGTGTGGTTTGACGCGATGTTCCTTCGGAGTCGGCAAGTTGATCGTGTCTCTGGTTCTTTTGGAGCCGCGATAAATCCACCAAAGCGTTCCATGCTTCGGCAGGAATTTTCAACGGATCGCCGGGCTGAACTTTGCGGAACTGGTCTCCCATTGATCAGACTCCGATTCCAAGACCACTGAAGTTACCGTAGGGATAGACTTGTTCGACATAGGCTGCGACAGGGCGTTTGATCAGAGCCTTGGCGGTCGCGTCTTCATCATCGATGAAGCGAACCCATAGGTATTGCCAACCTTCTTTTGAAATGCCGGTAATGCTTC